>JAAYPF010000146.1 GCA_012519925.1 Clostridiaceae bacterium
AGGAAAAGCTGAACAGATCATTGAATTAGTAGCTGACGCAAAAGCAGCTGGTAATATTGATGGTATTGGGATGCAAAGCCATGTAAATATTGAGTTCCCACCAATGGATCAGTACAGAGCAACAATCGAAAAGTTTGTTGCAGCAGGTTACGATGTTCAGGTAACAGAGCTTGATATTGCAACTGCTATTGATGGCAATGGCCCAGCACCAGATTCAGCTATGGCAGAAAAACAAGCACAGATTTATAAAGATTTGTTCGAGATCTATAGTGACTACAAAGATAATATCTCATCTGTAACATTATGGGGTATCAATGATCAGCATTCATGGCGTGGATCACAAGATCCACTGATCTTTGATAGAGACTATAAAGAGAAAGATTCTTTCTGGAATATTATTTCTGTTGGTTTAGAGGAAAAATAGATAATCGGCACAACTGATTCTTTAACAAAGATGGCTATGTGCCAATAGTGAAGTGCACCCCAAATGTTTGATAACAATCTAATGTTTGGAGGTGCATTTTTTTAGAGGAATTATATAAGGATATAAAATATGATATAATTACTATAAACCTTTTTACTTTTTTATAGTCAAAGTCAAAAATTAAATTGAGTTATAAAGTCATTGGTTTTCTTAAAAAAATTATTATTGATTTAGACACGTCGCTTGATTATCTAGTAAAGTATACGTATACTTTGTAGAGTTTCTTTATGAACAGTGCAAAAATAGTACATTTGGTTTAGAATAAGATAAAACAAATTGTATACGCTGGAGGGTACTAGAACTTGAAAACTATTAGCCGAATTTTTGAAGGAATGTGTTTGTTTTCATTACTTGCGCTTTTATTTATTGGCTTTGTTTTTCCTTATCAGAATACTAGGTTTCATTTTGATGGTTTAGTCTCTATGAATGAAGGATGGGACTATAGCGTTAATGCTACGCTGGTTAAAGATGTTAAACTGCCTTATACAAATTATGAAACAAAGGTCGGGGATACTTTTTCTATTTCCCGAATACTTCCTGAAGCCTTTAAAGATCCACAGGCAGTGTGCATTTTTACAGCGTATAATTCGGTACGAGCTACATTAGATGGCAAAGAAATTTATTCGTATGGTTATAGTAATTCTGATTATTTATTTATAGACAATAAAGGTTTTTTAAATAATGTCATACCTATTCCGTCAGGGAGTAATGGGAAAAAACTTGTTATAGAAATGGTTTCAGTTAATGCTAAATATGCAGGAATAGTAAAGAAGATATCTTATGCTAATCAAAATTCCGTTTATGCCACACTAATTTTAAAAAAGTTCCCTGGAATCATAGTATGTTCATTTATTATTATGGCAGGAATTTTATCGCTTATTATTTATTTCTCGTTACGTATTAAAACTGGACATTTGGATGATAATTTTAAAATAATCGGTATTTGTGCGCTTTGTAGTGGTTTATGGAGCATAAACCAGTATGATTTTTTCAGCTTAATTGTTGGGAATGCGCAAGTATCCTATTTTGTCGATTATTATGGCTTATTTCTGATGCCTATTTCATACAGTCTTTATATTTACAAACTGTGCAGCGAGAGGTGTAAAAGGATTATAGGTGCTATGTGCACCGTTCATACTTTGTTTGTATTAACAGCATTCATTTTACAGATTACAAGGGTTAAAGAATTGTTCAATCTATTAGTTTTCTTTCTTGCTATGCTTATACTGGAAATAATATTGGTTATAGGGGCAATTATATATGAGATTGTGGTAGAAAAGAATACAAGAATTAAATTATTATTGATACCATTAATGATTGTATTAATAGGTGCATTATTTGATGTTGTTTTATATTATTTAAGAATCTACAGTGAACGTTTTGTTACCTTTCCAATAAGCATTTTAATTTCCATAGTTATTATAATGAGTTTTTCTTGGAAACGCTATTTAAAGATTATTGCGGATCAGGAGAAAAATGACCTTATTATAAAAATGGCAGATTTGGAACTCATGACTCAGGCTAAAAATCGTAATGCCTTTGAAAAAGAAATCGTTGAAATTTCTAAAAATCCCGAGCGTTTAAAAAATATTCATATAACGGAATTTGATTTGAATTTTTTGAAATATATAAATGATCATTATGGACATAATACTGGGGATGAAGCTATACGTAACTGCTATAGGTTTATAAAAAACATAGTGGGTAGCAAGGGAGAGGTGTTTCGTACAGGAGGGGACGAGTTTATTTGTATAACTTATGAACCGATAGAAAATATACAACCTAATTTGGAAAGGATGATAAAGGAACAGAATCTTGATTATCCCATGGAAATTTCTTATGGGACGGCATGTTTTAATCCTGAGTCGGACGAAGATATACACGATGTTATTAAAAGAAGTGATAAATTGATGTATAAAATGAAGAAAATGATGGAACGTGACAAGGATAAGTATAAACGTAAAATACACGGAGAATAAAATTAGGGTGGGAGCCTTTTTCTAATTTAGTTACGTTATGTGTATTGTTATCAAGAAGTTGCTTACTGGTATCTAGGTTGTTGTTTGGGAAAATGTGGTAAATAATCAGATGTTATATTGAAATATAAAACTGGCAGAAAAAGACTTATACGAAATAGGAAAATATATTTCTAGTGGATTATTAGAGAAAACTATGTTTTGTCAATTAAAGTATAACTTGCTTGGACAGTAATCAATATGGCTCAATGCCTATATATACAAGGGTTACAGCTATATAATCTATAGAATGCTAAAATGGGCATAAAATTCTACAAAATATTTTTGAAAATAAGCTTGACTTTTTGTCCTAATCTGGGTAGAATATATTTTGTCGGTTGACGCAAGGTGCATTGAGGCAAAAGCCGATGATATTTATGGCCCATTGGTCAAGTGGTTAAGACACCGCCCTTTCACGGCGGTAACAGGGGTTCGAGTCCCCTATGGGTCACCATTTTAACCTGTATTA
The DNA here is from genome assembly GCA_012519925.1 of Clostridiaceae bacterium. Lineage (GTDB taxonomy): Bacteria > Bacillota > Clostridia > Acetivibrionales > Acetivibrionaceae > Acetivibrio. Next base: position 2,969 of record JAAYPF010000146.1, read on the forward strand.
AGTGCTGGTCTGTCAGAATGAGAAATGGCTGGCAGATCAGTTAGCAGGTCAAACAATATACGGCCCGGTAGTTCAGTTGGTTAGAATGCCAGCCTGTCACGCTGGAGGTCGAGGGTTCGAGCCCCTTCCGGGTCGCCATTAAAATTTAATATGCTGGTGTAGCTCAGCAGGTAGAGCAATTGACTTGTAATCAATAGGTCGGGGGTTCGATTCCGTCCACCAGCTCCAACATGGGAGGGTTCCCGAGTGGCCAAAGGGGGCAGACTGTAAATCTGTTGTCTCTGACTTCGATGGTTCGAATCCATCTCCTCCCACCAAAAAATCTTGTACTACTGCATTAAGTCAGTGTACAAGATTTTTCTTTTTTGTAGCGTTACAAAGAGTGTATGTATGCAATGTAAGTACAAATAAAAACTCTGGGGCATGGAGCTTTTGTTTTTGCCTCTTTCACTTCGTTCGAAAGAGGCGTAAAAAAAGCTCAAAGGCTAAACCTCCGAGCTTTTGATAACAAGAATTATTTTCTACCCACAATTTTATTGGATTTATCTTCTGAAAAGTTTTTAGTCTGTTTTACAATATACAACGGTCTTCCTTTTGCTTCGTCATAAATTCTTCCGATGTATTCCCCTATGATGCCGAGGATCATCAATGTAATACCGTTAAAGAACAGATTAACAGCAATTGTAGAAGCCCAGCCAGATTGTGTCACCTGTGGGACAAAGAGCTTGGTATAAAGTACTATAAGTAGGTAAATAAAGCTTGCAAAGGACAAAAACATACCAGCATAAGATGCAAGTTTTAATGGTTTATATGAAAATGAAGTTATAGCATCTAGTGCAAATTTTAGCATTTTTTTAAGAGGGTACTTTGTCTCTCCAGCAAAGCGCTTTTCTCTATGAAATTCAATTCCAACCTGTTTAAAGCCAAGCCAGCTTATAATACCTCGTATATATCTATTACGCTCATTAACAAGTTTTAGAGCATCACAAACCTTTCTGTCAATCAATCGGAAATCTCCCGTATCAACTGGGATATCAACATCGGTCATGCTTCGCAAGAAGCGATAGAACACTTTTGCGGTAAATTTCTTGAAGAGGGTTTCACCTTTTCTACTGGCCCTTTGTCCGTAAACAACATCATAGCCCTCGCGCCATTTTTCAATCATTTTAGGAATGAGCTCCGGGGGATCTTGCAAGTCGGCATCAATTACTACAACCGATTCGCCTTCAGAAAAATCCATTCCGGCAGTGATTGCTGTTTGATGTCCAAAATTTCTGGCAAAATCAATGAATTTTATTGTATTATCTTTGTTGCATATTTCATACACCATTTGAGCTGTTTTATCTCTGCTGCCGTCATTTACAAACACTATTTCATAGGGTTCATTTAAAGAGTCCATGACTTTTTTTAGCCTATTATAAGTCTCAAGGATAACTTCTTCCTCATTGTAAAGTGGTACTACAACAGAGCATGTTATTTTTTCTGACATAAAATTTCCTCCTAAACATTAATTAAAAATACCAGGTACCAAACCATTTCATATAACCCATGTATTCAACTGGTACTTCAAGTCCTGAAAGTCCTGGATAATAAAGTACAAATAGTGCAAATACCAAACCTAAATAAATATAAGCTAAAACTTTCCCCTTAGGATAATTATCGACAAAAATCTTAATTATATAAACTATTGAAAGTATTAAAAACGGTACTATAGAGAAGTAGTGGTATATATAGGACGACCTTGTGATAAATATCCACGGTATATATTGAAACACCATAGCTGCCATTATTAAGAGAAGTTTTCTGTCATATTTATATATACCTCTAAACAATATTGAAACACATAATATAAGAAAAATCAAAATGGCTATGCGAGTACTTAGTTGTTTGAAATAGTTTATATCTCTTTCTGCTCCATAATAAAACAGTATTGTAGCGATAGAAACAATATAAGAAGCAATTGAAACCACTAATTGCTTTTTATCAAATTTGAACAATACAAGTAATAATATTAAGATAGCTGCACATATGGACATACACCATTTTTCTATGTTCCCAGTTTTAATAGAGTTAGCTACGGAGTCTGGAATGACCATAAACACAAAAGTGATGGCAGAGGCAGCAAATATTGGTACATAATGTTTCTTTACTTTAGAAAGAGCAAATACTGTTAAAATGCCAAAGACTAATATTCCTGTCCACCATATAGCAGGATTACCCATTGTGAAGATTTTCGAAGCCATATTTGGGTCTAGATCACTTCCAAAATAGAAAGCCATTGGTTTAGTCATAATAGGCCATTCCCACCATGACGATTGATAAGGATGCTCATCTAGCAGGTTGGAATGATAGCTGAGCATACTCTGTGAGTTTTTGTAGAAAAGGCTAAGTCCGTGTTCTTCTCCTGGAACCATCATCCAAGGGGTATATGAAAGGACATATATAAGTAATGGCATTAAAACAAAGGCAAATACACAGTATAAAACTGTTTTATTTACATAGAGAGGGAAGAAACGGTAAACCCAAGAGCCTTTTGGTGGGTTTTTAGTAATTAGTTTTTTATAATCATTATATTCGCTTATCTTTGTTATAAAGAACAGCAGTGCAAGACCTGCAGCTCCATAAAAAGCGATCCATTTGCTTGCAGCACCAAGCCCAAAAAACAAACCGCTTAAAAACAATGATTTTAAAGATTCCCTATAGCCCAAAACATAGGACTTGTTTACGAAATAATCATACATATAGTAATACATAAGTATAATGAAGAAGGTAACATAGCTGTCAATAGTAGCAATCCTTGTTTGGCTGAAGTGCATAAATTCAAACATCATGAGAAAAGCTGTAAAAAATGCGTAGATCCTTTTGTTAAACATCTTTTTGCCGAAAATATACATTGCAGGAATCATAGCTACCCCAAATAAGGTCCCCATTATTCTCCAACCAAAAGGTACCATTCCAAAAAGTAGTATACCTAAAGACAAAATGACTTTACCGAGTGGAGGATGGGTTGTTTCAAAGGGCTCAATTTTGTTTATATGCTCATAGGCAGTTCGAGCATGATAAACCTCATCAAAATACATATCGCTTTTATAGGAAGGCTTGAAAACCACAAGGTTCTGCTCATCAAGCAGGTTTTCTACAGTTCCGGTACTTTTTTCACTGATATTTTTTTCGACTATAGTAATTCCCTCTAAAGGTTTAGTGCTCCCGTACTCCATAATACCTATTTCATTGAGGGTTCCACCTGCTATATCAACTATAAACTTAAGTCTCCTTGTTTCTACTGGTGCAGTATCAATATATTTCCAGATAAACATATCTTCCTTTGTGAAAGTTGCCAAATGCATATATCCGTTATCTTTATCAAAATATTCGACTCTATATCTCCCATAGGCATTTCTGCCTTTTCCAAGTCCTAAATAAAAATAAATTCTTGATAAAGTGGTGTCCTTACCTAGATCAATAACGAAGCTTTCTTCCGATTCTGCCGGAAGCCAAGAGGTAGTAGGCACTTTGAAATCGCCGAGGTTGAATAGAGCTACTAAGAGATATGTTAAAGACATTGAAGCCATAATGACAAAGTCTTTTTTGTCAAATCTAGTCTTCACAAACTGAGATTTTGTAGGAAGGTCCTCTATGCTAATCGGTGAAGAAGTCTTAGTTTTTGTGTTTGATTTTTTGTTTTTATATACAATAATGAAGGCGGAAAGTATTATTCCTAGCATTACAACCGTAAAGGCAATTAAAAAGGGATTTATCTTATAAGAACCTGGCTGATTTTGCTGTATACTCCAGTTTGGATCCATGCTTACAAAAGTTTTTCCAGGGGGCAAATCGTCGAGTTCAATCACTTCAACACTGTCAAACCACGCTTTACCTGTGTTTGTGCTACCATAACCACCAATGCCTAATGTCAGAGTAAAGCTCTCCTGGTTTGGGCTTGTCTTCCCATAGAGCTCAACATATTCCCAGTAATTACTTGTGCCTTTGATATCCTTTGATGTATCAAAAGAATTTTCAATGGAAAGATTAGCACCTTTATTCTCAGAACCAACATTTTGTGTTTTTATCCAACAAGACATTCTGTAATAGGTATTTGCTTTAACATTAATAGTTTGCTTATACCTTGAATCATTTGCAGAATTATTTATAATTAAAGCACTTCTAGAACCTACACGCGATTGTCGCTCATCCAGCAAAAAATGTGTAACACCTTCGTTTGTATCCCAGCATTGAGATACCCAAAGAAGTTCACCATCAATACTGCCTTCTTCAAATTCAGGGTTTTGGACGAGGTTATCACTTGTTGCAAAGCAGTTAAATGGGAATATAAACTGTGTTAGTAGCAATAATAAAAAGCAAATACCCGACAGTTTTTTAGACACGCCTAAAAGCACCTCCTAAATAAGTTAGAGTAATCCAGAACTATTGTTTTGTTCATACAACTGTTATCAGCTATCCCTATGTTTTTCATCCCTTTTTGCTTCTTCTAAACCTTGTGTTGAATCTTTATTATCATTAGAAGGGAGAGAAGCATCCGAAGGAGTGTTTTCTTCCGGTGAAGTAGGTCTAAATGTGTAATATATAGCGGCTGCAGCAATTAGTATACACACTGCAAGTATTATCCATACAGTTCTGTTGCTACTGGGTTTTTCTTCAGACTCGGAAGTTGTGTTGGAATCGAATTCGGATTGGGTGTCAGAGGAGGAGTTATCTTGAGCGGGCATTTCTACTGTAGCGACGATAGTACCATCAGGTATAGTATCTACCTCTTCAACTCTTACATCATCAAAGGATGCTTTTCCGGTACTTAAAGCACCATAACCTCCAACGCCTACAGTAACATTGAAAGAGTTGATACCTTTACCGGTTTTTACATACATCTCAACATACTCCCAAAGTTCATCTGTATCTCTCCAAGGATTTGTCGCACTTACCTGCCCTTCCACCGACAAAATTGCTCCACTGCCTGAATCACCTATGTTCTCAGCTTTTATATAGCAAGACAATTTATAATTCTTATTTGGTTGTGCATTGACAGTCTGGGAATATCTTGAATCGTTTTCTACATTGTTGATAATTGTAACACAGTTGCTGTCGGAATATGCTTTATCGGTATCGATTATAAATTCTGATGCACCTTCGTCAGAAACGTAGGAGTAAATGTTCCAATAGGTAGGAGTTCCGTTTTGTACATCTTCAAAGGAACCGTTTTTTATGAGATTTCCTTCTGCGAATGTGTTAATAGTAAGGGTCATAGCTAATAAAGTTGCACAAAAGAAAATACTCAGCTTTTTGCACATTTTCTATACCTCCAATAAGTTTTTATGTTTGTTGTCAAATAATGCTTTGTTAAAAGGTCATAAAGCCTAAAATTAGCAATCCACACTTATATTATTGTAGCAAAAAGAGAAATAATTAGCAATGTTGATTTTTGCTGAGGTATATAATAAAAAACTGAAAGATTAATGGGTATTGAGCTGCTGTTATAATTTTTTAAATTGGTGTATTGTAATACAAAAAATGTATGTTATAATAAAATAAATGCAAGTTGAGGAGGGAGGTGTTGCAAAAATGAAATTTACAAAGATGCATGGGCTTGGCAATGATTATATATATATCAACTGTTTTGACCAAAAAGTAGATAATCCGCCTGAAGTGGCGAAGTTTCTAAGCGATAGGCACTTTGGAATAGGTTCGGATGGTCTGGTGTTAATTATGCCATCTGATACCAGTGATTTTAGGATGAGAATGTTTAATTCTGATGGCTCAGAAGCTGAAATGTGTGGCAACGCAATAAGATGTGTAGGTAAATATGTCTATGACAATGGTTTGACCCAAAAAACAGTTATAAAAGTGGATACTTTGGCAGGAATAAAAACACTTAATATGAAGGTTCAAAATGAAAAAGTTGCAATGATAAAGGTTGATATGGGAGAACCGGTATTAGAATCGTCTAAAATACCTGTCAATAGCGAAAAGGAATTTTTTATATCACAGCCTGTTATTATTGAGAACAGAGAGTATAGGGTAACTTGTATATCAATGGGAAATCCCCATGCAGTTACTTATATTGATGATGTTGAAAAGTTTCCCCTCGAATTTATAGGTCACAAAATGGAAAATCACAGTTTGTTTCCTAAAAAGATTAACGCAGAATTTGTGCATGTAATAGATAGAAATACTTTAAAGATGAGAGTATGGGAAAGAGGTGCCGGAGAAACTCTTGCTTGTGGTACAGGTGCATGTGCGGTGTTGGTTTCGTCGGTACTTAATGATATGAGTAATAGGTGTGCAGTTGTTAAGCTGTTAGGAGGAGAACTTTTAATTGAATGGAATGAAAAAGATAATCATGTATACATGACGGGATCTGCAACTAAAGTGTTTGATGGAGATATACGAATTTAATAGTGCTTGAGTAATTCAATTTTAATAAAGAAAGGAAATGATCTATGGCAATTATAAATGAAAATTATTTAAGACTTCAGGGAAGTTATCTTTTTGCTGAGATAGCAAGAAGGGTAAACAAGTATATAGGAGAAAATCCTAATGCAAATATAATTCGTCTAGGAATTGGAGATGTTACAAGAGCTTTAGCACCTGCAGTAATTGAAGCTATGCATGTCGCTGTTGATGAAATGGGAAAAGCTGAAACATTTAGAGGTTATGGTCCTGAACAGGGTTATGGTTTCCTGATAAACAAAATTATAGAAAATGATTATATAAAAAGGGGAATAAGCTTAGATGAAGATGAAGTTTTTGTAAGTGACGGAGCAAAAAGCGATACAGGAAATATACAAGAGATATTCGGCCTCGATAATATTATTGCAGTTACGGATCCAGTATATCCCGTTTATGTAGATAGCAACGTTATGGCAGGAAGAACAGGTATAATCGATGACAGCGGGCGTTTTGAAAAAATCACTTATCTTTCTTGTACTGCTGAAAATGACTTTATTCCTGAATTGCCGAAAGACAAAGTGGATATGATTTATCTGTGTTTTCCAAACAATCCCACCGGTATGACGCTTTCAAAAGAGCAACTTAAGAAATGGGTAGACTACGCTAAAAACAATAAATCAATAATACTTTATGATTCTGCATATGAGGCTTTTATACGTGAGGAGAATGTTGTTCACAGTATTTATGAAATAGAAGGAGCGAAGGAAGTTGCCATAGAGTTTCGAAGTTTTTCAAAAACTGCGGGATTTACGGGAACGCGGTGTGCTTATTCTGTTGTTCCTAAAGAGCTTATTGCCTATACTAAAAGTGGTGAGGCTCATCAACTTAATAAACTGTGGAACAGGAGGCAGACTACAAAGTTTAATGGTGTACCTTATATAATACAGCAAGCCGCAGTCGCTGTTTATACAGAAGAAGGGCAAAAGCAAATAAAAGAAACAATAGATTATTATATGACAAATGCATCTATAATAAGAGAAGGTTTAATAAGTATGGGGCTTACAGTGTTTGGTGGAGTTAATGCACCTTACATTTGGTTACAGACGCCTAAGGGATTGAGCTCATGGGCGTTTTTTAATAAATTATTAGAGAAAGCTAACGTTGTTGGTACACCAGGGTCGGGTTTTGGACCAAGTGGTGAGGGGTATTTCCGCTTAACTGCTTTCGCAAGCAGGGAAAGCACTGAGGAAGCAATTGGAAGACTTAAGTCAAAGCTTGATATATAAAATATAAAGCATTTATAATACTAAGGCTATAGAATGTGTCGCGAAGAACTTCTAGAGTTCAGCGTAAAGATAGAGAAAGTTTGTTTTAATCTTGTGAAAGAATATTTATTAATGAGAAAAGAAGGACTTGATATATCTCAGGTTCTTTTTTTTCGCATTAAATTATTTGTTCTACATATAATAATTTTATGTTGGACGCGATAAAGCTTATAATTAGGATTTAAATTGTAAAAACATTTTACCTGTGAAATATCATTCCTAGAATAAAGGTTATTTAAATATAATTAAATTATGGATTGGGAGAAATATGAGCATAAGAAGACTTACTTTTTGGACAAGTTTAATACTATCTATTTTTTTGTTTGTGCAGGGCATATATACGCTAAATTCATTTAATTCACACGAAATACAGTATTATGCGGAAAGTACGCCTTTAAAAAAGGTGAATTATATGCCTAGTGTTACTGGTATTGACCAGAGTACTAATCTGCTGCTGCTAGGTTTAGATGATGAAGAGCTAAGATCTGATGTTATTGCATTAATTAATTTCAATCCAACAAAGAAAAAGATAAATATTTTATCAATAGCGAGGGACACAAGGGTTAAAGCTAATGGGAAGTATGGAAAAATAAATGCTTTAGTGTCAAAAGGAGGAGAAGAACTCGTTATAAGTGAGGTTGAAAAGATTACAGGGTTAAAGGTTGATTACTTTATGACTTTAAACTTTAAAGGTTTTAGAGAGATTGTCGATATAGTGGGGGGCGTAGAGCTAAATGTACCAATGGATATGGATTATGATGATCCTATCCAAGGACTTCATATTCATCTAAAGAAGGGAAAACAAGTTCTTGATGGAAGAAAATCCGAACAATTTGTAAGGTACAGAAAAGGAAACCACAGAGGGGAAGGTTACGAAGACGGGGATATTGGTAGGATTGAGGCACAACAACTATTTTTCAAAGAATTTATTAATCAAAAACTTAAAGCTAAATATATTCTCAAAGCAGGTAGCATTTTTTCTGTGCTTAAGGAGAATATGAGAACAAATATTGAAATAGATGATATTGAATTTTTTGTTCGGCAAGTTAATAATATTAAAGTAAATGAGATTAAGACTTTTACACTTCCTGGGGAGTCAGTGTATAAAAATGGTATTTGGTACTATATCTATAATGAAAAGAAATCTAGTAAGATAATAGAAGATAATTTTATTAATAAATAAATAAGTGAAAAAAATGGTACATATTACTCATGACTAGAAGTTTTAAAAGTGATATAATATCTTCTATAATCAAAAGAGATGATAAGATTAGAAATGAAAATTAACAGCTCAGTTACTCTTTATACTATTTTGAATGAAGATCCCGTTGAGGCAAGTTTATTTAAAACGAACTAATGTAATCACTTCTTAGAAATAATTCAAAAAGTGGGAGGGTGTTTGAATGGATCCCATAACGCATGGAGTTATTGGAGCTGCTGTCGCAAAGCTTACCGGAAATGAGATGTCCATTTATGACGCAGCTACAGTAAGTATGGTAATTGGATCGGTTTTTCCAGACATTGATATTGTTTTTCAGAAATGGGGGGATTATGTTTACTTAAAAAACCATAGAGGTCTTACCCATTCGTTATTAGGTCTTATTGTTTCGGCGGGGATTATATCTGTCGTGTTAAGCATTATTTATAGAACGAGCATATATGGACTTTTTTTATGGTCTTTGTTAGGTGGATTGGCACATTCGGGCTTTGATTTGTTAAATTCCTATGGTGCTAAGCTGTTATGGCCTTTTTGCAACAAAAAGTTTTCTTTAGGAATTTTAAATTCCTTTGATCCTTTGTTTCTTACAGCTTTAGTGGGGTATATAGTATCTCCTTCTTGGTTTAGAAATTATTCTATTATTCTATTTATTTCATACATTTTGCTGAGAGTTTTAATGAAATATCTCGTTTCAAACAATATCCATAAGAATTTTAACGGGAAATGTGAAAAATTAAGTTTGTTACCTTCGGTGACAGGACTTTTTAGATGGCATTTCATATTAGAAGAGCCAGGAAGAAATGTTGTCGGAGAAAAGAATTTATTAAAACAAAAGATAAAAATATTTAAGGAGCTTGATAAAATAGAGGAGGAAGTTCTCAGAAAAGTTAACTTTTCTTATGTAGGTAAGTTTTTTAGCGAATTTACTCCGGTTCCACATGTATTATGTGAAAATATCGGCAATGTGACTAGATACATTTTTATTGATATGAGATATTATATGAGGGATAGTTTTTTGCATCATGCAATTCTTGAGATGGATGAGCATGACAATGTAGTTAATGCTAGCTTTAATCCTTATTCAATGCATCGAATTAATCCTATTCCAAATCCTGATTTAATTACGGATAACACATTTTTTACTAGATTGGTGAAAATGTGATTATGATTATTTAATATCACTATTAGAACTTCCTTGATTTATTATTTTTAAAAATGAGTGAATGACTTTCAAGTTTTCTTTCTTTATATTATAATAGGAAATTAAGGGACTATTAAAAATGCCTCTGATATTTTCTCATCAAGTACTTTTAACATTATGGGTTTGTGTTTATATATAATGTTGAACTGTACTTTGCTGTTTGTGTAACGTTCTAAAAGTAATTTTAGACGGGAGGCACAAGAGCTATGGGGAAAAGAGGCTTTGTTATTTTATGGTCGTTAATTTGTTTATAAAATACCAAAAAATAGAGCGTTTATTTAAATGTGTTGTTTTTTCAAAGAAGAGGTGAACCATTGAAAAGTATTGGATTTACAACAAGTATACCAGTGGAAATAGTATATGCTGCAGGTTTTAAACCAGTAGACTTAAATAATATTTTTATAACTAATAAAAATGCAATAAGGTTTATTGAGGAAGCTGAAAGTGAAGGCTTTCCGAGAAACACATGCTCTTGGATAAAGGGAATATATTCTGCGGTGCTAGACTCAAAGGACATTGATGCCGTTGTTAGTGTAGTAGAAGGTGATTGTTCAAATGCGAGGGCACTTTCAGAGGTTTTGAATTTGAAAGGTATAAAATGTATTCCCTTTTCGTATCCGAATTCTAAAGGTTATGATGCCTTAAAGTCAGAGATGGAAAAGTTATGCAATGCCTTTGGTACTAATTTTGAACAGGCACAAGAAATAAAAGATCAATTGGACTCGATAAGGAAGCGGCTTATATATGTCGATGAGTTGACTTGGAAGTATAACAAGGTGTCGGGCTTTGAAAATCATATCTGGCAGGTTTCGAGCAGTGACTTTGATAGTAATTATAGAGTTTTTGCTGAAAAGCTCGAAGAGGAGATTGCTACCATGGAGAAGAGGGAAGCACGTTCGGAAAAGGTCAGGTTGGGATATATTGGGGTTCCGCCCATAAATAGTGATTTGTATGAACTCGTTGAAACTATGGGTGCTAGAATTGTGTATAATGAAGTTCAAAGACAGTTTACCATGTCTGATGGTATAGAGATTGACGATCTTGTTGAGGTTTATAGAAATTTTACCTATCCCTATGATTTATATGGAAGAATTCGTGATATAAAGAACGAGATTGAGAAAAGAGAAATTGATGGGATTATTCACTATACTCAGGCTTTTTGTTTTAGAGGTATAGAGGATATTGTCATAAGAAAAGAATTGAAGATGCCCATTCTTACACTTGAGGGTGACCGTCCTGGAAACTTAGATTCAAGAAGTAAACTTAGGATAGAGTCTTTTATTGATATGTTGGTATAAGTTGATTTTTAACTATATAAATGGTAGTGTCTAAAATCAATGTAAAACGTTTAGTGCAAATATATATTTGTGGATAAATCCTTAATTGTTTGCAATATGGAAATGTAAGGTGGTGTGAAATGAGAATATTAGGTATTGATTTAGGGAGTAGGGCTGTTAAAGTTGCAGTTTTCGAAGATAACAATTTGTTTTGCACAAAGATTTATGATACAGCAACTTTTTATAGAGATTATTGCAAAAATGAGAATAATGCAATAAGAGTTGATTTTGGCAAACTAGAGATGGATAAGGTCGAAAAAGTAATAAGTACCGGTTATGGTAGAAATAATATTAATGTAAGTAATGCAGAAATTATTACCGAGCTAAAAGCACATACCTTTGGTTCATTGTGGCAAACAGGTCTTACCGATTTTACGCTTCTTGATATAGGTGGACAGGATAGCAAAGTGATATCGGTAAAAGGTAGTAGAATGGTGGATATGGTTTTAAATGATAAGTGTGCTGCTTCCTGTGGAAGATACCTTGAGAATATGGCAAATATAATAGGTATAAGTATCGAGGAAATGACAAGACATTATAATGATCCTGTAGAACTAAGCTCAACATGTGCAGTATTTGGTGAATCGGAGTTAATCGGGAGAATTTCTGAAGGTTATAGACTAGAACAGTTAGCAGCAGGAGTAAACTATTCGCTATATAAAAGGATAAAGCCAATAATTGCTCGTTTTCCTGCAGAACACCTTGTACTGACAGGTGGAGTTGCAAATAATGAAGCTCTCATACAATTTATTAGAGCGGATCTTGGTTGGGGTGATATAGTGGTACCAAAGAACCCTCAGCTTAATGGTGCAATTGGCTGTTGTGCTTATTACTTAAAATGTATTAAATAAAATAGCAAATTATTCTTTGATAAAGCTTGTACATATTGTTATACTTATATATGTTGAGTTTGGAATAAGGTGATTAGAAAATAACTGGTCTATTGGTTTTTCAAAAAAGCTATGATACATTTTTTGCATTGCAAAATAATGTTCTTATGTTTAAAATTTCTAGCTTTATTGTTGGTTTTGGACTATAAATTTAGACTGGTAAATTTTTTTAAAAACACCTAAGCAAAATAGGGAGGCTGGCAATTATGAGTAGAGCAGTTGTTCTTCTTTCGGGTGGTCTTGATAGTACTACATGTTTATCTGTAGCATTAGCAAAAGGTTATGAGGTTTACCCCTTATCCTTTGATTACGGACAACGCCACAAGAAGGAACTCGATTGCGTTAAGCAAGTTGTAAAGTATTATAAAATAAAGAGTCATAAATTTATTCGTATTGACAATGTAGGCGGAAGTGCATTAACCGATTCGAACATTGATGTGCCTGAATATAAGGGGTTGCCAAACATACCTGTGACTTATGTACCTGCTAGAAATATCATATTTCTTAGTTATGCAGTAGGGTATGCGGAAGCAATGGATGCAGATGCAATTTATATAGGTGTGAACGCTATAGATTATAGCGGTTATCCTGACTGTAGACCTGAATTTATTGAAGCCTTTGAAAAAATGATAAAGGTTGGTACTAAAAGAGGTGTAAACGGCAGACCGATAAAGATTGAAACTCCGTTGTTAAATCTCAGTAAAGCAGAAATTATTAAGCTCGCATGTGAGAATAAAGCACCTCTCCATTTGACAACCAGTTGTTATAAGGGTGGAGATAAGGCCTGTGGAGTTTGTGATAGCTGTGTCTTAAGACTTAAAGGTTTTAAAGATGCTGGGATTGAGGATCCGATAGAATACTTAGAATGATTAATATAGGTAGATTAGAAATGAGCTAACCTAATTGAAAGGAACGGATTTATGAAAATTGCAAAAATAAGTATAACCAAGATATTTACATTTGACTGTGCTCATCATTTAAATGATTATCCGGGCAAGTGTAAAAATATTCACGGTCATACATATAAACTTGAAGTAACCTTAAAAGGGATGCCGGATAAGAGTGGATTAGTTATGGATTTCCATGATTTAAAAGATATTGTGGAAGACGAAATACTTACTCGAATTGACCATAAATATCTAAATGATATATTAGATTTTAATCCGACATGTGAGATGCTCGGGTTGTGGATTTGGGACCAGCTTTTGAAGAGATTACAAGGTGTGGAATGCACTTTAGAGAAAATAGTCCTTTGGGAGACGCCTACAAGTTATATAACAATAGATGCGAAAGATATGGCAGACTAAGATTGCTTATTAAAGGGTGAAACAGATGCAGGTAAATGAAATTTTTTTAAGTATTCAAGGAGAAAGCCTATCTTCCGGTTTTCCTACCATTTTTGTTCGATTTACAGGTTGTAACCTAAGATGCTCTTATTGTGATACAACATATGCTTATGAAGATGGGGTTCAGATGTCACCTGTAGAAATATTCGAACAAGTTAAAAGGCTTCACTACAAAAGGGTTTGTATTACAGGTGGAGAGCCTTTGTTACAAGTAGATCTAAAAGAGCTATTAGCCCTTTTAGAGGGTTACATCGTTACAATTGAGACAAATGGAGCGGTTTCTATAGAGGATATATTATTAACTGAAGGTCACTCGTGGGTTATGGATATGAAAGCTCCATCTTCAGGATGTTCTGAAAATATGATGCTAGATAATTTTAAATATTTGAGGAATGAAGATGAAATTAAGTTTGTAATTGGAAGTAGAGCCGACTACGATTGGGCTAAAGAGATAATAAAGAGCAATTACCTAAAAGGTACAATAACCTTTTCTCCTGTATACAGAAAAATAAATTATGAAGACATGGTTAATTGGATATTGTCCGACAGGCTGGATGTGAGGTTTCAGATACAGCTCCATAAGTTGATATGGGGCGTTGACAAAACAGGAGTATAATAAGTTATGTTAAACTGGGAAGAACTAATTAAAACTTGTACGCAATGTTATAACTGTGAGTTGGGTAAAAGAAGAACCAATATAGTAATTGGACGTGGTAATAAAGAGGCTGGGTTGTTATTGATTGGAGAAGGACCCGGTGAGCAGGAGGATAAGTCCGGAATGCCTTTTGTTGGGGCTGCCGGTAAGCTATTAGATACTCTGTTGAAGGCACAAATGATAAGAGAAGACCAGTATTATATTGCTAATGTAGTAAAATGCAGACCACCGGGTAACCGAGTGCCTACAGATCAGGAAGCTGAAAGGTGTCTACCCTATTTGAGAAATCAGCTTTTACTTATAAAGCCTAAGATTATTGTTTGTTTAGGTGCTACTGCTATGAAGTACGTAGTAGATAGAAATGCAAGAATAACTCAAATCAGAGGGCAGTGGATTGAAAAAAAGGGGTATTGGATTATGCCGACTTTTCATCCAGCGGCATTGTTAAGAGATGAATCGAAAAAGGTCTTAATGTGGGAGGATATAAAAAAGGTAAAACAGAGGATGGATGGTTTATGTCAAAAACAGAGCGATTGAACATATTATATGGAAGATATAAAGAAGAATTTGATGGCAAAGAGATTGTTACAGGTGATGGAAACCCTGATTCATCACTATTGCTGATTGGTGAAGCACCAGGCAAAGATGAGGTTGCTCAGGCAAAGCCCTTTGTAGGAATGGCTGGCAAAAATTTAGCACAGTTTCTTGATATTTTAGGTCTAAACAGGGAAGGAATATATATAACAAATGCTATAAAGCATAGACTTTCGAAGACTAATCCCGATACAGGCAGGGTATCAAATAGACCTGCAACAAAAGAAGAGATTGACCAAAACAGGAAGTATATTATTGAAGAAATAGATATAATTAATCCTAAATACATTGTTACTCTTGGCAATGTCCCTTTGAGATCTGTTCTTAGAGATCATAAAGCCTCAATAGGTCAAAGGCATGGCTCGATCAATAATGTTGATGTAAAGGATAAGGAGTATAAATTGTATCCTTTATATCATCCGGCGAGTATTATATATAATGCAGCCTTAAAAGATGTATATTTAAAGGATATAGAAAATTTAAGACAGATTTTAAATCAATAAAGAGCAAATAGGAATAATAATGAGATATCTTGGGTATTATTTATTAATAATGAGATAATATATTATGCATAAGAAAAACGAATAAATAAATTTGTTTTTAATTTGTTTTTAATTTAAAATAAGATCTTGACTTTAATTCATTTATAGTGTTATAATCTAAAAGCTGTCGCATCTGAAAGACTTAAGTCGAGAAGATGAATAAAATAAAAAAATACCAATAAAAAAGGTGTTGACAAAGTGAAGACAGCGTGGTAATATGTAAAAGTCGCTCCGAGCGAGTGACTGAAATAGAGCATTATGGACTTTGAAAAGTAAACAGTGTAAGACGATAAGGAACTCGTTAATTAATTGAGTAACTTGCGAAACAAATTAAATGATTAGATAAAACAAATCATTTAGCCAAAAGAACGGATTTTGCTAAAG
>JAAYPF010000147.1 GCA_012519925.1 Clostridiaceae bacterium
TAAGTATAAGTATTGGTTTTATCAGTCTTTAAATCGAGAGCTTCTACTTCCTTTTTGTCAGGATTTACTTTTGTCACTTCAATTTCAGTCAACACTTCTACACCGGTTAATTTGGAAAAGCGTTCAGGAGTATTGACTATTAAGCTTTTACGATTTTCAATTACATTTCCAACATAATAGGGTAGCCCGCATCCTGCATAGGAAATATCTTTACCTTTTGTTAATATGGTTACCTGTGCATTGTAGTTATCTCTTTTCAGCTTTGCAGCTACTTTGGTGCCAGCAGCTACGCCACCTATGATCAATATATTCACAAAATATCACCCTCCGAACTAATAGAGAAATAATGATCCTAATTATACTATAACAATTGTTTAGAAGGTGGTAAAATGATAAAATCTTATCATATGTATAGGTAAAACCTATACATACTAAATTGAAGCCGATAAATTTTTGATATATCAGGAGGAAAAAATATGACAATAAGGCATTTGAGGATTTTTATAGAGGTGGTAATAAACGGGAGCATGAGTGCTGCGGCATCCAAGCTTTATATCTCGCAACCCACAGTAAGTCAGGCCATCAGAGAGCTGGAGGAACATTACGGGGTTCTGTTGTTTAACCGCCTAAACAGAAGACTATATATTACTGATGCGGGGGAAAAACTGTTTTCCTATGCCAAAAGTGTAGTGAAGCAATTTGATCAAATGGAAGAGAAAATGCTCAATATAAATCAAAAGGAGAAAATAAGAATAGGCTCAACTATAACTGTTGGTGAGTGTATATTAAGTGATTTAATAAATATATTTGCTAAAAAAGAACCCAATATTGAAGTTTACTCCTACGTGAATAACACCCAAATTATAGAGAGCAAGCTTTTAGACTCTGAAATAGATATTGGAATTGTGGAAGGGGAAATAAAGAGCCCTGATTTAATATGCTTTCCGGAAGTTAAAGACTATCTGGTTCTCATTTGTAGCACCAGCCATCCTTTTGCAAAAAAGAAAACCATTAAATTAGAAGAGCTTGCTGATGAAAGCTTTGCCATGAGGGAAAAGGGCAGTGGAACAAGGGAGCTTTTCGAAAAATATATGTCCAATAACGGATTTGAGATAAAGATAGCTTTTGAAGGTAATAGCCCTGAGGCCATAAAAAAGGAAGTAATAAATAATAACTATTTAGCAGTTATCTCTATTTGTTTAGTGGAGAAAGAAATAAAAAACTCCCAGATACATGTTATCGAGAGTGCAGAGGGAGCCTGGGACAGATATTTCAGTATAGTCCACCATAAAGACAAGGTGTTAACCAAAGGAATGAAAAGCTTAATAGAAGTGGTAAGGGACAATAAAAACATATCAACCTGTATAAAAAAACATTCAGCAAGCAGGTTGGTGAAATAAAGGCTCTATAGAACCTTTGGGCTACTGAAGCCTTTGTTTTACTATATAGGTAAAACCTATAATTGTGATTGTGTTATTGTATTTTAAAAGAAATCTATAAAATGCTACTATTAAAACATGTAAGAAAATAAGCAAATCATTGTAACCATAAATCCATAATCGCAGTTAGGAGTGTTGAAATTGAAAAAGAAAATTCTGGCGTTATTATTATTGCTCATACTTATAGTAACCGGATGCAGTAATGGAAATATAAATAAAAAAGTTAATGGAGATAATAAAAATCACGAAGCATATTATACCTTTATCGATTCCCGTGGCAATTCAGTTGTTTTAGAAAAGAGGCCGGAAAGGGTTGTATCCCTGGTGGGGTCTTATGCTGAAACATGGGTATTGACTGGAGGAGAAGTAATAGGGATAACTGATGATGTAATCGAGGAAGGTCGCCTAGAGGTATCAGATGAAATCAGTATTGTAGGAACTGTAAAGGAGCCAAATATTGAGGAAATATTGTCTATGTCACCTGATTTTATCTTGTTGTCACCTGATATTGAAAACCATTTAAAAATGGCAGAAATATTGAAAGATACTAATATAGCACATGCCTATTTTAAAGTAGAGTATTTTGAAGATTACTTAAAGATGTTGGACATATGTACAGACATTACAGGAAACAAGGATTTGTATCAGGAGCATGGGCTTAAGGTAAAGAACGATATAGAGGGCATATTATCTAAAATAGAAAATGATAGTTCAGATAAGCCCGAAGTATTATTTGTTCGTGCTTTTTCCAGCGGAGCAAAGGCTAAGAAGGATGACAATTTGACTTGTAAGATGCTAGAAGACTTAGGAACTGTAAATATTGCAAATAAACATCCATCTTTGTTGGAGGAATTGAGTATCGAGAAGATAATAGAGGAAGACCCGGATTTCATATTTGTTACTACAATGGGCAATACTGAAAAAGCTATCGAAGCATTAAGAAACGGAATAGAAAAAAACCCGGCATGGAGTAATTTAAGTGCTGTAAAAAACGACAAATATATAATATTGCCAAAGGAATTGTTCCACTACAAGCCAAATGCAAAATGGGGTGAAAGCTATAAATATCTTGCAGAAATCATATATCCGGAAATTTTTAACTAAGAATACTAGAAGCCATAACACTTTTGTTATAGTTTTGCTTACTTTTTTATTGCTGTTTTTTGCAACGTTAAGTGTTAGTATTGGATCAACAAATATACCATTGTCCAAAACATTTTCCGTCATATTCAAAGGAGATAGAATTTCAAAGGAATTTCAGATTATAAACTATGTCAGGATACCAAGGACCCTAGCAGCAATCTATGCAGGTTGTGCACTGTCATTATCGGGTTTAATACTGCAAACAGTACTAAACAATGCCCTGGCAGGACCTAGCATTATAGGTGTCAATTCAGGGGCAGGCTTATTCACTACTTTGATTATAGCGTTATTTCCTGCATATATTACTTTAATGCCTATAGCAGCTTTTATTGGAGCTCTTATGGTCACATTATTAGTGTATTTTATTGCAAAGAAAACAGGAGCATCTAGGATTACAATAGTATTGTCCGGAGTTGCAGTGTCTAGCTTTATTGGTGCCATTACCGACACACTCCTTACCCTTTGGCCGGATACTGCCATAGGCAGGACAAGTTTTTTAATTGGCGGATTGTCCGGTGTTACCATGAACGGTATTAAGCTGCCTGGAATACTGATATCTATATCATTTGTAGCGGTATTTATACTTAGCTATGACATGAACGTTCTGTCTTTAGGGGATGAGACGGCTAAGTCCTTGGGATTAAACGTGTCTAGATACCGTTTTATTTTTATAGTATTATCATCATTATTTGCAGGCAGTGCAATAAGCTTTGCAGGACTACTGGGTTTTATAGGACTTATAATCCCCCATGCCTCCAGATTTATTATAGGATATGACAGCAGATTGCTGGTCCCCGTTTCTGCTTTGATGGGCAGCTTATTCGCTTTAATTTGCGATATATTGGCTCGTACCATGTTTGCTCCATATGAAGTTCCAGCTGGAATAGTCATGTCATTTTTAGGAGGTCCCTTTTTCATTTATCTGTTGCTTAAGCAAAAGAGGAGAGTTGTAGATGATTAGTTTAAAGGATGTAATCGCCGGATATAGAGGGATTGAGATAATTAAAAATATAGATATATTTTTTGAGAAGGGAAGCATAACCAGTATAATTGGGAAAAACGGCTGTGGAAAGACTACTTTAATAAAAACAGCATCCTGGTTGCTAAAGCCTTACTCCGGGAATATTATGCTTGATGGGGAAAGCATCTGTAACATTCCTGATAAAAAGCTGGCAAGAAAGATATCTTTTCTTCCTCAAATAAGGATTGCTCCAAATATATCTGTTTATAATCTGGTCATGCACGGTAGATTTCCCTATTTAGGATTTTCCAGAATACCCCACGATGAGGATAAGGCTATTGTTGAAAATGCTTTGGAGAAGCTGGGGCTAAAAAAATACAGGAACAAAAACGTTAAGGAGCTCTCTGGTGGAGAACGGCAAAAAGTTTATCTTGCCATGGTTTTAGCCCAAGATACAGATTATATTTTTCTAGATGAGCCAACAACTTATTTGGATATAAACCACCAACTTGAGATATTGGATATTATAAAAGAGCTAAAGAACATGGGAAAGGCAGTAATCATGGCAATTCATGATCTGAACAGTGCACTGACTTATTGTGATAAAGTTTGTCTGTTGGATAAGGGAGAAATAGTCATATTTGATACTCCCGAGGCTGTATATAATAGTAGGGAAATAGAGCGGGTATTTCGTGTTAAATGTGATGAAATACATTTGGAAGAAAAAGACCAAAGCCAGTATATTTTTTCTATATAGTACTTTTTCCGATATTCTTTAATTGGGTCATTGTTAGCATCTTCTTGCAACTTTGCCCAATTTTTTATTTTCTAAGAAAGTGCATTGATTTTCTAAAAAAATAAAACCTTGAGTCGCAGAAGACGCAAGGTTTTCAAAAGAAATGTAAAAGTGTACCATGTGAGTTTTAAACGGGGCGTAGCCCCTTTTGTTCTGAAATCCCTCGTTATGAGTTTGTGGAAACATATGGAAGGCGTTTTATTATGGTAAATTTGAAACTAAAATTATGTAGGGTTGTCGATAGAATAGATGAATTTGTAGGGTTGAGGAGACAGTACGGATGACACAGAAGTAGTGTAACCTAACAACTATAATTCCTTTGAATTATATAAGATAGTAAGAAAATGATAGATATAAAGAGTTACAACAATATTCGTTATATAAGCAAAGTCCAAGAATAACTATGAAGATGTGGCTGACGAAATTTACTGCCTTCGAGAATTAAAGCAAAATGCATAATAGCAGATTGTATTTATTCTTTTTTTGCCATATAATAGAGTTGGATTATTTTGTAATTCATATTAACTTGACACTATATGTTACTAATAGGAGTATTATGGAATGAAAAAATTGGCATACGATTGTTGAAAATTATTAAATGGCTTGTGATTGTTTTGATTTCTACTATTGTACTATTTTTTATAGTGCGTTTTGTCGGGCAGAAGATAAATACTAGAACTCCTGAAGGCGGAATTAATGAGTCGGTGTACGTTGACAACAACGAAACAAAACAATGGATCAGTATCTATGGAGAAGACATGAACAATCCTGTTCTCTTATATTTACATGGTGGTCCGGGTGTATCTACGAGTTCTTATTCAGATGAATTTTTAGAGATTTTACATGAAATAGCCAAATTAGAAAAAGCACAGAGAGGCGATTAAATTAAGGAAGCATTAAAACGAGCGACTTTCTTTGTTCGTTTTAGTCTAACTGCAGTAGACTAAGTGCAAATTATAAGGAGAGTATAATTATGTCAAATATTATTTTTTACTTCAGTGGAACTGGGAATTCCTACTCAATAGCAAAAGGAATACAAAAAGAAATAGGGGACACAATTTTGGCACCACTGCTTAAAGCTAAAGATTATAAGGTTGCAGAGTATAATATTGTGGGATTCGTTTTCCCGGTTTACTATATTCATGTTCCAGAAATAGCTTTAAGAGCAATAAAAGGCATAAGTCTGAGAAAGGGTCAACAAGTATTTGCAATTGCTAATTATGGTGGAACTTTGGGATATGCTTTACAGGACATAAGAGAAGCGTTATCTGATAAAGATGTAATTTTGCAAGAATACAAAATCAGAATGCCCGGTAACTACATACTTGAATATGGAGCATTTCCGAGAGTTTATCAAGAATATATCCTCAAAAAAACTGAGATACAAATAAAAAAAATTGCAGGCTTTATTCTCAAGAACAAAAAGACTGGGTATATAGAACCTAATCTAATAGCAAAAATATATCATAGTAGGTCTAATAAACAAAGGAGTTTATTTGGCGAGGTAGGCTCTAATTTTTATGCCAAAGAACAATGCGTGCACTGTTACCAATGTGTGAAGTTATGCCCGACTAAAAATATTACTATTAGTGAAGGAAATCTAATATGGGGAAGTAAGTGTGTCCAGTGTATGGCATGTATCCAGTGGTGTCCTCAAAATGCAGTATCCCACCCCTTAATGAAAAAAAACAGAGGATACTATACTAACCCTAATGTAGTAGTAAACCAATCAGGAGAATTAGAATTAAAGGAAAATAAGAGTTGAACATAAAGGCAGTATTAGATGGTTGTGTGGTCAGGTTGGATGCTGAGTTATCCACATGTTACATCATGGCTATAATGTAAATCATGACCAAGAACTAAAAGGTGATATTATTAACATTTTGTAGTTAGCCAGAATTAGCTCATTCTGGCTGATTTATTTTACGTAAAACCAAAAACTCATGCAATATTTAGCACATGTTTTACGACTATATTAGTGAAGGCCTTAAAACATGTGTGAGGAGGATTATATGGATGACAAGCAGATTATAGACCTTTTCTGGTCGAGATCTGAGAACGCATTGAATGAAACACGGCGGAAGTACAATCCCTATTTAAGAACTATTGCAATGAATGTACTTGGCAATAATGAAGATTGTGAAGAATGTCTTAGCGATACATATATGGCAGCGTGGAATCAAATCCCACCGGATAGACCGACATCATTATCTACATACCTTGGTCGAATTGTGCGTTGTATCTCTATTGATTATTTTCGTAAAAGCAGAGCACAGAAACGATATAGCGGATTGACAATGCTGCTCAGTGAACTCGAAGAATGTATGCCCGAAATACCCGATAAGACGGTTACATCGAGTGATAATGAGATTGGAGAAGCTTTGAATTGTTGGTTACGTAACTTAGATACGGAGAAATGTGTGTTGTTTGTGCGCAGATATTGGCATGGTCAACCGCTGAGCACATTAGCAAAAGAATTCGGCATAAGTTATAGTAAATTGGCTTCAATGATGCTGAGGCTAAGGAACGATCTACATGATTACCTTGAAAAGGAGGGCATTTCTATATGAAGGGTGAAAAAATGTACTCGATAATATCATATATTGATTCTGACCTTGTTGAGGAAGCAACGAACTATAAACCTAAAAAAGGCACAAGCAGGTTGCTGCACAGCAAGTGGATAGCAGTAGCCGCCTGTCTGGTACTGCTTATCAGTACTGTTTCCGGATTAACCATATATACGGAGGCTAAAGAATACGAAGCAGCAGTCTCTTTCTTTAAGGAATACAGATTAACCACAGAAGGGCTTTCAAGAGGAGAGATTAAGAGTATTTACCACGATATAACCACAAACTCATTTTCGTACGGAAAAACTGCTGAAGTTATACAAAAGAGTGTCGACGGATATGAGATTTTTCAAGATAATCCAACTCCAGAAGATTTGGAAAGTTTTTGGAACTATCGTAACAGCAGCAGGAACCTTTTTAACCACTACCCGAATGCCAAAGGTGCTTTATATCAATTTGATTACGTGATGAAATATGACAATGAGCTTAAGTTTGACGTATATGACAAAATCATCTTCACAAAATCTGTTGATGGGAAAGTGGTCTGGAGTGTTGACATTCCCAACATGGTGCATGAAGGATACCTCGAAAGCAATGATTTCATCATCGTTTTTGGCACAACGCCTTCGTGGTCATCGGCGAATACAACATATGGTCGTATAGCGATGATAAGCAAAGACGGAGAACTTTTATGGGATAAAACAACTTCAAACGGTTTCAAAAGTGAATACGTTTCATCCGTTGTTTACAGCGATAATTCTCTTGCGGTTTTCAGCCGTGGCGACTTGAAATATCTCTGTTTTACAAAATTTGATATGGACGGAAACTCCACAGGGTTCACAAAAACCGAAGTGGGGAATTATGGAATTCGAGCGGTTGCAAAGCTTGGCGACGGTTTCCTCGTTCAGTTAAATCATTCAAATACCGGCGATTTGTTAATGAAGATTGCGGCAGACGGTACTGCAGAGGATTCGTTTACGTATACATCAGATAAAGATTTGTATTATATTACCGATATGATAGAATACAATGGCTATATTTATCTCAGTGCTAACTCTGTTCCTAAACTCGATCCCGGACAAAGCAACGCAGGAGGCAGGTATGAAATCGCACGTGTACTAAACGAAATTTACAATCGTTCGGTCTTGGACATCCCGAACACCGAACTGACAGAACTTATGCGAAACAATTTCACTGCCGCACTGCTTGTTTGTGAACCTGAAAGTGGAATTCCACAAACATTCTATACTGTAAAAGGTTCATTCGGTGCAAAGCTTTCAATCAGTGAAGAAGGTAATCTTTTGTGGAATGTAGAAAGCATAACCGATTCTTTCTTTTCTCCTATGACAAGTTCTTTCTCCATAGGAGGGGAAAGCTATGTATATAAGTATGCTTTTGATAGTAATGGCAAAATCATCAGTCAAGAAAAAACTGGAGAGATAGTCCAGTTCAGAAAATAAAAAAGGACGATGAGGTTTGGAACTTTTTTTACCCGAGCCGTATTATTGATTTGCTGCAAAGACTTAGTTTAATATTTCACTATAAACATTTCTTAGTGGTTTTATTGGGAGTTTTATTATTTTGCATGTGGAGTGGTGTTGATGCCTAAAGAGCTCATGATTAGCTACTCATCATTACGGAAAGAAACATTAGTATAAATACTAAATTTATGTAGAATAAACATACGGAATTTAGGAGGAAAGGAAATGAGAGATTTAGTAGGGTTTGATAATTTACCCTCTGAGATAGCAGTACAGATAGATAAGGTTGTAAACATATGGAGAAAGCATTTGGGTACTCAATTGGTCGGTGTATACCTTCATGGTTCGATTGTGTTAAACGCTTTCATGCCTCAATCTGGTGATATTGATTTGTTAGTTGTGGTTGAGGATTCTTTGGATATCCCAACAAAATTAGCTGTTGCGAAGGATATAATTGAAATTGAAGGTAAGCCTTGCCCTCTTGAAATGTCAGCAGTTCGCTTAGAGGATATCACCCCATGGAAAACTCCCGGAAACTGCGTGTTTCATTATAGTGATTTTTGGAGAGACAGATACCTTGAAAAACTATCTGATCCAAGTGTAGAATGCTATGTTGTTGATAATGAATTTCCTGATGCGGATGTTGCGAGCTATATTAAATTAATTTGCCAGTGTGGAATTGTTTTGTACGGTCGAGAAATTAAAGAAGTCTTTTCTGATGTTTCCGATGAGGATTTCTGGGAAGCAATAAGCACAGAAGTCGACAGTTATAATTTCTATGATTACTTGCCTAGATACTTTGCAAGCAATATCCTTATTTTGGGGAGAATATTGTCTTTTAAGGAAATGAAGGTAATATTGTCTAAGTACGATGGAGGGCTATGGATGATTGAACATGTACCTGATGACTTAAAGTATTTGCCGCAACTTGCTATGAAGATATGGTATGAAGGAGAACAGCATGAGCTCCCGAAAGATGATTTGGAGAAGCTGAGAGAATTCCTTATAGAGGAGATCATGAAATAATCCAAACTGTTTTAAATGATATAAGTATAGTTAAGGAATTGATAAAACAATATGCTTGTTAATAAAAGTTAGGTGGGTCAAAATGAATCAGGATATAATTAAGAGAGCAGGAGAAATTATTGAAAAAAACACAGGGGCAGATACATACTGTGCATTGGCTCAGATTGACATGGATGGTTATCCGACAGTGTCAACAATCACAGCTTCAAAAGCTGATGGGATCAGCTGGGTTACTTTCTGTACCGGATTAGGTGGAACGAGAACTAACCGGATTGAAAAATGCAACAGAGCCAGTGTTTGCTTTAATGCTGATGACTACAACATCACATTGGTTGGAGAAATGGAAGTGTTGACTGATCCTAAGGTAAAAAGGGAAATGTGGTATGACGGGCTGTCTAATCATTTCAGCGGACCGGAAGATCCTATTTATTGTGTTCTGCGTTTCAAAACAAAACGTTATAATTTATTGGTGGACTGGAAGGAAGCTAGAGGAGAATTATAATAAATCTAGTGTTTACAAGGGAGGAAGGGTTTAGTATCAGATTATTTATAGCACTAAATATTAGTAATGGGGTTAAGCTCAAATTAATAATAAATTAGGTTAAATCCAATTCCATTAAAGGGTAATTAGTAAATGAAGAACATGTGAATTTCATGGAAGTAAAACAAAAAAGACCGGCCATATTTAAGCACTGAGCGTGCATGGCTGGTCTTTTATGTACTTATTTCAATTATCAATAAGAGGTATGCTCTCTAATATAGCCTTCACTTCCTCCATATCTATACCTGAAGAGAATTCCAGCCTATACATTGCACTACCAAAATTCTCGCTATCATATATTATTATCACATTAAGAAAGTGGTTAGGATCCTCTTTTTTGTTAATGGTACAAATAAGACCTTTCTTAGTAACATAGGTTGTAATGTCTTCAGATGGATCGTCGGTTAGAATCGGAATATCCTTTGCCGAAAACTGCTCAGGTATTAAGTCAAACCATAGAAATACCTGTTTGATATACTGCGGATCTGATAAAAAGAAAGCCCTTATTTTTTTGTTTTCAATTTCGCCATACTTCTCCTCAGAAAAAACAAAACCTTCATTATCCACAAAATCATTGTAGTTATAACGCTTATTCTTACAGTTGTTTTCCTGCACGAAAAATTGGCTATATATTAATTACATCAGGTACTTTGATTATGGTATTATAAAAACAGTGGCCTTTTATAACTCATTCCTGACACCACGCATTATGAAAGGAATTGGTTTTTGTACGAAACAATGACAATGAAATAGATAATGGGGAGGACAATAAGAAATGGAGAAAGAAATATTTTGTATTGATGGTATTCCTGCAATCCTCTGGGGAAAGACATCAGAAAAAATATATATCCATGTTCATAGGAAAATATCACATAATTAGAAAGAATTCTTAAAGCTTACAACTATGCCGGAGCAGAGAAAGTACTGATCCTAATAACATCTGCCGACGGACTAGCTAGCAATACTAAGTTTTATTTATAGCTATCAATAAGGATAGTTACAGATGAGGAGTTGTGTGTATGAAAGAAATTATATCAAAAGAAGAATTAAGACAATTTCTAATAAATTATCATAACATAAACGACTATGAAAGCTTTGAAGGAAGAGATGGAGTTTTGAAATATATTAAAAGAGTAGGCAGCATTCAGTATGACCCTTTAAATGTGGTGGGTCGGAATCCTGACCTTGTTTTACAGTCTAAAGTACAAGGATATAAGACTGAAATGTTGCAGAGTCTTTTATATAAAGAACATGTACTGATTGATGGTTTTGATAAAGAAATGAGTATTTACAGGGTAGAGGATTATCCTATGTTTGCGAAGATACGGGAAGCAAATATGCAAAGCACAAAAAATACATTATCTTATCGTGGGCAATTGGAAGCACTTGACCTATTAGATGATATAAGAAGATTTATAAAGGAAAATGGAATTACAGGAACAAAAGATATTTCGATAGGGGAGAGTAGGCAAAGTCGTTGGGGACACAAAAAATTGTCAAGTGCTGCACTTGATTATCTTTATAGTTCAGGAGAGTTGTGTGTAGCAGAAAAAAGAGGAACACAGAAGTATTTTGATTTCACATCAAATGTTTTGCCTAAAGAGTTTTCTTACAATTTTGAGTTTGAAAATGAAGAAGAATTTTTAAAATGGTACATAAAAAGAAGAATTAGGAGTATGGGAGCATTATGGGAAAAGAGTGGCGGCGGATGGTTAGGACATTATATATCTGACAGTTTAAAAAGAAAATCTGCATTAGGAACGTTGTTTAAAGAGGGAGAAATACTACAATTTTTTGTTTCGGGAATAAATGTTCCTTTTTATATTGCAAAAGAGGATGAAAAGTACTTGGAATTTGAAGAGAAAAAGAAGAAAGTTAAATTTCTTGCACCACTTGATAATGTGCTGTGGGATAGAGAAATGGTGGCGAAATTATTTGATTTTGAGTATAGGTGGGAAGTATATACGCCAGTAGCTAAGAGAAAGTATGGTTATTATGTTTTACCGGTCATATATGGGAACAAATTTATAGCCAGATTTGAACCGGAAAAGGTAACAGCCAATGTACCGTTTACTATTAAAAGATGGTATTGGGAGCCTGGAATTGAAATTACTAATGAAATGCTAGAGGCAATTGACGCTGCGATAAGTAAATTTGTGGAGTATTTAGGAATACCTCGTTTACAAAATTATTTTGATAAAATTGCGTATAAATAATGAAAGAAAGTGAGATTGAATTCCTCTGTGGAAAATGTTGGACAAACTATTGAAGCTAAGGTACACTAGATGATATGGAGAAGTCTATAAAGAGTTCTATAATACAGATTCAGAGATTGTGTGGAGGAATTTATAAAAGGTATTTAGGAATGAAAATTAATTTTGGAAAGGAATGTGTTATTCTATGTCAAAGATGCCGGTACTTTTTGTAGGACATGGCTCACCAATGAATGCTATAGAAGACAACGATTACACAAGAGCTTGGAGAAAAATAGCCGAAAGAATACCCAAACCAGAGGTGATATTATCCGTCTCGGCTCATTGGTATACACGTGGGACCAAAATTATGAACGAGGAAAACCCAAAAACGATATATGACATGTATGGTTTTCCAAAGGAATTATATGAAGTTTCATATAACACAGCAGGTTCCCCAAGCGTTGCTAAAGTCTCTAAGGGGTTGATATCAAGAGAAACAAAATATGATAATTCCTGGAGCATCTCATAAGGATGATAAAATCAGTGTTTTTATAAATCCTGTGAACTGGGATCGTTGACAATGACTACTTATCTTTGGGAATAATTCATGATTATTTTTTTAATAAAGACTAAGTTTATGGAAACTGAAAACAAGGAGATATAACGATGAAGACGCTATATGTATCTGATCTGGATGGAACACTTTTAAGAAGTGATGAAACTTTATCACAGTTTACTATCGATACAATTAATCAACTGACAGAAAAGGGTATGCTTTTTTCCTATGCCACAGCTCGTTCTTTAGTAACAGCAAAGAAAGTGACAAAAGGACTAAATGCTCATATCCCAGTCATTGTGTATAACGGAACCTTTGTTATAGATAACGTGACCGAGGAGAACTTGATTGCAAACTATTTTGATGAGGGAATTGAAGATGTATTTTGTGATTTATTCAGGGAAGCTATCTATCCCATTGTATATTCCTATATTGAGGGGATTGAGAAGTTTTCTTATATTACCGAAAAATGCACAGAAGGAATGAAGGCCTTTCTTAACACAAGAAAAGGTGATAAAAGAACTAATGAAGTTAGAACAATAGAGGACTTGAAAGCAGGAAAGTGTTTCTATATTACCTGCATTGATGACCCAAAAAAATTAGAGCCGTTCATTGAAAAGTACAAGGACAGATATCATGTGGTTTACTCTAAGGATGTTTATTCCGATTTTCAATGGCTTGAGATTATGCCTAAGACTGCATCTAAAGCAAATGCTATTTTACAACTGAAGCAAAGGTTGGGGTGTGACAGAATTGTATCCTTCGGGGATAGAGAAAATGATATTAATATGTTTGAGATTTCGGACGAAGCCTATGCGGTGGATAATGCTATCGATAGTTTAAAACATATTGCCACTGGTGTGGTAGGTAGTAATAATGACGATGGCGTAGCAAAATGGCTGCGTGCAAACAAGGAAAGATTATGAGCTTTTTATTATTTCTTGTATTAAATATAGAATATGAAATTTCATTCTTAAATAAGAGACTTAGTTGTAACAGGAGAAAGATGGATGAAAAAGAGGTTTAGTACGTTCTTAATTATAACGCTTCTAATAACTATATTAATTTCTATTAGTATAATTAAAACACCAAGTTTAGGTGGAGAAAAAAATCTCAGTGAAGTAATTGAAAAGTATATTACTACATACAGGATACCAGGAGTGGAGGTAGCTGTAGCCAAAGATGATAAGATCATATATTCAAAAGGATTTGGTAATACTCCTGAAGGCACGCAAGTAACAGCAGACACCCCAATGTACATTGGCTCAGTAAGTAAAAGTTTTACTGCTCTTGCTATATTACAATTAGTAGAGAGGGATAAAATTAATTTAGACTCACCTGTAGTTGATTACTTACCTTGGTTTAAAGTAAAAGGATTTAATAATTCTAAACATATAACAGTGAGGCATCTTCTAAATCATACAAGCGGACTATCAGAGGAAACTTATTTTAAAGAGTTGCCAGTGAATACTTCTTTAGAAGCTGCTGTCGAAAATCTAGCAGAAGCAGAGCTTGTAGAAGAACCGGGAAAAGTATTTAACTATTTTAATCCAAACTATCAGGTGCTTGGGCTAATAATTGAAAAGGTAGCAGAGATTAGTTATGATGAATATGTAAAAAAGCATATTCTAGAGCCATTATCTATGAAAAACACTTATTTAACCAAAGAAGAAATAGAAAAAAAGGTGACGAAAGGCTTTAGCTCTTTTTTTACATTTCCGTTTATAAAAAGTGAACCCTTTAGACCCTATGGACTTCCGGAAGGTTATATTGTTTCAACGGCAAAGGATATGATACTATTTCTCCAGGCTCATAGTAATCTACAATCCGATTTAGGACAACTGATTCTTTCAAAAGATGGTTTTAAACAATTACAAACTCCTGATTCTGCAGTAAAATCAAATTATGCTATGGGATGGCAGAGAATTAAAAGTTCAAAAGGTTATACAGTGGTTTATAATGGTGGTGACCTTGATACATATCATTCAGACGTTATGATTATACCTGAAAAAGGATATAGTATAGTAATCATGATAAACCAAAATAGTTTTATAAACCAATTAGTTGTCTATGATTCACTTAGAAAGGCTGTAATTGATTTTGTCTTAGGAAATGAGGAACAGCAAGATATGCCTGCTATACATAAATATTTGATTATAGCAGGAATTGCTATAGTTGCTATAATAGTATATCAATTATGTTCAATTATATGCATAGTCAAAAGGGCACAAATATGTAGGTACAGAAAGAAAACTAAAATTATCCTATCTATATTTAATGACTGTTTACTTCCTGTGATTTTATTAATAGTTGTACCAAAGCTTGTTTCTGTGCAGTTAGAAAGAGGAGTTACTTTGAGGGAAGCTTTCAATATGCAACCTGATATGACAGTTAGTATTATTATCATTAGCATACTTTTTTGCATTAAAGCTATTACAAAGATTGTTTTCATGGTCAGAGATTAATGTTTGCGGATAATTAAGAGCTAGTAAATTAAAAAATTTAATGTCTGTTATCTCTTTGGAAAATATCCGAAATAATAGAATGAATAAGATAAATGGTAAGAAAAATAAACAAGTCAAAAACACCACTATGATACAAAGTTAAGAAATGCCTAAATTATACTAATGTGAGGAGGAACTAAAAATGAGCAGGTATGAAGAAGGGTTACAAATAATTGAGGAGAGGTGTGGGAACGGAAAAGACAATCTAATATCTCTCGCAACTATAGCAATGGAACCAAATGCAGATGGTAAACCACGTCCTTTTGTCCGTGAAGTGGACGCTTTTTATGAAGATGGTGTGTTTTATGTTACTACTTGGGCAAAGTCAACTAAAATGCTGCAGATAGCTCAAAACCAAGAAGTTGCTTTCTCAGTTTGCAACGGGTGGTTTTCTGGAAATGGAATGGGTGAGAATCTAGGATGGGTTCTAGACCCGAAAAATGCCCAGCTAAGGACTAAACTTCGTGAAACATTTTCTGAATGGTATGACTTTGCAAATAATGAAAAAGATGAAAACTGCATTATTTTGGCAATTCGTATCACAAGAGCTACAGTAATTAAAGATCACGGTGCTGTTCGTTACAATATGGACTTTATAAATAAAGTTGAGACCGAAGAAGGGAAAATCAAGTAGGGAAGCTTCCGTTATATTACTCCATTGATGATTTTCTTGAAACTACAGAAGAAAATTTGATGCTGCAGCTAAAAAGTAATAAGGCAAATATAGTCGAGATAACCTTTCAAGTATAATGTTACTATATAATTGTTGGAGGTGAACAAATGAGGGAACAAATACTAGCTGTGCAGCGAATGCAGGATTATATCGAAAACCATCTTTGTGAAGAGATTACTATTGCAGATTTGGCAAAAGTATCACAATTTTCGCCCTGGTATGCAAGAAGACTGTTTATTCAGTGGACTAAACTTACACCAGCAGATTATATCCGTAGACTACGGCTCAGTAAGTCTGCACTTCGCTTAAGGGACGAAAACTGCCGTATTATCGATGTGGCTTTGGATATGGGGTTTGGTAGCGTAGATGGTTATCAAAGAGCTTTTGCCCGGGAATTTGGTTGTAATCCTAAGCAATATGCTGTAAATCCTGTTCCGCTCTATTTGTTTAAACCTTACAGTGTTAAATACAGGTATCTTGAAAGGAGTAGTGAATCAATGGATAAGGTAAGAAGTGTATTTATTCAGGTAATCGAAAAGCCTGCTCGTAAGGCCATTATTAAGCGCGGTGTCAAGGCAACCCACTATTTTGAGTATTGCGAAGAAGTTGGTTGTGATGTATGGAGTTTGTTGACCAGTATCAAATCTATCAGCGGAGAGCCGGTCTGTATGTGGCTGCCGGAGAGATACCGCAAACCTGGAACAAGCGAATATGTGCAGGGTGCAGAAGTACCTATGGATTATGACGGCATTATTCCTGATGGCTTTGAAATTATAGAGTTGCCTGCAACGAAGTATCTGATGTTTCAGGGTGAACCTTTCGCAGAAGAAGACTATGAACGGGCTATAGAAGAAATGTGGGAAGCTGAAAAGAAATATAATCCTTCGGTTATTGGATATATGTGGGATCAGGATAACCCGCGCATTCAGTTAGAACCCATAGGTTCACGTGGATATATAGAGTTTCTTGCAATCAAGCCTATATAAAGGAATTTAATGTCAGTAAATAATGGTGATTGATGAAAAATTTAGGAACTCATGGTAAGTGCTATAAAGTGATAAATTAAAACAGATTATATAAGAGCAGCCGTAAAAGCTGCTCTTATTTTATATTACGTAGTGATAAATGTATGCCAGGTATATTTACAAGGGTATAAATTAGCTTCAAGTGTGTATGATATCCCATGTTTGGAAGGACATATTGTAGACAACTGATTATATTAATTTATAGTTTCTTTAGGCTTAATTATACTATTAATAATTCCACCAGGAATAAAATCCTCAAGGTCTATTAATTTATTTGCCTCTCCCTCTAACTCATATTTGGTTTCTTGCCCATCTTTGTCTGTAACTATTTTTACACCTTTTCCTGTAATAAGATTATAGTCTTTGCTTTCGCTACCTTCTTCTAACAATGAATCTTCCCAACCTTCAGTTGCCCCTATTAAGTACCACTTTCCACTCTCAAAGCGAAATTTATAAGTTGAGTTCCACCTTTCCCTGCTTCCTCCCCAATAGTAAAATGTCAATACACCATTTTCTATTTTCATATCAATTAAGGGATCTCTCTCAACTACTCCACCTTCACCTTGCTTTAACACAGCTTTGTCGGATTTTGCGGATAGCTTATATTTTCCATCACTATCTTTAAAAAGTATCAATAACTGTCTGTTAGGGAAGTCATCTTCATTGGAAGTAACCTCATCTGCTATTATTACCAGATCCTCAATTCCATCTTTATTTAGATCACCTCTTGCTTCTTTAACAGATTGATAACCTTTTGGCATGAATTCTTCTTCATTATATTTTTGTTCGTCACTACCTAGAGACGTTTTATCACTTTCCAAAACCACATCATTAGCATTCGTATTAGTGCTTATAGGATCATTTCCTTGATTATTCATGCAGGCTACCAGTAAAACGAGTATAAATATAACTATAACTAATTTTAATATTTTTGCTTTTTTCACAAACATATTCAACTCCTTAAAATAAGCTTCATTCATTTGTAATTTTAGTTGTTTCTATTAACTTTCCTTCTCAATAACATCCATTGACCATCCATATAGCTATTATAGCATAATCAATAATCTGTAAATTACTTTTTTTAGGCAATAATAAAGGCCGGGAGTATCCGGCCATAAGTCTAAAAATAAATTCTGAAATTTAAGAAAATTAATTCTATTAATCCTCAATAGGACCTGCTTTTTTCTTTCCTGTCTTTGCCTTTCCCTGAATTTCAGGAACAGGCTTTACAGTATTTCTCTCTGTTTTCATCTTCTTATTACTTTCTGTTCCATGGGGATCACTCGGGTCAGGTCTTCTCATACCAGCTTTAGCCATAATTCTCACTATCCTTCTTACTATAATTTAGTACTTATATCATATGTTCTGCATAATAATTTTTTATATACATAAGGATTTTTTAAATAATTATTTTGTGAAAATCAAACGAATATGTTAAACTTGTTTTAGGCTTTTTATAGAAAGAGCCTTTTGTTTTAGAATTTAGTATATTCAGGTGATGATATGAAATATGGTTTTGTAAGGGTGGGAGCGGCAGTTCCAAAGTTAAAGGTAGCTAACTGCGAGTATAATTGCTCCCGCATAGTTGATTTGCTTAAAAAAGCTGATAAGGAACATGTGAAATTTTTGGTATTTCCCGAGCTTTGTATAACTGCTTATAGCTGTGGTGATCTGTTTCACCAAGATGTACTCTTAAAGGAAGCTCTAAAACAACTTGAAGTTATATTGGAAAATACTAAAGGTACTGATTTGATTGCGATAATCGGAATGCCTGTTAGTTTAAGCAATCAACTGTTCAATTGTGCTGTTATAATTCAGTCTGGCAAAATTCTAGGTGTTGTACCTAAAACCTTTATACCCAACCACAGCGAATTTTATGAAGCGAGATGGTTTGCTTCAGGCAATAAAGCTTTAGTCGAAAATATTAATATATGCGGACAAATAGTGCCTTTTGGCGTAGATCTTCTGTTTGAAAACAGGCAAAACAGTGAGTTGTGCTTTGGTGTAGAGATATGTGAGGATTTATGGGTTCCAATACCCCCAAGTTCTTATCAATGTATGAACGGAGCTACACTCGTATTTAATCCTTCTGCAAGCAATGAGTTGATTGGTAAGCATGAGTACAGAAAAGAACTTGTAAGACAACAGTCAGCTAGATGTATTTCAGGGTATGTGTATACTTCCTCTAATACTAATGAGTCTACCACCGATGTTGTTTTCGGGGGACATGCTATGATTGCTGAGTATGGCTCGATTTTTTCCGAGTCGGAGAGGTTTTTAGATGAGGATCAACTTATTTATTCCGAGATAGATATCCAAAAGCTGATAAACGACAGAAGAAAGAATACCAGCTTTATGGAAGGTGTTCTTGAGAAAAAATACAGAAGAGTTATCTTTGAACAAAAAGAAGACGAAGTCGTAGAATTGGCAAGGAAGGTGAATGCACATCCATTTGTGCCTTCTGATGCAGGTAACAGAGATGCAAGGTGTAAAGAAATTTTCTCTATCCAAACCAGTGCTCTTGCAAAAAGGATAAGGCACACAGGATTAAAGTATTCTGTTATAGGGATATCAGGAGGTTTGGATTCAACGCTGGCGTTACTTGTTATTGCAAAAACTTATGAGCTTTTGGGAATCCCTGCAGATAATATCATAGCTGTTACAATGCCGGGATTTGGAACTACAAATACTACTTACACTAATGCCATGGAACTTATGAAGGCAATGAAGGTGAGTATTAAAGAAATCAATATTAAGGATGCGTGTATTCAGCATTTTAAAGATATTGGTCATGATGTAAATGTTCATGATATTACCTATGAAAATGTTCAGGCAAGAGAGCGGACACAAATTCTTATGGATCTTGCTAACAAACTTGGAGGTTTGGTTATAGGAACTGGTGATCTATCAGAGCTTGCTTTGGGTTGGTGTACTTATAACGGAGATCATATGTCCATGTATTCGGTAAACTGTAGCATCCCAAAGACTTTGGTTAGATTCCTTATTAAATGGGTTGCTGAGAATATGGTGGACAATAAAGTTAAGGATATACTAGACAGGATACTTGATACTCCAATTTCACCGGAGTTACTTCCGCCCACTGCTGAGGGGGAAATCAATCAGAAAACGGAGGACATTGTTGGTCCCTATGAACTGCATGATTTCTTCCTGTATCACATGATAAGGTATGGTGCTACTCCAAAGAAGATAGAGTTTCTTGCTCAAAAAGCTTTTGATGGCAAATATCCAGTCGAGGAGATAAATAAATGGCTTAAGATTTTTGTGAAGAGATTTTTTACACAGCAATTTAAAAGATCGTGTCTTCCTGATGGACCCAAAGTGGGAACTATAAGTCTATCTCCAAGGGGAGATTGGCGTATGCCCAGTGATGCTGAAGCAAGAGAATGGCTAAAAGAAATTGAATAATAAAGGATTTGTTATCTAAGAAAGAGCATATTATGCAAAGAACATTGAGAAGATGCTTAGAGAATGTGGGAAAAGCAGAGGATGATTAAATATCGTTCCTCTGCTTTTTGCGAAGCTAGTTTGATTCGAACCGTACATTCTCTAAGGCCCATAACTTGCTTTCTGAAATAATGTGAATACCTGCTTTTTTTTAGGAAACCCTCCTCAAACTTACTAATTTCAAGCAATCTACTACATAGATTTATACAGGGTATGATTTTGAGCTTGTGTTAGAGCTTGTATAAATGAAATAAACTGCAATCGCCTGTGTAGCTGACTGTTGTAGACCATTCTAATTTACTCACGATGAAACAGGATCATACCCGACAACAGTCCATATTCCTGTATTGTCCTGTCTTATAAGCCTTTTTAGATAAACCCTACGTACTATTGTTGTGTCTTTGCTTAGTTCTAGAACTGCATTTACACCATCATTCTTTACAAGATTGATATCCTCATACTGAACAGGGTAGTCTCCCTGAATACCTTCGGGAGAAATCTTTAGACTTACAAATACCTGTGCAACATAAGTGGGGTCAAGTTTCCATGGCGAATGTCCAGCATCTACGCTCATCTGTTCATTTTCTTCAATTTCCAAGTCAACAGGAACCTCAATTTGTGGCTTATTCGAAGAATTTTCATCCCCGGCTGGAATAACAACTGGACCGTCGGCTAATTTCTCTGCAAACGAAACCAAGCTCTCTAATGAAACGTTACCGACCACAGCAAATTCAAAGTTGTCCTCCTGCCAACGAATAGAGGAAATATCTGTTACGCCGGAGTAAACTCCTCCACCGGAAAGAATTCCATAGTCCCTCTGAACAGGTGACTGAATTTCGGCAACATTCCCGTTAACCGTGCCTAAAACAGCTGTTGTGGCTGGAATTAGTTCACCTTCTGTTTTCCCTTGCAAAACAATTACTCTGTTATGTTTATCCTGTGAAGTGTAATTGAGTTTAACTGTCTTCATGCTGTTTGCAAGTGATATACTGTCTCTTTTGAAGCTCTCATGTATTCCTACTGGTATTCTTGGAGTGAATCCAGTTAATTCCTTTAGTTCTTCTATGTTGTTAACCAATTGTTCAGGGTTTTTGTTTATCTCCTCAAAGCCCTCAGGAATGCAATATGCAAGCAATTCCTCAGGTAAAGCATCGCAATAGTAAATACTGGTATAAGTTGTTGTGTATTGGATTGAATTTAGCATCGCACACTCTCTCTTAAGCGGAAGCTTGCTTTCTTTATCAACCCATATACGGTATGGTTGTCCTCCCTTAGGTGTTACCTCCAAAATCTTAACTGCCCTGTTTGAAACGATGTCCTCTCCAATAGTATTAATCTCAGTGGCATTTTTAACATTGTTTATTTCTTTGCCCAGTTCAAAAGAAAATTGATACGGGTCAGGAAATGCAGGAAAAACAAATACCTGTTTCTCGTCAGGACGTTGCTGCCATTTTTTCTCTCCATTGTTTGCCGTTATTAAGCCCGATTGAGAACCTTCAAGCTCTTTTACATAATACTTTCCTTCTTTATCCGCCCAGACTTCACGGATTGCCTGTGTGGTTTCCTTTCCTTCGGAATTGCTCTCAACAATTTCAATAATTCCATGATATGCCTTTACTTCTTGAAAGGCCTGCTCCATAGCATAAACAATATCAGTGTTTCTAGGATATAATATAGAACTCAGTGTGAATACCAACACAACTACTGCGGCAACTGCCGCTGTTGCAGTAATCAAAGTCCGCTTTATCTTTTTAACTGTCGACTTTGCAGATAATTGCTTCGCCACACTTTCAGCTAACTTCTCGGGGTAATCTGCCTCTGGGAGAGTTGGTTCTTTTAAACTGCGAATCTTTCTCACAGTATTCATAAGTTCCTCCATTTCTGATGTTTCTGTGTGATTACCATGGGCTTGAGGTTTTTTTTCCTCATTTAATCTATCAATATAATCGGAGAGCCTTTTTTTTATGTTTTCCATATTTTACACTTCCTCCTTCAAAACTAATCATTACTTTTTAAGATTTCAGCAAGATTTTGCAATGCCCTATATTGCAGTACGCGAACTGTTCCTTCTTTTTTATTCATGATTTTTGCGGTTTCATATGTGGAATAGCCCTTAAGTATCCTTAACTCAATAACTGTTCTTTGCTCCTCATTAAGACTATTCATTGCATCCTGTATAATTGCTCTCTGGGCATTGACTTCCGTAGTATCGTCCACAGCTGTTTCAATTGGATTTATTTCTTCGAGAGTTAGGTTTATACCGCGGTGTTTCTTCTTACGCCATTTATCCCGCAAAATATTTAATGCTGTGGTTTTCAAAAAGCTAATATGTTTTTCTATTTTTACATTGTGTCTCTGTAGATAGGAAAGTGCCTTTACATAGGTTTCCTGGGTAATATCCTCAGCTTCCTGACGGTTTTGCACTTTATAGTATATAAAACGATATAGGGATTCCCATGTCAAAGAGCATATTTCTTCTATCGCCTTGAGATCTCCATCGTGTGCTTTTTGCAACCTTTCCTCCTCAAACATATTCTTAAGCTCCTTTTCTTGATCGATCATTTGTGTATACAATAATAATGACGCTTAAGGTGCAATAAATGTTACATTACAATTTTTACATTTATATATTATCCAATTTGACCCTGTTATCTATTAAATATATAAATTTGGATATCAAGTCCTTCTATAAAGTGAACAAAAGGGGCTACGCCCCGTTTAAAACCCATATGGTACACTTTTACATTTTTTTTAAAAACCTTGCGTCTTCTGCGACTCAAGGTTTTATTTTTTTAGAAAATCAATGCACTTTCTTAGAAAATAAAAAAATGGGAGCCGTAAAGACTCCCATTCTGTATGTTAAACTCCCCTATTAATCCAGCTTCTTTATTACTTCGTCCCTATATTTAATAATCTCATCCGTTAGTTTGTAGTTGTTTTCCTCTAGAAGGCTCATATAGTCACTTAAAATTGCGAGATAATTACTATTATCTGCGTTTGTTTTTAATACTTCCATATAAGCCTGTTTAGCTTCTGAATCTATTTCGTTTGAATCATAGCTGAATAGGGGAGTGTTGTTTAAACCAAATAAAGTAAAGGTCAAATACTTCTTATATAATCCTTTTACATTATCGATTCTTTTAGAATCCGGATATTGAGCTATAAACTTTTCTTGATTCAAAGCCCTCTTAAGTATTTCTTCCCAACTTATGATAAGGGCTGCATCCTTAGCCGGTGTATTATTTGATTCTATAGCCATTAGGTCAATATAGTCTCTAAAATCGTTGGAGACGAAATCTCTGAATTTTTTATAAGCTTCATAATTTATAACAGGGAAAAACATTCCTTCTGCTGTTTCAACTTTATATCCACTGTCCTTTGTTTCCTTCAATAGCTCTTGAATCTTTTCATCCTCTATACTATATATTTTACTTATATCAAAGTCCTGCAAAAATGTTTCAGCCATCTTGTTTTGAATATCTACATTTTCTGAGAATTTTTTTTCAAGTTCAGGTAAGAATTCTTTCTGTCTTTTTTCAAATTCATCAACCATTGCTACGGCATTATCACTTGAAACCAGTGACACATTACCGTCCATAAAATTGGCGATTTCAATCAATGAAGCATTATTTTCTAACAGTGATTGGTATTGTTCCATAGTTTTTTGCTGGTTGGCATTCTGTTTGCCAGTAGTATCTGAGCTCGTTTGTTTATATAAGTTGTTTGTGCGAGCCTGACTAATGCCAAACTTGCATCCCGTGACCATACTTGCTACAAAAACCGCTGTTGATGTCACCAGCAGAAATCTCCTGATAAAACTTTTTATCTTCAAAATAAATCACTCCTATAAAAAAACTATGTATTTACGCGTTAAATAAATGCAGCATAAAATTATCGCGTATAAATTATTAGACGCAAAACTCCACTAGAATGTTTCAATATGTTTTTATTACATTATTAGTTGAATTATGGAAGTGCTTAAATCAAATCTTTTTGAGAGCGATAACCGAATATATGCCATAGGGGATTTGGATAAAAGACCAAGTTGAATTGTTTCAACACAAAATAGACTTCCCATGCCTGGAAGCCTAAATATTATTACATTGAGTATTGTGTCGAAAATACTTGTTAGATTAATTAAGATATAATCTAACCGACATCCTTGAATTTTGAGTATAAAAAGTTGATATCTTGTGGAGCAGAACTCTGTGTGGCACTTTTTTTCTTATGTAGCTCTTTCCTTTTAAGAATGTTTAGTGAACGCAAACTTAACATTGTTCCGATAATTCCAACTAGTAGTCCAATCACTAAGCCAATAAGAGTTCCGAGTATTAAGGCTAAAATAACATTTAACATATTCAATCACCATTTATCGTTAGTATAGTATTAATTTATTACTGTTAATTATATCGGCAATTCTTAAATCTATTTTACAAGATTTTGCATTTTATTGCAAGTTTATTTTAGGAGAAATAATTCAAGCCATATATACTTTAATTAAATACCTTACTTTTTCATTAAGTTAAGCAGCACTATTAGACTATAAAGTTAAATATTGTATGTAATAACTGCTTAAAATGAATATAACAAAAATTACTTATGAAAAATTTAAAAATGTGCTTGACATTTATCGCTATCTGTCTTAAAATAGCTTTGTGCCTTTTGAGAGGTGCATAGATGCGGTGGGTGTAGCTCAGTTGGTTAGAGCGCCAGATTGTGGCTCTGGAGGTCGTGGGTTCGACTCCCATCATTCACCCCATGTAGGGATATAGCCAAGTCGGTAAGGCACCAGACTTTGACTCTGGCATTTCGTAGGTTCGAGTCCTGCTATCCCTGCCACACGGGCCATTAGCTCAGTTGGCAGAGCACTTGACTTTTAATCAAGGTGTCCCGCGTTCGAGTCGCGGATGGCTCACCAAAACATCTGTAACCATAAGGTTACAGATGTTTTTTATTTGTAAAAATAGACACCATGATTTAGAACAGGCACCTTGACTTTTTGACACCATGATTTTTTACTCATGAATATTTTAATATTCGGAGGGTTGATTATGATTAAGTCAACAAATCAAAACAAAAGGAAACTGAAGGGTGAAACTGATTTGGAAGTCAAAATCAAGGTATTTGATTTGCAAAAAATGATGGAAGGCTTTATATTAGAGCAAAATTGCAGAGGTAACTCAAAAGCTACGGTAGAATATTATGAAGGAAACATTTCAAGGTTCATTTCCTATCTTGATGAACAAAGAATAGCTAGCGACACATCAAGTATTTGTAAACTAGAAATTCAAAAATACATATTGCATCTTAAGACTACAAAAAGGTGGTCCAATTCTGAGTATATTAAATCTGAAGGTAAAATTTCATCAAAGTCTTTCCAAACTTATATTAGAGCTATTAAAGCGTGGATAGCGTGGATGGAAGAGGAGGGGTATCTAGATAAAATGTTTCAACAGAAATAAGACTTCCGAAGGCTACAAGGAAGATCATGGAAATTTTAAGCGAAGAGGATATTAATGAAATATTTAAGTATCTTGAAACTAAAAGTGAAAACCATTTTCGGGATATTCTTATTATTATGGTACTTCTAGAATGCGGGTTAAGATTGGAAGAAGCTACTACTTTAAAACTGCAAAATATTAATATAAAGCAAAATACAATGAAGGTTTTAGGGAAAGGTAATAAGGAAAGGATAATAAGTTATGGTGTAAATGTTCAGAAAATGTTTTTCAAATATATAAACCAAGAACGCCCCGAGCCTATTAATAAGAAAGTAGAGGGTTTGTTTTTAAAGAGCGATGGTAGTCCAACTCATATTCAGCATGCCCTGTTAAGTGTAGATCTGCGGTTTATTTTATCCAGCAAACTGCAATTTATTTTATCTAATCAAAATGATGAGTTGCAAGTTATCTTACCCAAGTTTCATAATAGTATATTCACAAGATTCATATTAATTTATCCA
>JAAYPF010000023.1 GCA_012519925.1 Clostridiaceae bacterium
ACTCCTTTCTCACATCCTTTATAAAAGCTGTCAGGTTTTCTTCATATGCATTTCCACCATATGTACTGCACGCATCAGATTCTCCCTGCATCCAACACATGCCTGAAAGTTCATAATCAATATT
Organism: Clostridiaceae bacterium; assembly: GCA_012519925.1. Taxonomy (GTDB): domain Bacteria; phylum Bacillota; class Clostridia; order Acetivibrionales; family Acetivibrionaceae; genus Acetivibrio. The sequence continues at coordinate 125 of JAAYPF010000023.1, forward strand.
TTTATCAAGTGCCGCCAAAGCTTTATCAACCGTTTCTACTAAATTTGTATACAGCACACCTGTAGTGCCACCTGCACTTGGCGGACGCCAATCACTCTGCAGAGATGTTGCGGACCACCCGCATTTTATAAGCAAGATCTCGCTGTCAGGATATGCTGCTGACATATCTCTTCCAAAAGTCAATTCAGGACCGAAGCAACCTGAATCACCTCCAAATCCAGGACGCAGCGGACTCCAAACTCCTTTCAAAGAAGAATTAACTGTACCTTCTGCATATATCTTTACCTTTTCCTGAACGCCAAGATATTCGGAAGAAAGTTCATGATTCATTCCTATTCCTACCATATTTGATTGCCCTGCAAGTATATATACCTTGCATTTAGGTGAGTTGCCTTCGCCGTATACTCTTCCATACGGAACACTAAATAGAAGCACTAATAAAGAATAAAGGACAAATTTTTTTAGTTTTGACTTTCTCATAATACTATAACTACTCCTTTTATGAATCAATTATTTTTTTGTCATAAACTTTTATATGATAAATGAAAATTTATATTAAGCTATTTGTCTTCTTTGCCTTTAAACGCTAAATCCATGAAAACATAAGCTTATTTAACCAATTTATTTTAGTGAATTCCCTAACCAACAGAATAGCAATTGCTAATTGTTTTTTGAAAGTGTATATACGCTACCATTGCTTGTTAGTTTTTAACCTTTCTATAATTATACTACTTTAATTTACAAAAAAACAATGCAAAACGCACAAACTTCTTATAGCCTCCAATTAAACTAACTTTTTATCACAATAATGATAAAGACATAATATAACTAAAGAAAAATGATAAAATCTTGAAATATTAAGCGTTTCAAGATTTTTTCTTCTTTTGATATAGTAGTACCTTTTTGAATCTTGTCCAATAGGCATGTTTTAAATATGAGAACAATGAATCAATATAAATCAATTTTTAATTTTACAATTTAAGCTTTAATCTTTCTATAAACGAACTGATAAAAACAATAGAAAAACATCTCAAAATCATTAAAGTAAAAGTTGGATACTAAATATATTCACCACAATTCGTTAATATACCCTAAATATCGTAACTATAGCTGCGAAAACATTGTAAATCTTCCCCCAATTTATTGTACAGCTATGATTAAGCTGAAAAATTTAAGCTAAATCATACCCGACATCATTTTGCAGCTCAGTTCCCAATTACAGCATTTTGATCATCATATAGCGTTCCGTTCACAGTTACTTCAATTACATCAAGGTTGTATATGCCTTTTAGCGTACCAAGTCCTTTATAGGCATTTGTTGAATCAGATAATGCAATATCTCCAATCCAGGCCGCAACTCTGTATTTGCCGTCAGGCATATCTATATTGGTATATACCTTTAAATTTTCAGGATTTACTCTAATGGTAACTGTTGTTTTTTCAATTATTTTGTATAAATCCTGTCCGTCTTTTATGTATTCCCTGTATTTATAGTTATTTTTGCTTCCTATAGTACCCGATTCATCATAGCCCTCAAGTATTTCCTTTAGATATTCATGCGTAAATCCTCCACTATCCTGTGAATGTTTTATTTCTTCAAAATCTCTCTTATAACCGGATTTCTCTATGCTCAACATTTTCACTCCATCAACCCCGGTAGGGTCCTTTGCTGTCAAGGCTGCAATACGTCTTTCGTAGCCTTTTCCACTTTTTGAAAGTATTTGGTTTTGAA
>JAAYPF010000148.1 GCA_012519925.1 Clostridiaceae bacterium
ATTGGTAATTATGTATTATTTTGGTTGATAATATTTTACCATATTTCTGAGGATTTTGCCATGCTTTATGGTCGAAAATTATTGATTTTTCAAGGTTCAGACTACTTTTTTATGTGCGAAGTTTGAGAACTATAATTTATCTAGCTTCGAGTCCATGTTTTAATTCTTACTGTTTTTTGCTTTTAGGCGTCTTCGACATATGCTATAGTAGATTTCTTAAATTTAGTGGGTTTTAGAAAGACCCTGTGAGGTGAATGGATACTTGCCGCCATGCAAGCCCATATTATTACATGAAATGGAGAAGCCTAAAAAAATCATAACAAATGCACCGATAAGGTAATACATATTCCTTACCGGTGCACTTATTATGGTCAAACTATTTTTTTAACTCTGAAGTACAATTAGGACATCTTACGGCATCAATGTGAATTTCATTCAAACAGAACTTACATTGCTTTGTTTTCTTAGGAGCAGGCACTTCCTTCTTTCTATTGAGCTTATTTATTTGTCTGACTACAATAAATATTGAGAAAGCAATTATCAGGAAGTCAATAATATTGCTAATGAAAACACCGTAATTTAAAGTTGCAGCACCTGCTTCTTTAGCAGCTGCTAAGGTTGTATAATTACTACCATCAAGGCTAAGAAATAGATTCTCAAAATCAAGCCCCTTAGTTAAAATACTAATTACAGGCATTATTATATCATTAACCAGGGATGTAACAATTTTACCAAAAGCAGCCCCTATTACAACACCAACTGCCAAATCCAAAACATTACCCTTCATGGCAAATTCTTTAAATTCTTTTAACATTATAATCCCCTCTTATTTAATAAGGTTGTGCATTCAACTCAAAATATGATTGTGGATGTGCACATGCAGGACATTTGTCTGGAGCTTCAGCTCCTTCATGAATATATCCGCAGTTTGAACATTTCCAAACAACTTTTTCACTCTTCTTGAAGACTAGACCATTTGCTACGTTATCAGCAAGCTTTTTATATCTTTCTTCATGGTGCTTTTCAACTGAAGCAATCATTCTAAAAGCAGTTGCTATTTCTGAAAATCCTTCTTCATCAGCAACTTTCGCAAATTCAGGATAAAGGTCTGACCACTCTTCATTTTCACCTGCAGCTGCTGCCTTTAGGTTGTCAAGTGTGGTAGCTAATGCAACAGGAAAATCTGCTGTAATCTCTATTGCTGTTGGAACCTCTCCTTCTAAACCTGCTACAAGAAATTTAAAGAATCTCTTGGCATGTTCCTTTTCATTATCTGCTGTTTCAAGAAAAATGTTCTTTATTTGCTTATATCCTTCCTTGTCTGCAACAGAAGCATAAAATGTATAACGATTGCGTGCTTGGGATTCTCCCGCAAATGCCTTTAACAGATTTTCTGCTGTTTTAGTACCCTTTAAACTTTTCATTAATAAATTACCTCCTATTTTCTTATTATAGTTTTTAAAAGTATTATATCACTGATAAGTGGTTTAAAATACTTATTATCACAATATAATTGGTTTCTCATACCATATTTATTACCACTAAGAATTTAAAATAAACAAGTAAATCAAGAAAATTTGCTTTGCACATGAATTTTCTTGTCCGCAATGGAATCCTATGGCTCCCTTCAGTGGATGCTTCGCATCCGAGATTGCATAGGCACATAATATAGTGTAGCATAGCGAAACGACCAGCATTAGCACCCCTCCTAAACCCGAGAAAGTGGATAGCTCTTTCCAAACCCTAGTATGGAAATTTACAAGATTAGTTTTTTTATATTTTTATACTTTCAAAAAGCTACAAGAAGACCCTACATATTTAAAAGTTTTGGTGTATCACAAGGAATATAAGACAAAAAATATTTCTTTAACATCAAAAAAGACATTAGCCTAAAGCAAATGCCTTTTTTCATTTCAGAAATCGTTAAACGAATTTCAAATAAATTGGTGCTAATGTACCTAAGTCTATAGGTTTAGCAAGGAGTTACGTTCTTTGCCTGAAGTCCACGTTGACCATCTTCAACCTCAAACTGGACTTTTTGACCTTCATTGAGAGATTTATAACCATCAACATTTATCGCTGAAAAGTGAACAAATACATCTTCACCATCTTCTCTTTCAATAAATCCAAAACCTTTACCAGCATTGAACCATTTCACTGTACCATTTAACATTATCCGCACCTCCTTCAGGGTGTATATATTCGCCCATTCAGAGCTTTTGACACATACCAATTAAATCATATTTTCAGGTTCATGTCAAGAATAAAATAGTCTAAAAGTTAATTTTATGAATTCTAAAATTGCATATATTAAATTGCTTTAAAGCCAATTTAGTTTGTTTCTCGTGAGTTTTGCAGGCTTCATTATGCTATACAGATTGCGGATCGTTATGGAGCGGTCTATTCTCCTTGTCGTGTAAAATAGCCTCTGCAATGTTGTTACAATGGTCTCCAATTCTTTCCAGATTGTGTATAAGCTCAATAAATATTACTGTAGACTTTGGATTGCACAAGCCCGAATTAAGCCTTTCTAAATGTCTAACACGAAGCTTGTTCTCAAGATTATCCACTTCATTCTCCTCATAAAGAACTTTTTTAGCAAGTTCGATATTCTCATCTTGAAGTGAGTGAATAGCGTCATCTACCATTTGATTTAGTACGCTAAACGTTTCACTAACATCGGTTATAGCCTCTTTAGAGAAAGGAATTTTTTCATTCTCCTTTTGCATTGCAAATTCAACTACGTTCTTACAATGGTCACCCATTCTTTCAATATCATTTGCTATATGCATAAGTCCTGACAATCTTATTGACTGTCGTTCTGTAAGTGTAGCTTCGGACAACATAGTAGAAAGGTATTTTACAATTTCGTCCTGAAGAATGTCGACAAGTTCTTCTATTTCAAGCACATTTTTGGCTAGCTCCATATTAGCCTCAGTAAAAGCCTTTTTTGAATCTGCCATCATTTGCCGTACAAACGCAGCCATCCTTGTCAACTCTCTAGTTGCAAGATCCATGGCAATGGCAGGATTAGATAAAACTTTATAATCAAGGTACAAAACTCTTTTTTCAATATCGTCTTCTTTCCCTCTAACTAAAAAAGTAACGATTTTTGCCAAAAGCCATATAAATGGTAGCCATAATAAAGTATTTATTAAATTAAAGGAAGTGTGTGCATTTGCTATCTGTCTTGATATGACCTCGGCTTCATTACCTCCTGGAGAGATTTTCTGAATAAACCATGCGAAGGTCGGAATAAAAAACATAAATATTATAGACCCTACAATGTTAAATACCGAATGGGCTACCGCTGCTCTTTTTGCACTTATTCTAGCTCCAATAGAAGCAAGTAATGCAGTTATAGTGGTCCCTATATTTGTTCCATATAGCATCGGTAACGCTGTAGTCAAACTTATCAAAGCTTTTCCATCACTTCCCGTTTGTTTTGCAAGATTTTGAAGCACTGCAATAGTAGCACTACTGCTTTGAATCAATAGCGTAAACAAGGTACCAATAATGAGGCCTAGTATTGGGTACTCACTCAGCCTTGCCATCATCAGTGCAAATGATTGACTTTCAGCAAGAGGTGCCATAGCATCACTCATAATATTTAATCCCATAAATAATAGTCCGAAAGCAAAGATTGTTTGTCCAATATACTTGACGAGATTTCTTTTGAAGAAAAAGAAGAGAATAAAACCTAATGCTGCAATAGGATAAGCATAATGACCGATGTTAAAAGCTACAAGCTGAGCTGTCACTGTCGTACCAATATTAGCACCAAGAATAACTCCTATTGCCTGATTCAAAGTCATTAATCTTGCACTAACGAAACCTATAACCATAACCGTCGTGGCACTACTACTTTGAATAAGTGTCGTAACCAAAGCACCTACCAATACTGCTATAATTGGATTGCCGGTAAGTACCTCCAGTATCCTTCTCATACGTTCACCAGCGGCCTTTTGGAGTCCATCAGACATAAGGTTCATGCCGTAGATAAAAACAGCAAGTCCACCAAGAAGGCAAAAAATCATACTAACTACTTCTGAAGACAATAATAACCCCTCCTAATAAAATTGTATATCTCAAAAAATTAATTAACTCGAATTATAGCAATTATTTTTGATCTATATTCAAAATAAACTGTGCAATACAAATGCTATTATGTCTAAAATTCTATTAATTTATAAATACTGTAATTAACTTCAAACTATATGTGTTTACATCTCATTTTACCCCGTTTATAATACCAAATCCCCCTCTCAATTTCAAGCTTATGAACCTTTAAACAACATAGTTTTACTAGCATTTAACATGCACTTAACAAACTTTTAACATTGCAGCTTATTCTAGGGTTATTATACCTCATACTACTTAAAATAGCCTTAAATCTTAAATTTATTTGAGCTTATAGCCTATAACTTTCAGTATACACATGTACGCACTTCGTTCGAAAGATGCGTAATAAAAAAAGAAGGAACAGAATTTACTGTCCTTCTTCTGTAATCTCTTCTATTATCTGAATAATGCAAAGTAAGCAATTAAAACTAAGCCGAGTGCTATCCTATAATACCCAAAAGCCTTGAAGTCGTTTCTTTTTATGTAGCCTATAAGGAACTTTATTGCCAAAATGGATACTATAAAGGCAACAAACATACCTGTGATAAGGATTATCAATTCCTGACTTGAAAAAACAAATCCAAACTTCATAATTTTAATAAGACTTGCTCCAAACATAACCGGTATAGACAAAAAGAACGAAAACTCCGCAGCTATTTCTCTTGAACATCCAATCAGGATTGCTCCTAAAATAGTAGAACCAGAGCGTGAAGTGCCGGGAATCAAAGATAATACCTGAAAAACGCCTATTATTAAAGCTGTCTTGTAAGTAAGCTGTTGGAAATTTTTTACCAAAGGCTTCTTTTTCTTATTTCGGTTTTCCAAAATTATAAACAAAATTCCATATATAATTAATGTTGCTGTGACCACCTTGTAATTGTAAAAAACAGCATCTATTTTGTCTTCAAAGGGTATTCCAACTATTGCTGCAGGTATAATTGCAACCAAAACCTTTAACCATAATGAAACTGTATCCTTTTTCAGTTCAAAGCTTTTCCAAGATGGAACATTATTCTTTCCTGTACCAAGCTTTTTGTTAAAGGCTATTGGAAACAACTTGCTCCAATACAGCAGAACAACTGCTAAAATAGCACCTAGCTGAATTACAACAATAAACATTTCCTTAAATTCATCACGCATATTAAGTCTTATAAATTCATCTGCTAAGATCATATGCCCGGTGCTACTAATCGGTAGCCATTCAGTAATACCTTCTATTATACCCAGAATTATTGCCTTAATTATTTCCATAAAGACTCTCCTCACAGCTAATACTATACTCTGCTATACTCACATTTAGATTCAGTTCTACATAAATTATATGTCAGCTAAATTATATTATTATCACTTCGTTCAACGGAACAACAAAAAAGCAAATCCTTATACGTTTTAAAAAAACTTTAAATAAATGTTCTAAACTATATGAAGTCATTTTTGATACGCAAACTACTTGCTTTTTATAATACATAAAATTCACTAAGTAATAGATTCCAAACTATGAATTCTTCATTATCACACCTTCAATGGCATTTGAAACATCTTCACAAGCATCACAACATTTCTCCAAAAAATGAAATGTAGATTGCCAAGCAGATATATCTTTAAAATCAGTACAGTTCACAAATAAATCTCTCACAGCCTCAGTGTATAGCTTGTCCCCATCTTCCTCTAGCTTATTTACATCAACAATTAATTCGTGTAAAGTTTTAGATTTTCTGAAATTATGAAACTCGCTCATTGCCACCTTTAAAGAGTTACAGCATTTTACTATAATAGAAGTCATCTTTAAGGCGTAGGGACGTATACTTGTTATGTTATACATATACATACGTAGTACAACATCTTCGATTGCATCGGTAAGATTATCTATAGAGTTCGCCAAATCCATGATATCTTCTCTATCAATAGGCGTAATAAACTCTTTCATAAGCTTCTTTGTCATTACATGTCTTGCTTCATCAGCAGCATGTTCAATATCATGCATCTCTTTTACTTTGTTCAGCAACTGTGATGCATTGAAATTATTCATAATCTGATTTAATAAATCTGCTGCTTTACAAGAATATTCAACTAACTCCACAAAGGTGTCATAATAGTAATCATCTTTTTTTCTAGCCATATTACCAATCCTCTTTCGTTAAAATTATATTGTTCCGGTAAAGGAAAATTCCCTTTACAAACCCAGTATAGGATTTTGTACAACAGGGATTATATAAATTGCTATACTTTAAAATATATTCATAAATAATAATGCCATCAAAAAGCCTATAAGACCGCATCCAGGGAAGGTCAAAATCCAAGCCGTTATCATTTCTTTAACAATTCCCCAGTTTACAGACGATACACGCTTTGCTGCTCCAACTCCCATAACAGCTGTGGTTTTTGTGTGTGTCGTGCTAACGGGCAACCCTGTAGAAGATGCAATGAACAAACAAATAACTCCTGCAAGGTCTGCCGAAAATCCTTGGTGTTTCTCAAGTTTAACCATATCCATACCTACAGCCTTTATTATACGGTATCCTCCTATGGAAGTACCAAATGCCATTACAGCCGAACAAAGGACAATAAGCCAGGGGGGTATTTGAAATGAAGTCACATTACTTTGACCCTTTGCAAGAAACATACCCAGCATAAACACTCCCATAAATTTCTGACCATCCTGTGCACCGTGCATGAACGCCATCCCAGCACTGCCTAGTATCTGAGCATTCTTAAAAAAGGTAAAGGTTTTAGTTCTGTTGACTCCTCTAAACAAAAATTCAACTATCTTTACAATCAACCATCCCATTATAAAACCCAAGCCGATAGATAGCACCAAACCATAAAGAACCTTAACCCATTCATCAAAATTAATCCCTTTTATGCCTCCCTGCAATGCAATAGCAGCACCACTTATTCCTGCAATCAAAGCATGACTTTCACTTGTAGGTATCCCAAACCACCAAGCAGCCGTTGCCCAAAGAACAATTGCAAAAAGAGCTGCACATAATGCTGTTAGAGATAAATTTGAATCTCCTCCAAAGTCAACCATGTTGAAAATTGTCTGAGCCACACTAGAATTCACCATTGTCATAACAAAAACGCCGAGAAAGTTAAATAATGCTGCTATGATAATAGCCGTTTTAGGTTTAACCGACCTTGTAGATACAGCAGTTGCAATTGCATTAGGAGCATCAGTCCATCCATTGACCAATATAACCCCCAATGTTAGTAGCGTTGTTATGACCAAAGCAGGATTTCCAATTAGATCATTTAAAAAAGAACTTAATGTCACTGTCATTTTTCATCATTTTCCTTCTGTCTAATAATTTAAAAATTTTTCCACTTAGCTTTTATACCATTAATAGATTAACACAATATGTTAATGTGTACAATATAAATAAAAATTTCTTTCATCAACTAGTTAACTATTTAATACAACCATTGTATATTATATGTGTGTCATATTTAAATTTATTTATTCCAGTAAAAAATAACCCGTTAGTAATATTTCCGAAAATTAGCAAGTTATTTATTTTCTTTTTCCTTTCCACAATAAAGATGGAAAAGATAACATCAATGAAATTACGACAAAATAATCAGTTCATTCTTTTTATCTTCAATATCTAAAATTTCTTGTGACAATTGTGCTTTGCTTTTTTCAAGAGAAACGACAATCTTATCAATTTCGTCTCTTAGGTTTCTTAATCGCTTGTTGTCATCACGAATTCTATCTCTTACAGCCATGTCGGTAAATATATTATCAAACCATAAATCCATTGCTCTTGTTGTAGAATCTATTCCATAGAAAGATACATCTCCAATATTATCTATATCTTTAAGCTCTTTTTGTAAATCCTTTATCTGTGACTGTAAGCGATTTGCATTTTCCTGTGCCTCATCAATATGATCATACTTCGCCAAATAACTAAATATCCCGCCCCTTGTCCACGCATCATAGGTTGCCCATTCCTCTGCACTGTCAAGGTTCTTAATTGTACAATTTGCTGTATCAATCACCTTTTTTGCTGCTTTTATTGCTTCATCGGTCTCAACAATTTGTCTTGTCAATAAATTTTGTTCCGCTTCAAGCTTTAAATATTTTTCTGATACTGCATTAGCTGATTTATTCTTTATTAGTTCTTCACGCCTTTTTAACTCTTTCTCGTATAATTCTCTCTCTTTGCTCAATTTTGCTATTCTATTTGTAAAGCTATCCTTCTCATTATTTAGCTCATTAACTCTTCCAATTGCCCTATCGTATTCCAATTTTGCCGTAAGCATTTCTTCTGTTTCTTTTGTAACCTTGCCTTCATACTTTCCAACGAACTTTAGAATGGTTACTGATAGGGAATCTTTTTTTAGATTCTCTACATCGAGTGTTTCTTTCTCGTATTTATCCAGCAGCAACTGAACATTATTTTCCGCCTCACTAATTTCATCTTGAAGCTTCTCTAATCTATCTTGCAAAAGCGGCAGTTTTATAAGTTTATTCTTGATTTCGATAAGAGTTTTCTTCTCCATAACTATTCTCCTCACATTTATGTATTTTCACTCAAACTGCTTTTTACATATATTAAAGCATTTATATATTATATCATAATATTTAGAACACTCTTATTTTTTTCTTAATTTGTGAGATAATATAATATTTCTGTGTATGCAAATTCATAAGCTTCTTTCAGATATGGGAAATAAAAAATTCTATTTGAATTGAACAGCTTACGTGATACAATTATATAAATTTATTAATATAGAATTCGGTGGTGATTAATCTGATGTTGAAGAGTGTTCTATGGCTTTTATTAGGTGCAGCATGTTTTATAGTATCTCAGCCATTGTTAAGATTACCTATTCTTCAACATATGCAAAACTCAACAGATTTTATGCTTGCATATAGCTTAAATCCTTTACTGATTTCTATTTTAATTGCATTGTCAGCAGGTGTTTTTGAGGAGAGTTTTCGTTTTTTATTTAAGCAATTTTTAATCAAACGAGATAAATACAATTTTTCACAACCAGTTATTTTCGGATTAGGACATGGTATTGCGGAAGCATTAATTCTTTTAGTACCTGCTTTGTCCTTAGTCCCCATTTCGCAGTTAGGATTAGCAGTACTCGAAAGAGTTCTAGCAATTATCCTGCATGTGAACTTAACAATCATCGTTTGGAATGGGTTTTTGAAGAATAGAAGAGTTTTATATCTATTTATAGCAATAATAATTCATGGATTTGTAAACTCTTTGATACCTCTTCTATCGGCTTTCTCAAATTCGATACTATTGATTGAAGGTTCATTAGCTTTAATAGATTTGTTGTTAGTTTTTTATTCCTATAACTCAAAAAAATTATACAAGGAGGAACTTTATGAAGAACACGGCATTTAGATCACTTGGACTTATAACACTTATTATTTTATTATCAATATCACTTCTTTGCGGATGCAGTCAAAAATTATCTAGTGATTTTGATGAGGAGGAGGTCAAAAAAGCCACCGAAAATGTAATTTCTCTTCTAAACGCTAGAGATTCGGAAGGAGTAAAACAATTATGTACTGCACAAATGAAAGACCTGCTTACCGATGATGTCTTTAGTAAAATTTATGCTTCACTTGATGATGGCGGCAATTATCAAGAAATAAAAGATATAAGCATTGGAGGAACAACTGACAAATCAAGCGAAGAAGAATTCGCTGTTGTTGTTGCAAAAGCAAAATACGAGATTAGAACCTTTACCTTTACAATCACTTTTACAAAACAAATGAAACTTGCTGGGCTCTATTACAAGTAAATATCGTATAACTTACATGGAATTCACAGTCTGTCGCTACTTAAACTATTATTACAGTTCCCAAAGGAGTCTTTGTTAAATTATCCTTTGGGATTATTTTTTATTAAACGCAAAATATTATCTACAGCAAAAGCTAAATTTTCCGAGCTCTTTAATCGGCTTTTTTCAAGTTCTTCCGGTAATCTGTTAATTGTAAAAACAGAAGTCACACCTAAATTGTATGCTTCATCTATACCTAATTCAGCACCACCGGATATAACTATGACTGGTATGTTTTGCTGTCTTGCCCTTTTTGCTACCCCAATAACTACCTTACCCCTTAAACTTTGGCAATCAATCTTTCCTTCACCAGTAAATATTATATCCGCATCAGATATCACAGAATTGAAGTTTACTGCATCTAATACAGTCTCTATGCCCATTTGAAGTTTTGAATCAAAAAAAGCAAGCATTCCTGCTCCCATAGCACCCGCGGCTCCACTTCCAGGTGTTTCTCCAAAATCCTTGTTCAAAGCTTTCTTAATAACCTTTGAAAGGTGCTTAAGTCCATTATCAAGATGCTGTACCATTTCTCCATCTGCTCCCTTTTGCGGTGCAAATACATGAGCAGCACCGGTAGGTCCGTACATAGGGTTATCTATATCACACATTGATATTATTTCTACACCTTTTAAGACTGCTGCTTTGCTAGACATATCAATTCTATTAATCTCATGAAGTCTTCCGCCCGTAGGAACAAACTCATCCCCTTTTTTATTGAAAAACTTAATTCCTATTGCGGTAGCTGCACCACAACCGCCATCATTTGTACAACTTCCCCCAAGTCCTACTATTATCTTATTTGCCCCCCTATTTGCAGCATCAAGTATTAATTGTCCCACCCCATAGGTAGTTGTCTTCGTTGGATCTTTTCTATCTTCAACAAGGGGCAAGCCCGCACAGGCAGCCATTTCAATTATTGCAGTTTTTCTATTGTCTATTAAACCATAAAATGCTTCCATATCTTCAAAATATGGATTTTTTACTTTTGTATTGATCTTCTCTCCACCAACAGCAGTTAAAAAGCAATCAACACTTCCTTCTCCACCGTCAGCTACTGGTATTGAAATAACTTCACATAGGGGAAAATGTTCTTTTATTTTGTTGTGCATTATTTCACATACCTTTGAAGAGCTCAATGTGCCTTTAAAAGAATCTGGCACTAACACTACTTTCTTCATAGATCTTCTCCCTTTTTATATTCGTTAATCATACCAAGCAAAGATTAATAAAGAAACATGTTCGATTATCTGCCAGTCATTATAGCACGATTTTACAGCATCTGTAAACATTGCACTAACTAAAACATTAGCTGTGATATATCTAAAATAACTTAAGCTCCTCTTTTTATCTCAACTTCCTTCAGTTGTTATGATTTGCATACATTCCAGTTGTACTTTATTCGAATTATTAAGTCAACAGCAAAATCTCAAGGACATTGGGTTTCTTCGTTTTTACGTCTTTCGCTTCGTTCGAAAGACCTAAAATGAAACACCCTAAATAAAAAACTACGGGACATTGAGTCGCTCCGTTTTTGCCTCTTTCACTTCGTTCGAAAGATGGGGAATAAAAAGGTTACAGACCTAAATCCGTAACCTTTAAAACTAAACCTATTTTGTTGTCTGTGCCTCAACGAGCCTTTTGCCGCAATACATTTCACGAAGCTTTGGCTTCTCAATCTTACCGGTAGGATTTCTCGGTACCTGAGCAAAAATTATTTTGCGTGGTCGTTTATAACGGGGCAGCTCTTTACAAAAATCATTTATGTCTTCTTCAGTGCAAACGACACCTTCTTTTAACTCGATTATTGCCGCTGCAATCTCACCTAACCTGTCATCAGGAAGTCCAATGACAGCAACGTCTTTTATAGCATTGTGTGTACGCAGAAAATCTTCTATCTGTACAGGATATAAATTCTCACCACCACTAATAATGACATCTTTTTTACGGTCTACCAAATATATAAAGCCATCTTCGTCTTCACGTGCAACGTCACCGGTATATAGCCAGCCATCTTTTAGGATTTTCGAGGTAGCCTTTGGGTTGTTGAAATAACATTTCATTACCCCCGGTCCTTTGACAATCAATTCACCAACCTCGCCCGGTGCTACACGTTCACCATTCTCTTTGACAATAGCTGTTTCCCATAGATATCCCGCTTTTCCTATGGAACCAACCTTGTGAATATTTTCTATTCCAAGATGAACGCAACCAGGACCAATAGATTCACTAAGACCGTAATTGGTATCATATTGGTGATTCGGGAATACCTGCTTCCATCTTTTGATAAGACTAGGCGGCACAGGCTGAGCTCCAATGTGCATAAGCCTCCACTGGTTTATGCGATAATCTTTAAGATTGATATCACCACGGTCAATAGCATCTAAAATATCTTGTACCCAAGGTACAAGTAGCCATACAATAGTAGCCTTTTCTTCCGAAACTGCTTGCATTACCCATTCTGGCTTTACACCTCTTAGGATAACAGCTCTACTGCCCGACATCAAACTGCCAAACCAGTGCATCTTAGCCCCTGTATGATAAAGAGGTGGAATACATAAAAACACATCTTCTCTACACTGCAAATGATGGTTTTGCTCTGTTATGCAAGAGGAAACAAGTGCACTGTGAGTATGTAATATCGCTTTTGGAAATCCTGTTGTACCAGAAGAGAAATAAATTGCCGCATCGTCATCGTCCTTGAGCTCCACTGCAGGTGCTGTAGAAGAACAATAGGACACGAGTTTGTCATAGCTATCGGCAAAAGTAGGCTGGGTTTCTCCAACATAAAAAAATGTCTTAACTCCATCGAGATTATCAAATACTTGCTCAACACGTCCGATAAATTCAGGTCCAAACACCAGTACATCTGCTTCAGATAAGTCGAGACAATATTTAATTTCCTCCGCTGTATAGCGGTAATTCATCGGTACAGCCAATGCCCCGGTTTTTAAAATACCAAAATATATAGGAAGCCATTCTAGGCAATTCATAAGCAGTATTGCAACTTTGTCACCCTTCTTAATTCCTCGAGTTAATAAAAGATTCGCAAAACGATTCGCCTTTATATCGAATTCCTTCCAAGTCATTTCACGACGGTATTTTTCATTAGGGCTTGTCTCAATTAAATTGTACTCACGCCAGGTAACCGTGCGATCTGGTTGATTAGCCGGATTTATTTCAACCAGACTAATTTCCGATGGATAAAGCTTTGCATTTCTTTCAAGAAAATCAGTAATAGCCATTTTTATATCCTTTCTTTGCCTCTCAAAATAATTTATGCGTTAAATATAACTTGATATCATTATAATGTTTTTGTTCTTAAAAATCACTACTTATTAAAACTTTTTATGAAATCACCTTGTCAAAAAGCTTACGGTATTGTCCATATCCTTCACGTTCTAGATGTTCTACAGGTATAAAACGTATAGCTGCTGAGTTTATACAGTATCTTACACCAGTTGGAGTCGGACCATCACCAAATACATGCCCAAGATGAGAATCTGCATATTTGCTTCGTACTTCCGTGCGTATCATTGAGTGGCTTTTATCAAGCTTCTCCTTTATATTTTCCTTAACAAGAGGTTTATCAAAGCTTGGCCATCCACATCCCGAATCAAACTTATCAAGAGAACTGAATAGAGGTTCTCCGGAAACAATATCTACGTAAATCCCATCTCTTTTGTTGTCCCAATATTCGTTGTTAAAAGGTCTCTCTGTGCCATTCTCCTGGGTCACCTGATATTGCAATGGGGATAACTTTTTCCTCAAAGTATCATCATCCGGTTTTGTGTATTTCTTTTTGACTGTATCTCTAATTGCACACACACGGTGAATAAACGCCTCACGTCCTGATCCGATTTTGTAACTTCTATAATGTTCCGGGTTTTTCAAATGGTAATCCTGATGATATTCCTCTGCAGGATAAAATTCTGATGCCTCTATTATTTTAGTTACTATAGGACTGTCAAATATGCCTTCGTTTTCCAACTCTCTTTTGGAAGCCTCAGCAAGTATTCGCTGTTGCTCATCATGATAAAATATAGCGGTATAATACTGGGAACCTTTATCAAAAAATTGCCCTTGTGGATCTGTTGGATCAATCTGACTCCAAAAAATCTCCAAAAGCTTTTCATATTTAATTATTTCAGCATCATATTTAATCATTACAGCCTCATAATGCCCTGTATTTCCAGAACATACTTGCTGGTATGAAGGGTTTTCTATGTTTCCGCCAGTATAACCGGCAATTACTTCAATTACACCTGTAAGCTCCTTGAAAGGAGGAACCATACACCAAAAACATCCGCCCGCAAAAGTAGCAAATTTATATTCCTTGGCATTGCTATTCATAATTATCACTCCTCGTAACAGTTTGCTTTGCAACGATTTTCTATAATATTAATACCCTTAAATAGCTTTTTTACAACTTTTATTGTTACAAACATGCATAAATATAGTAACTTTAGTTGCTTAATGGTTATTACTTCTTTCATAAAGACATGCTATTGGCTCAAGAATAATAAACAATGACGGTTCACAAACGATATGTACTACAAAAAATAATGGATCATGGCAAAATTCGAATTTGACTGACTAAAGAATAATTAAAAAAACACTTAATGATAGTAGGAAACTCTAACAAAATATACTATAATTTTAGGAGTCAGCAATTATATTTTATACCCCATTGATTTTGTTACTATATGTTTCGTGAAAACTTCAATAGACAATAGCTTTATATCCTAGAAACAAAAGGAGGTAAACATGTTTTCTAACAAAGTAGCAGTTATAACCGGTGGTGCCGGTGGAATCGGGAAGATTATATGTGAAGAATTCCAAAAAGCAGGAGCACATGTGTGCGTTATTGACAAACAGCCTAACAATTATTTTACAGGTGATGTTGCCAGCGAGGATGCCCTCAGAGCCTTTGCACACAAGGTTATAAATCAACATGGCAAGGTGGATTATCTTATAAACAACGCCTGTCTATCCAAAGGCGGAATTGAAAACTGCTCCTATGAAGATTTCAACTATGTCCTTCGTGTTGGTGTATCAGCTCCGTTTATGTTGGCAAAACTATTTAAGAACAATTTTAACAATGGTGCTGCCATTGTAAATATTTCCTCGAGCAGAGATAGAATGAGTCAGGCAAATACCGAGAGTTATACTGCTGCAAAAGGTGGGATTTCTGCATTAACCCACGCACTCGCAGTCAGCCTGTCGGGAAAAGTGAGAGTTAATTCCATAAGTCCAGGATGGATTGACACCACAAACTCTGAATTTAGTGGTTCAGATATGCAGCAACATCCTGCAGGAAGAGTTGGAAATCCTCTTGACATTGCCAACATGGTACTCTTTCTTTGCAGCGATAAGGCAAGGTTCATTACAGGAGAAAATATCACCATCGATGGCGGTATGACGCGGCAAATGATTTATCATAATGATTGCGGCTGGACTTATAACATCAACATTCCCTAGCTTGCTTTAGTCTTTGTACGCAATAAATATTTGTTCTAATCAAACGTTAAATAATAACTATTCTCCTCCTTGACATGTTGAAAAAACTGGCATATATTTATCAGTAGGTATGCAAAAAAATTACCCATAACCAATGACAAGGAATACAAAATATATTATTACTATTTGTCCTTATGTTCAAAAGGTATCGCAGTATCAGTTGTTCCTTGTTATTTCATAAATAAAGTTGCGAAACAAAATTATTGCAATAAGTCTGTAAGATAAAACACCAAATACTAGGAGAAGATACTTATGACAAACACTTTAAACCCCGAAACTACACTTAAAATTCTGGAAATCGATCCTTGGTTGGAGCCTCACAGGCACGATTTAGAAGAAAGAATGAAACGTTATTATGGTGTGAAAAAAGCACTACTTGGGGACGGTCAAAGTTTTAAAGATTTTGCAAACGGTCATCTTTTTTTCGGTTTTCATCAAACTGAAGATGGTTGGTATTATCGTGAATGGGCACCTGCCGCAGAAGCTTTATTCCTAATTGGAGATTTTAACGGCTGGAACCGTGAATCCCATCCTCTTACAAGAAAAGATAATGGTGTTTGGGAAATATTTCTTCCGGGGAAGAATGCTCTATCTCATAAATCCCTTGTCAAGGTACATATAAAGAGCCAAGGACAAGCAAGTGACCGTATACCGCTTTATATAAGAAGGGTTATACAAGATCCGGAAAACCACAATTTCAGCGGGCAAATATGGGAGCCGGAAGAGCCTTTCAAGTGGACAGATTCCGAATACCAGGTTGATACCTCAAAAGCTCCGTTAATTTATGAGACTCATATAGGAATGGCTCAAGAAAAGTGCGGCATGGGTACCTATAAAGAGTTTGAAGACAATATGCTACCTAGAATAAAAGAATTAGGCTATAATACCATTCAAATTATGGCTATAATGGAACATCCCTATTATGCCTCTTTTGGCTATCATGTTACCAACTTTTTTGCTGCTTCTTCATGGTTCGGGACTCCTGAGGAACTCAAATCCCTTATAAATAAGGCTCATGAAATGGGAATTGCTGTCCTTATGGATATCGTGCATTCCCATGCTGCTAAGAATCTTGCAGAGGGTATAAATGAATTTGACGGTACAGATTATCAGTTCTTTCATAGTGGAAGTCAAGGCACCCATCATGTTTGGGACTCAAAACTTTTTAACTATGGAAAGTACGAAGTTATACACTTTTTGTTATCCAACATTAAATTCTGGATTGAGGAATATCATTTTGACGGCTTCCGTTTTGACGGTATAACCTCAATGATTTACCATGACCACGGTTTAGGAACAGCCTTTGACAATTATAACAGGTACTTCAGTATGAATACACATGTTGAGGCGGTAACTTATCTTCAATTTGCAAATGAGCTTATAAAAGAAATAAAACCAAATTCCATTTGCATTGCAGAGGACATGAGTGGAATGCCGGGAATGTGTCTCCCGATAGAATATGGTGGTATCGGCTTTGATTACAGATTAGCTATGGGGATGCCCGATTTTTGGGTTAATACCTTAAAACTCAATGATTACGATTGGGATATGCAGGCAATGTACCACGAGCTTTCTACAAGTCGTTATATGGAGAAACGTATAGCTTATGTGGAATCCCATGACCAAGCCTTAGTTGGAGATAAAACCTTTATTTTCAGGATGGCAGACAAAGAAATGTACTGGCACATGAATAAGGAAAGCCATAACTTAGTGATCGAACGTGCAATTGCTCTCCACAAGATGGCCCGATTTATTACTATTTCCCTCGGTGCAGAAGGGTATTTGAATTTCATGGGCAATGAGTTCGGGCATCCTGAATGGATTGACTTCCCAAGGCACGGTAACGAATGGAGTTTTAAACACTGCCGAAGACAATGGACTCTAGCCGACAGTGATTATCTGAGATATTTCGATTTGAATCAATTTGATAAAGCCATGGTAAATTTCATGTCGAATGAAAGCCTTGTAGGAGGTGGTGCACCTCAATGTCTTTGGATAGATCAGGACAAAAAATTAATTGCCTATAGGAAGAAAGATTTTCTATTTATTTTTAATTTTCATCCGACAGAATCTTATACTGATTTTGAGCTTCCCATACACCAAGATGCTCATTTTCAAGTAATCCTTGACACGGATGAGGCAAGGTTTGGCGGATACGGTCGCATTTCTCATGATGTGATATATAATACTCACACTCTTAATATGAACAATGACTTCACCGGAATCACCATATATTCGCCAAGCAGAACAGCAATGGTATTAAAGAAAATATAGTATGTATCTAAAAATAAAACAGTACCGCTTTATCCCCTAGCCATAATTTTTCATTTATTGTAAAATCTATGGCTAGGGCTTGTTATTATTCTGATAGGGTTTGGGCTTGACCCTTATTTCCACTAGACTCTTAACATCATTGAGTACAGACTTATCTTTTACCTCTATCATTAGCCAACGTCCACCACAGGAAGAAGATGTATTGCGGTATAGGTTTTGAACATATGGAGTAAATGTTCCCAAAGCCAATTCTGCCTCTGGTTCCTCCTTTGATCCTATCACGACTAGTGCAATAAAATACCCTTCCATTGGATATAGCATACATAATGATTTGCTACTTTTCTGATATTTTACATTCCAACCGGGCTGTGCAGAACATTTACTGTATGACATTTTAGGTTGAACCTTATATTTTAGTTCAATATATGAAAGTAGTTCAGACCAAAGTGGCTCCCCTTGTCCAATAAATTCTTTTATGTCTTCATAAGACGGCTGTTGGTCAATATTAAACAACTCGCTCCATTTCATAAACTTACTCTCCTTTATCCGACTTTGTTCAGAAAATCTAGCTCTATACCTAAAATCTCCTCTATCACATGACAGTCCCCGTCATAACTTACCAAACATCTTTATGTATTCTTTCGCTTATAGAGTATTCTTTTTGCTTCACGCATGAAGCGTTTGCACTCGCTTTTCCCAAAGCTATAAAGCACGGCATAAGGTAATCCTTTGGAAAATTTAAAACTTTTCTTGCCCAATCTCCCTCATCTCCTAAAGGAATACGTAAAGCAGATGCATATCCCTCAGCAGTTATAGCTAGAAGCATATTCTCAATACAACACCAAATGGACGCATAACCATTCAAATGAGAAAGATTTTCTGGATGCAAAATATCCGTCTTTTGCTTTAACAATGGAATAATAACGCAAGCTGCCTCTGCAAACATTTGATACTGTTTTGGAATTGCATCTTTGTAGGCATTCTGTTGACAAGTATCATTTAAATTCCAGTCTCTCAATATAGCGTTAATTTCCTCATCAGATATTTGCTTTGGTATTTTATTGATTAATTTAGCGACAGTATCCTTATTCTTAATAACAATGAAATGCCAATCTCTCATGTGATCATTTGTAGGTGCTTTCATTCCTGCTGAAATAATTCTTTCAATGACCTCATCCTCTACGAAAGCATTTTCGAAATCTCTAATCGTCCTTCTTGAATTAACTACATCATAAAAATCTTTCATAATACAACCTCCGTAAGAAATGTTATTTAGAGACGCAAAGAAAATCGCCTCTTCTTAAATATTTTGTTATAAAAATCCGTTCATTTTGCTTGTAACATATTTCTGCAATTCGTATATGACTTAAATTTTGTTGCATTACCAATATGCATATATGTAGATTATAGAACAATGCTTCTTTTCTATATATTTTTACAAATAATTCTATCATATTTTCTTACAATATTTAAAATATCTTTATAATTTAGTAGTTTTATAGTCTAATTTAGTTTTTTTCTGAAGAACTCAAATATAATGCCCCCATAATGTGCTGTGCTACGCCAAAACAACTAGACCATCCATGCTAAAAATACTTATACCTTTATCCTATATTTTGGAAAATATCCTTGAGAAACCTCTTGATACTTTGGGGCTTTTTATATTTATTGTATTATGATACTGTAATAGCAAATAATAAAAATATATCATATTTGATTTTTTAGGGTATAGATTATATAACAACGCCTTATAGGAGATGGAATATATGAAAAAATGTGTAGATATATACTCAGAGGACGGAAGACTAATTGTAAAAGGTACGGGATGTTATGAGCCTAAGAAAGTACATGACCTTAAAGAACTTATAAAAGAAAGTGCTAAAAGGTTTAATAATTTGCCGGCTTTTAAATTTAAGGATAAAAACGGAAATGTAGTTGTAAAAAGTTATACTGACTTTGAAAAGGATATTAATAACCTCGGTACCTCTCTAATTTCCATTGGATTGAAGGGTAAAAGAATCGCTATAATTGGAGAAAACAGGTATGAGTGGGGCGTTGCTTATTACTCCATAATAAATGGTACAGGTATAGCTGTTCCCATGGACAAACATCTTCCTTCCGTTGAAATTGAAAACCTGATTGAAAGAGGTAAGGTAGAAGCCCTTTTTTATAGTCCCACTTATCATGAAACGATGATCAACATCGCAAAAAGCAACAGCAGAATAAAGCATTATATTTGCATGGAGGACGTTGGCGAAAATAGTGATCCCAAGTTCTTAAATCTACCTGACCTTATTGAAAAAGGACAACAACTTGTTAACAATCGAGATATGAGTTTTATAGAATGTCCAATTGACAGGGAAGTTATGTCAATATTACTTTTTACATCGGGAACTACAAGCCTTGCTAAAGGAGTTATGCTCTCCCATGCCAATATCGCTGCTAATGTTTCAAGCATTTCAAGTGCCATAAAAGTTCTACCGCGAGATGTTCACCTATCACTTTTGCCCTTACACCACACCTTTGAAAATACGATAGGTTTGGCTTTTATGGTTCATAGCGGTGTATGCGTCGCATTTAGTGATGGTATAAAACATATTGCACAAAATCTTCAGGAATATGGAGTTTCAATACTTGTTGCAGTTCCAGCTATTTTAGAAGCAATGTATAGAAAATTGCAGAGCGGAATAGAAAAGTCTGGGAAAGCAAAATCCTTCAGTATTCTTATAAAGTTCTCAGAAATATTACGTTCAATAGGAATTGATTTGCGAAAAAAGCTTTTTAAAAGCATCTTTAATAAGTTAGGTCCGAGATTGAGACTAGTTGTATCTGGAGCTGCCCCCCTTGATCCTGAAGTTGTTATTGGCTTTGACAAATTAGGTCTGACCCTCTTACAAGGCTATGGTCTTACTGAAACATCTCCGGTGGTATCAGTAAACAATGATTTTGTAAACAAACCCGGCACTATAGGACCACCACTTAGTGATATTGAAGTTGCACTTGACAATCCGGATGAAAACGGAATGGGTGAAATAATTGTTAGGGGCAAAAACGTAATGTTGGGTTATTACGAGGATATAGAAACCACAAAAGAGGTTCTTGATACAAAGGGTTGGTTTAAAACAGGAGATCTTGGCAGCATTGATGAGGATGGAGTTATTAAAATTTCCGGACGTGCTAAATCAATGATTGTGTTTGCAAATGGTAAAAAGGCATTTCCTGAAGAGTATGAAGTTTTATTAAATGATATTCCCTATGTTAAAGATTCTTTTGTTTGGGGGTATGAAACTCAAGATGGAGATATACAGGCTTGTGCAAAACTGGTCATTGACTTAGGTGGGCTTAAATCAGACAAAAATTCTATACCCTCGGATGAAGAATTGGCAGCTTTGTTTGGAAAAGCAATAAAAGATATAAATAATTTACTTCCTAAGTATAAAATTATAAGGTATTTTATACTTACTAAGGAGGATTTGGTTAAAACTACTACACTTAAAATAAAAAGACCTGTGGAGTTGGAAAAAATAAATTCAGTTCTAACTAAAGTGGGTATCGATATGAGAAAAGCAAGCGGGAAGTTTGTAGAGAAATTGGACTCCATGAAATAGTAAAATCTACAAGGCTCAATACCCTGTAGATTTTATTCTAATGCTCTCAGCTCATACAATTATACTCTCTGATACTAAAACCAGTTGTGAACGTAATTTGGCTTTTGTATTGGTTTGTTTTTAATACAACTAGCCTCCCAAAGTTACGTCACAATTCTGGTACCAACGGAGTGCTTCGATAAAATGTGAGTTCTTAAAACTTGGCCAATAATCATCGATAACATAAAAATCCGCATAGACAGATTGGAAGGGTAAAAATCCGCTTAAACGCCGCCTTCCTCCCCAACGTATTATTAGGTCTACCCTTGGGATATCGTAGGATTGTAAACGCTTATTTGCTACAAGACCTCTCAAATCCCATTCCCAATCGTAATTTACAAGAAAATTTATGTTTATTAATCCTTGCCCGAAATGGACTCTCTTATTGGCATATTTATATAACTCTGGAGGAAACGCAGAAGACTTTGTGTTTCCAATTACCAATAAATTTGCATCCCTTCCGCTTAAAAGCTCCACTGCGTCCACGCAGGCTTTCGTAAAGGCCTCTCTTTGCCTCTTCTCTCTTTTATTATTGTCTTTTGTAAAACCATAAAAGGTAGCTTCCTTTATGCCATATTCAAGCATCATTTCATAAAGCTCAAACCCAGGTTTGATGCCATAGGAATATCCATCCTTTTTTTGGTATCCGTTTTCTTGTGCCCATCTTCTATTGCCATCAGGTATTATCCCTATATGTGCCGGTACTCTACTCATTAATCTCATTGGAACCACCCTTGATATCTTGAATTTTTTTCCTATATAGATTTTGCCCAAATCGCAAAAAAATATAAGGTTTTTTCCAATTATCTATATATGTTCCAAAAAAGATTTTAGGGATGATGTTTTGCTTAGCAATATTCGTTCTCCGTTGCGTCTACATTCCCTATGACTATTCGCAATGTTCTCTTCATATTATGCCTTTGCACTAATTTAAATTGTGCTTTTGTTTGAAAGTTGTTTAGGAAAAGCATTGTAATATTTTATATTATTTAGTGTTTCCCCTTGCTTGTAAAAAGATATATAATCAAAACTAGAATACTTCCCCCTACTAAAACTGCCAATCCTATTAGTATGAACAATACACTAAAGTTCATCATTTCCATCCTCCCCCCCAAAACATAGTAAATTGCTTTAGTATATTATAACATTAATCTTTTTGTACTTATACGTTTTTTGCTTCATTTTTGGTATATGCCAGCATTGTAAGTTATATAAACATAATCTTCACTAACGCATTCTATTTGCCATGGTGCTACACCAACTGGTCTGGTTTTCAGAATTTTTATTGCTTCTTTAACATCAATAAATTCAGGCATATTAGTTGTTATATCTTCAACATTTTCAAAGGCAGCTTCTTCTACAATATATTTTTTTAGACTGTATTCACTCTTTTCTTCCTCAATGCTGCCATTCATGATAACATAGTATAAAGTGTCCGGGGATTTGCTCCAAGTTGAAAAAATACAATAGGAATATTTTCTGTCAGTACTACTATCCTTTGAAGGATCTACAATAGTTATCTTTCTATTCTTCTCAATATCATAAACATACAAATCAATAGGGGTCTTTCCAAGTTGATATAAAATCTTACTATTATCAGGTGACACCTTCATATTCACTATATATGAAAAATCCTCTAGCGGAATATCCCTAATAATCTCTCCGTTTTTATTTACTATTACAGTTTTTTGTTCCACATCTATATAAGAGATTAAATAGTCCTCACCAACAAAGTCAATTCCTCTACACATTACAGCATTCCAGGGCGTAAAAGGAAGTTCAACAAATCTATAGTTCTTTTCCTTCAGGTCTATTTCAAGAAGCCTATTTGTTTCAAGTTTCGTATCATTTCCATCCACATCTTTCACAAACGAACCGATAATTGCAACAAGCCTGTCGTCATCATAGGAGAACAGTGAAATATGCCCGTCAAGCTCAATTCCCATTTTTGTGAGAAGGTCATAGTTCTTACCGCTATCAATGTCATAACCCATTATTCTTCCTAAAACGCCATTGAAGTTTGTATTGTAATAAATTGTGCTCAGGTCTTCCGACACAAAAGCCTGATGTGAGTATATATTACCTGGCAGGTTAATTTTAATCTCACGTCCATCCGGGTAAACAAGATAATAATCTGAACCTATCTCATAGAACAGTGCCTCACCTTTTTCAACTGGAACTGTAGTATTCTGCTGCTTCTGCTCAACTATCTTAGAAATTTCAGATCTAATAAAAGTGCCGGTATATTCGTTCCCTAGAATAAATGCCGCTAGAAAAACACATGCACCTGCAACTACCAACTTCTTTAACAAGCCCGTTTTATTTCCTATCCATCCTAACCTAAATAAAATCTTCTTTCTTTTATATCTTTCCATATCTATGCTTTCAAGGACTTTTATGTGCATATCACATTTCATGTCCATATTATTCTTTATGTATTTTTCTGTAAGAACAATAGAATCATAATATTTACGACATGGTTTGCATGCTTCTAGGTGTTCTTTGATCTCATCAGCTCTCTCCTCAGGTCCTGCACCATCAGCATATTCATTTATATCATCGAACGTATAGCTGCATCTCATTAAAAAGCACCTCCATTCATTTTATTAAGACTCTTACCTATTTTCCTCCTTGCTCTATTAACCCTCATCTTTGCATTTTGGGGCGAAATTCCTAGCATTTCTCCTATTTCTTTATAGGAAAAGTCCTGAATACACTTTAAAATTATCGCAATCCTATATTCTTCCTTTAATGAGTTTATGATTTTTACAATTTCACGGAATTCTTCTCTAGTTTCAAGATCTATTTCTAATTGATTTGTTTGCTTCACTCCTGTGTTTATTTCATCGTCAAAGGAACATATCGCAAGCTGTTTCTTCTTTCTTTTAAAATGGTCCTTAAAGGTATTAACTGCTATGCTGTATAGCCATGATGAAAATTTCATACTGCTATTATAAGTGTAAAGATATTTATATACTCTAACAAAAACATCCTGTAGTAATTCCTCTGCATCCTCCCTGCATAAAGTCAGCCTGAACAGAAAATTAAATATATCTACCTGATATTTTTCTACAAGGATGGAAAAAGAATGCACATCCCCATTCAGCGTGCTCGATACCAGTCTATTATCAATATCCAATCAAAAGTCTCCCCCCCTCTTTTAGTATCAGCATGAAAAACACCCCTTTTTATTACGAACATGATCAATACCATTGTATTAGTATTTTTGATCCTTTCAATATACTACTACATATAGATTTGAAAAAAGGTAACAGCTTCATATAAGTATTTCAAATAATTATTAATTTTTCACTATAAGTGCACTGATTAAGATGACAAGTATTCATAAAGCTCCTAAACTAAAACTTATCAAACCCTTGTGTATCATTGCTTTGTATCTGGAAGTTTATTTTTATTAATAGTTTAATAAAAAATACCGATTAAAATAATAATAGTATAAATGTATTATAATAATCTACTGTCATTAAAGGTAGGTAATCTAGTATGTTCTGTAATTATGATTCTACAGCAGCATTAGATAAGAAAGCCTCACGTCGACTAGCCATTGGAGTAATAAAAAGCAATATGTCTGATCAGAGGGATATACTTTTTGTTGAAGGATTGAAAGATGCTGCTGATGAAAATGGTGTAAATTTAATAGTATATCGCGGAGGTATGATTGTCTCTCCAGAGGATATAGATCTACAAGCCATTTCAATTTTTGATTTTGTTGATAAAAACAGATTGGATGGGCTTATTATATGGACTGGAAATATATGTTGGCATGCAAGTGAAGAATTCACTGAGATGTTTGTTAAAAAATACAATTTTCTACCGGTTATAAGCCTTGAAAACAAAATAGAAGGTATAACAAGCATTTTGTGGGATAATTACAATGGTATGAGGGAGGCTTTGAAACATCTTATAGAAGTACATAAATACAAAAGAATCGGAGCTTTTGTTGATAATGCACCTTCAAGTTTATACCAAAGACATAAAGCTTATACTGAAACACTTACTGAATACGGAATACCTATAGACCCTAATATTGTTATTAACCACAATGAATTATATGACTTTGAGAATACATTTCAATATGCCATTAATATGGATCGAAGTATTTTTGTTGAACAAGGAATAAAAAACAATTTTAAAAAGAGTATCTCCATAATTGAAAAATTATACGAAACAGGCATCGATGCTCTGGTATGCTGTAATGATTTGAGTGCAAGAACAGTAATCAGGATTTTGAAAGCAAGAAATCTTCCCTTAATACCTATAGTTGGTTTTGACGATGATCCAGAGAGCAGGGCAAGCAATCCTTCGTTAACAACAGTACGGCCACCAGTTTATGAGATGGGTAAACGTGCAGTAGAAGTAATAATCGCTAAAATAAAAGGACATAACACTTTAGAAACAGAATACATTCCATGTGAATTAATAGTTCGTCAAAGCTGTGGATGTCCTGGCAGTTTATTTATGAAGGAAGATTTGTATAAGGAAAAATCGAATCAATATATAAGTTTTCAAGGTTTAGACAATATAAATGCTGATAAATTCGAAGAATTCTTAAATTGTTATGTTTCTGCTCCTAATGATATAGATCCTAACTGGTCTAAAGAACTTCTCAAGGCTTTTTGGGATGATATTCAGGGAAATGAGGGTGTTTTTGCTGAGTACTTGAGAAAGTTGCTCCTATGTGCACAGAGCAAAAAAAACATAGAGTTTTTTCAGGATATTATTATAGTAATGCACTCTTTTATAGATTCATTAATTAAGAATAACACTTTCGATTATTATAAGGCAAAAAAGCTTTTACAGCAAGGAACAGTTCTTGCTGCAGATATTAGGATTCGATTGGAAATGAGCAAAAGATCAAAACAGACCCAAAGGCATTATGATAGTATTACATTTTCACAGATGCTAGCCAATACATATGACATGGATGAAATTATGGAAAGAACAGTAAATGGATTAAGATATTTAGGAGTGTCATCCTGTTATCTCTCATTATATGAAAACGGAAAGACTTCAACTGAAATAGCACGCCTCTTGATGGCTTATAGCGAAAACAAAAACATAGAAATCTCAAAGGCGGCTTGCACTTATCCTTCAAAACTACTTTTACCAGAAGAATTACTGCCCATTGATGAACGATTTCATTATGTTTTAAAGCCTCTGCATTTTAGGAAAAGGAACATCGGATTTGTATTATTTGCCGATACTTTAAGGGATTATACAGAATATGAACGACTGACTGAAATAATCAGCAATGTTATACACAGCTCTATCTTGGTAGATGAATTGAAAAGCAAGACCCAGGAATTAACAAAAACTAATAGTGAGCTTGAATCGGCATACCGCTTACTAAAAGAAAACCAGCAAAAGCTTTTGATTTCAGAAAAAATGGCCTCACTAGGTCGTCTTACAGCGGGAATAGCACATGAAATGAACACACCACTTGCTTCTGTGCGAACATCCCTTAAGGAACTTAGTGATTTTATTCATGAGTACAACGAATCAATAGGAAATCCTAGTGTTCTGCCA
Organism: Clostridiaceae bacterium; assembly: GCA_012519925.1. Lineage (GTDB taxonomy): Bacteria > Bacillota > Clostridia > Acetivibrionales > Acetivibrionaceae > Acetivibrio. The sequence continues at coordinate 26,919 of JAAYPF010000148.1, forward strand.
GAAGACCACAGGTTAATAAAAGAGGACATGATAAGATGCTTAAAATTAGCAACTCAGTCTGCAGAAAAGAGTGCAGGTTTTATAAAAGCCATTAATTCTCAAACAACAAATGCAAGTGCTTCAAATTTTCAGCTATTTAATGTCGCACAGGTTATCAAAGAAGCCCTTACAGTATTGGAGTTTGCGATAAGAAAAGGAAATTGCAGGCTTATTACGAATTTTGATAACTCAATTAATCTTTATGGAGATCCCAATAAGCTTGCTCAGGTGGCTACAAATCTTGTAATAAATTCTATTGATGCCTGTGAACCTGACGGAGGAACTATAACAATACTAATAGAGAATAATGGATATGGCTTTGCCAAGCTCACTTTTCAGGATACAGGATGTGGAATACCTGAGGAAGTAAAATCACGGATTTTTGATCCAATGTTTACGACCAAACCCTTTGGAGAAGGAACTGGGTTGGGACTTAGTATAGTTCACGACTTGATAAATGAGTTTAAAGGAAGTATTAATATAGAGAGCCAAAAAGGATTGACCTCGTTTTATATATTTTTACCTACAAAACCTTAATAAGGTAATTAGAAAATCAACTGGTCAATTGATTTTAAAAAATAGTGGATTTACATTCTTTGCATTGCAAAGTAATGCTCCTCTTTTTGAAAGCTTTCATCCTTGAGTTATAACAATATATTGACTAATGAACTTTTTTTGAAATACTCAAACCATAATTATATAGATTCAATTTCAACTTTTTAGCTATTAAGGTAGGTATAAAACATGAGTCTAAGCTTTAAAACTGATGGTTTACTTGATACAAAAGGCTTACGCCCAACTATCGGAGTCATAAAAAACAATAGGGTAAGTTACAGGGAGATGCTTCAAATTGAAGGTCTTAGAAGTGCTGCTCAAAAAAATGATGTGAATCTTATCCTTTATTCTGGAGGTATGATCAATTTTCCTGAGGATTTGGAATCCACTACAATATATGATTTTGTAGACAAGAATAGATTGGATGGACTTATTATCTGGACTGGAAATATTAACTGGCTTTCCAGCCATGAGGATACAGAAAGCTTTGTCCACAGGTATAATTATCTACCAGTTATAAGTCTTGAATCTAAGATTAACGGTGTAACCAGTATAGTACGGGATGATTTTAATGCAATGTCCGAAGCCCTTATTCATCTTGTAGAAGTGCATAAATTTAGACGAATTGCTTTTATACGTGGAATAGCAACACATTCCGGTGTAGAATCAAGATATAAAGCATATCTCCATACACTCAAAGAATATGGAATTCCTATTGACGAAAGCATTATACTTACCGACATATCCTTTAATAATGAAGAAGGTATAATGAATCTTAAAAATTTATGGGAGTCGGATATTGATGCCATTGCAGCTTATAATGATATGAATGCAAGGTTTGCAACCTCTTTGATGGAAAAGTATAACCTCCCATTTATGCCTATTATAGGCTTTGACGACGAGGTAGAGGGAGATGCAGATAAGCCTTCTTTAACAACCGTACGCCCCCCCTTCTTTGAACTAGCTAATCGCGGCATGGAAGTTCTACTTAAGAAAATAAAGGGTGTTCAGGTTGATGAACTTGAAGTACTGCCGTGCAGATTGATTGTCCGCCAATCTTGTGGTTGTAAAGCTAATTCGGTAATGAAAGAGGATGTATTCAGAGAAAAATCTGTCGTACAAAAAATTCCCGAGCTAATGAATAATATAACCACTGTTGAATCGGAAGAACTTGTAAGGAAGATACTAAATATACCGGAACATGTGGAAACATCGTGGTTCTATGAATTTATGTCTGAATTCTTTAAGGAGGTAAATAGCGATAAAGCCCCAGTTACTATAAACCTCCTTGAAAAGACCCTTACAAAGAAGTATAATCAAAACTATAATATTGAAATATTTTTAGACACCATATTGCTATTATATTATATCTCGGACTATATCTTCGAAAATAACAGTACAGGTTATTTAAAAGCACAGAATATTTTAAGACAGGCTACAAATCTTATTGCAGACATGCAGATACGTTCAGAATTAAATAAAAAACTTCTAGGAAATCATAGGTATTTTTGCATTATTTCCTTCAAGCAAATAATCAGTAATGCTATTGATATGAAGGATCTTATAAACAGAACCATAACCGGCTTCAAGATAATAGGTATTTCATCCTGCTATATTTCGTTTTATGAAAATGAAGGTTTATCAACAGATAAAGCTCGGCTAATACTAGCATACAAGGAAGAAAAGTGCTTGAATATAAACCCGGACACTGCAATTTATCCTTCAGTACAACTTCTTCCCGAGGGAATAATTTCATATGAAAAGCGCTTTAGTCTAATTTTAAAGCCCTTGTATTCTCAAAATAGACAAATAGGATTTGTGTTATTCAAAGATACTCTTAAGGATTCTTCAGAATATGAACAACTGAGTGAAATTATGAGTACTGCAATTAATGGCGTAATGCTCAGAGAAGATATGGAGAATAAAGCACTAGAGCTCAGAGAAAGCAATAACGAACTTGAGTTTGCTTACTCTACACTGAAGGAAAATCAACAAAAACTACTAGTGTCAGAAAAAATGGCATCTCTTGGGCGTCTTACAGCTGGTATAGCTCATGAAATGAACACTCCATTAGCTACGTTACTCTGTTCACTAAAAGAGCTTGATGAACTTGTTTATGAGTATGACAAATCGATAGGAAATGATCAGGTTCTTACTGATGACCACAAGTTAATTGCTCAAGATATGATGAAATTCTTAAAAATTGCTGAGCAGTCAGCTGAAAAAAGTACTGGCTTTATTAAAGGGATTAAGGCTCAAACAATAAATATTAATACTTCAAATTCTCAAGTGTTTAATGTTAAAAATGTTATCTCAGATGCTTTATCAGTATTGGATTTTGCACTAAAAAACGCCAACTGCCAACTTATTACAGACTATGATGATTCTATAAGTCTATATGGCGATCCGAAAAGACTTATACAAGTTATAACAAACCTTGTAATAAACTCTATTGACGCCTGCAAACCTAATGGTGGAACCATATTAATAAAGCTTGAAAGGGATAAAGATAATTATGCAAAGCTCACAGTACAAGATAGCGGATGCGGTATTCCTGAGGAAATCCTACCTCGAATTTTTGAACCCATGTTTACGACTAAACCGTTTGGAGAAGGTACAGGATTGGGTTTAAGCATAGTTCATGATATAATAAATGAATTCAAAGGGAGTATAGAAGTAAGCAGCGAAAAAGGCTTGACATCATTTGTTGTTTACTTGCCAACAAAATAGGAGGAATAAAGTATGGCCAGAATTAACTCCAGAAAAGCTTTAAATGGAAAGAGAATTTTAATTGTAGATGACCAGGAAAACTATAGAATAGCAACTCAAACATTATTGGAAAGGGAAGGCTATGAAGTTAAAACTGTCAGCAATGGTGCAGATGCTATTGAAATGGTGAAAAATCAACATTTTGACCTTGTACTTTTAGATTTCTTTATGCCTGGAGGAATGACAGGTGAGGAAGTCGTCAAAGAAATTCGTAAATTTAATGATTATATACAAGTTATACTTCAGACAGGCTATTCTGGCGAACATCCTCCAAGAGAAATGATGCGGACTCTTGATATACAAGGATATCATGATAAATCTGATGGTCCGGAAAAGCTTTTGCTTTGGGTAGACGTGGGTTTGAAATCGGCATACACATTGCAAATGCTTTACAAAAGTCGCCAAGGCCTACGATATATCCTTGATATAACTCCAGAATTGCATAAAATACAGATGATAGAAAACTTAATTCAAGGTATTCTATTGCAAATAACAGGATTACTAGGAATAGTAAATTCCTTTTTGGCAGTTTTGCCTGAAGAAGATAATACCGCTGATAAGCTTTCTACATCAGATGTTTTTCTTGCGACGCTTGAAGAGGGAACTAATCTGGAGATTCGTGCAGCTACAGGGAAATTTTTTAATCAGACCGCAATTGAAGATTGTCTTGAAAGTATAAAAGTAATGAAAATCAAGGATGTACTTATAAAAAGCGAAGTATATTTCTCTGATAAGTATTCAGTTATACCTTTGGCTGTCGGTGAAACAGTGCTAGGAATCATATATCTTGAGCAGAACGATATTAAGCCTGAGGATGTTGAACTAGTTAATATCTTTGCTAATCAGGCTGCTGCCGCCTTACAGAATGCATATTTATACTCTACAGCTACAATAGATAAATTAACAGGTGTTTATGTAAGGGGCTTTTTTAGCCAACAATTGATGAGAGATTCGTTCATGTTTACATCAAAAGATCCCGTTAAGCTTAATTTTGTTAGATGTAGATTATTTGAAGCAAATCAATGATACTGCAGGCCATCTCGGAGGTGACCGTGCTCTGTCAATTATAGGCTCAATACTAAAAAAATCTACCCGTCCTAATGATATTATCGGTCGTTATGGCGGAGATGAGTTTGCAATTCTTTTACCAAACACCCCTTTGGAAAATGTGATTATTGTTACAAACAGAATCTATGAGTATTTACAAGGTAAGAAGGTAGAAGGTGATTTTGGCAATATCCCTATTAGCTGCAGTATGGGGGTCTGCGGGATAAAAATACAGGATACAGGCTTTGCTAATATTTCACTACCAATCCCCCAATCAAAAATAGAAGAAATCTCAAAAATGCTTATAGATGGGGCAGATAAAATGCTTTATCAAGCGAAAAATAACGGACGTTCACATGCAGTTATAGGGGAATATATTAATATTTTCGACAAACACAAATAGTGCAAAATGTCAATATACACCATTTCTTGCAAGGATTTAGACTATCAGATATATCTTGTAAATGTATTGTTATTGGGATTACGTGGGAGTCCAATCTTGACATATTCACTCTCCTATAGTAATATATAAATATAATACAGTAATTTTTTATCGTAATATTATAAAGACATTTTGACACCACTTCTAAATGCAAATCAGGAATTCTTTTAGATTTTTGCAGACAAAACTTTACTTTCAATAATATACTTTTGACTATAATGACTATAAGATATGCTCTATTAACTTTTCGACCCCTATATAGTATAGATAGTTTTTATTTTTTACATTTTTTCTTAATTAATTTAGGTTTATATGTTGATTAATCAATCAAGTTATAAGTGGAGGTATTCTATGTTACACAAATTTTTTAAAAAAGTCTTAAGTTCTTTTGTTTTAATTGTTTTCATTATTACAACCTTAACACTATCGGGTGTTGGCTTTATGAGCGAAAATGCATATGCCGCTATAAATGCTTTTTCTCGAATTGAAGCTGAGAATTTCAGCAGTATTAATTCGTCCACCATTGAACAAATTTCTATTCCTTCAGGAGGATATGCACTAGGTTATATCACAAGAGGTGATTATATAGCGTATAATAACATAGACTTTGGTAGTATCGGAACCTCTGCATTTAAAGTAAGGATTGCAACAGGCGATCCAATTTACATACAGTTAAGGGCTGGGAGTCCAACGGGTACACTTTTAGCTAGTGCAAACGTATATCCTACAGGTGGCTATGATAGCTATCAGGAAATTTCCTTTAGTACAAGCAATATTACAAATGTTATCGATTTATATATTGTCTTTGGTGGTCCGTTAAACTTTGACTGGTTTACGTTTACTCAAGCTGATACAGCATCAAATACTCCAAAAAATGCTTTTTCACGAATTGAAGCTGAAAACTTCAGTAAAATTAGCGGTTCTGAAATTCAAACCGTATATACTCCTACTGGAAATGGGCTAGGTTATATGGCAACTGGAGATGAAGCCATATACAATAATTTGAATTTTGGTGACGGTGCCTCCCTATTTAAAGGAAGTTTCTCAACAGACTCAGATACCTATATTGAAATAAGAGCAGGCAGTTCATATGGTCCCCTTGTTGGTAAGATACCAATATCGTCTACAGGAGATTTTAATACATACGCTGAAATGTCCAGTACTATAAACGCTATATCTGGTGTCAACGATATATATATAATATTAGGAGGTCCTGTTAACATCGATTGGTTCACCTTTGCAGCCGATGAAAACCTTAGTAATGTCCCAATTATAACTCCTCCACCTGAACTAAAAGTGAAAAGTGCCTTTTCTCAAATTGAAGCTGAAAGTTATGATAGCAAAAGTTCTTTATATATTCAAACCTTTGGAATAGGCGATGGGTTTGCTACAGGCTATATCCTGCCTGGAGATAGTATACAATTCAACAAAATAGATTTTAGCAGTGGAGCAAAATCTTTCAAAGCAAGAGTAGCTACAGCAGAAAGCTGTAGCTTAGAAATCAGAGCAGAAAGTTTGACAGGCAGTCTTATAGGTACAATCCCCATATCTTCAACGGGAAATTGGGATACATACGAGGAAATTTCTTATGATGTATCTAGTATTACTGGTGTACAAAATTTATACATTATATTTAAAGGTTATGTTAATATTGATTGGTTTATGTTCACACCTAAAGCAGCAGAAATAAAAATAGATGCCTTTAAAAAGATACAAGCGGAAGACTATACAAATGTCAGCAATGACAACATTAGTACTATAAAATATACCCCTAGTGATAGTGCAATTGCCTATATTCAAAGTGGAAACTACATAAACTTCAACAATGTTGATTTTGGAACTGGTGCATTATCATTTAAGGCAAATGTCGTATGTGCTTCAGGTTCAACTACCGATATTCAGATTAGATTAGGTAGCACAACTGGTACTATTTTAGGCACTTTATCTGTTCCATCAACAGAAAGTTGGGATATATACAATGAGTTATCCTGTAATATAAGTAATGTTATAGGGACCCATAATCTGTATCTAGTCTTTACTGGACCCATTAACTTTGACTGGTTTATGTTTTCTAAAGACGAATTATCTGCTTCACCAACACCAACACCTACTCCTGTTTCTCATACTAATACACCTACAAGCACTGATTCCTATACACCTACTCCTTCTGCTACTATCATGCCCACAGACACTATTATTGAGCAAATAGATATAAATTCTTCAAGAGTTGGACCTGCTATAGCAGAGTTAGCTTCCATTAAGGATATCTCGTATCTACAAAGTGGTCATATCTCTCTAAACGGTTTAGGTGCTCTAAAAGGTAAAAAAGAAATAGTACTACTCGTTGATAATGGCATAAGTACAAACTATCTAAGCATTAATAGTTTAACTCCATTAGATTATGGCATATTTGCTAATAGAAATATACGTGGCGTTGGAAATCAAGCAATTGTAAAAGGAAGTGTTCATGCAAACAATAATATAGAGTCGTATATTGCTAATTTAAATGTATTAGGAAGTTGTACAGCCTCATCCTTTACCATTGGATATGGTTCGGTAATTGAAGGAGGTACTTCAACCATTGCAGCTCCTTTGGAAATGCCTGTATTTCACGATAAGCTAATTGAAGAAGCCACTGCAAATTCAATGGTATTTGACCCGTCGGATTTTCAAATTGGTAGTAATTATGATTTCCCTGGGCAGCCCGGATTTAATATAAGGTTTGAAAGCAATAATACCTTTGTTATAACCGGCAGCGGGACTTTTAATATGTCTTCCTCAATGTATTTTAAGGGAAATGTCCGAATCTCTGTCCCATATATAATTAACACAGATTCAAACTTTTTAGTTGCCGATGGTTCTGTTAATATTGAAGGTCATGATATAAATAGTGATGGACTTGATGAAGATGAGATTAGTGATACTACAAATCTTCTTAATATATACTCTATACACGGCAGAATATTTGTAGCTACCGAAAGGAGTAAGATATACGGAAATCTTTATGCTGCTGGTATTGAAGGAAACCCATTATATACACATGATGTAGGAGTTGTTCTTCTTCAAGGAATGAGTAACGATATTTACGGCTCAGTAGTTGCCGGTAGCGATGTAAGAATTGAAGGAAGTTCATCTAGCTTTAACAGTAATTCAGGAATAGGTTCAAAAGTAGAAACAAAATATTTAAAGGTTGATACTCCCATATCATCAAAGGAACTTACTAAACAAATTGTTAACTCTTTTTTAGGAACTGACACAAAAATGTCAGTGTTGCAGTATTCAGATTCAGCAAATTTAAACACCTTTGAGTTGTTCGACCTTTCGCAAGAAGAAAATGCTATTGCATTAGAAAATATTATAGATGAGTTCCCTGAAAACACAACTGGTTTTAGTAATTTAGGAGATGCTCTAAGACGTGGATATTATCTTCTAAAAGATTCTTCAAAGTCTTCTGTTGATGCTTCTAAATATATAGTTGTGCTTGCTGCTAACGCTCCAAATAAGTGGACAAGCGTTGGAGATATAGATTTAACTCCTAAAACAACATCAGGTACTGCTTTATTCATAGAAGGTGATGGCACTATAGATTCCGATGAAAAATCCCTTGGTTATGCAGTTACTATAGGAGATATGATAAAATCCAGCGGCATTAAGACTTTATTTGTAGACGCTTCAAAGGATGAAATATCTGATAAGATTGAAAAAGTTGCACTAGCTTCAGACTCAATCAAATCACCTATAGGGAAAAACTACTTTACATTAGGCTCAATGCCAGATCTTTCAACGATATTTAAGACAGTAATGCTAGATCCACCTAAAAATGCTGTGTTACGCAATGCTTATTTCGAAGAAATTTTCCCGAAAGGAATTAAGTTAATAGAAGGACCTCCCGGCTCGGTTATTGGCACAGAAATAATAGATGGTTATACAAGATACAAGCTTTCTGCAAACATTGATATAAATCTTTCTTATGACGGAACAAAGTATAAAATTCAGCTCTACGCCATGAATGTAAAGGTTCGTCCATTAGTGCTAGGCGATATAACATTCCTAGGTGAAGACTCAAAAATTGTTTATTATATTGATTACATTGATGCTAATGGTAACGAACAAACTGCATTCTGTGAAAGTAATTTCAATAGCTTTATTATGAATGTATTTATGACAATAGATATTTCTTAATGCTCTTAGATTAGTAATATGGATTCCAAAAGCAACTGACTATAGGACAAGTGAATTCGCTTCGCTCATGAATTTTCTTGTTCTATAGGGAACCCTATGGTTCCCTTCGCATCCTATTATTTTCTATATTCAACGCTCCATGTGAATTGAAATCTTATGATCTACCAAATGTATGTACTACTGTAATCAAACCTAGTATTTACTCTCGATTTTTCCCTTTTTTCATACCACCTACTGATCACTCCAACTTTTCAAAATACACCTCGGGTAAAATAATCCTAATCTCATACTCTGAATCTTCCTTCTGCCAATAAACGATAAATCTGATTTTAGCTTTTTTAAGAACATAGTTTTTTTGCTTAATATTCTCAATTTTACTCATAAACTGTTTTGAGAATTTTAAAACCACCTGACCTTTTGAATTAAGGCAGCAGTTCTCAAGTGCTATAAGCTCATCTCCACTATTGAGTTGTGCAATTAAAGATTGTGTAGATAGAAAAAAGTCCAGCCACACATCCTTGAAACCAAGCTGCATTCCCAATTCTTTCGGAGGCAAATAAATATTATCATCTCTTATCATCTCTACATTCTCTACGTTCTCTAGATTTGAAGAATTAAAACAACTTCCGTTATAATGAATGGTCAGGTTTTGTTTCGCCCTTGTCATTGCAACATAGAGAAGTCTTTTAGCTTGATCGGACTGTAACTCAAATTGATTTAAAATTAGATAAACATTGTCAAATTCTCTGCCCTTAGCTTTGTGAATGGTTGAAACAAATATCGTATCCACCTTTTCCCCATAAAAGTCTTCAAGCTTGGATTCCCGTATAAAGCTCTCAAAATCCGACTTGTATTTACTCTTTGAATTAGTTATCTCAAAATCCCTTATGATATTTAGGCATATTTCATAATTTAAGCTGTTCTGAAATTTGTCTTTCAGCTTTCGTTTTGCGTTTTCCCAAAGTTCATTGTCTATAATGTACTCAGCTTCACTAAAATTAAGCTGGCTTAGGAAAAAACGCACCTCTAAAAGATCAAGAAGATTAAAACCTTCATTGGACTGGATAAGTCTTGCCTTTAGACCTTTTTTAATAAGCAATCCAGCTATCTTCAATGCCTCATCATTAGTTCTTGTCAAAATACATGTTGTTCCGCAAAGATCTTCAGTCAATATGTCTTTGACCAGCGGTGTAATAAGGTTCATGCCTTTGTAGCAAACCAGTTTGATTTTTCCATTGTCTCCCTGCATAGCATAAATCGGCTTACTCTTTAAACGACGGGAAATTTTCTTAACAAAATTGTTTGTGAAATCAACTAAGTTTTTATAACTCCTGTAATTTTCAACCAGCTCGTACTTAACTGCATTTTGATCTTTAATCATATTCTCTAAATATTTTGAACTGGCACCCCTGAATTCATAAATGTTCTGGTCATCATCTCCAACTGCAATAACCCGCATATCCTCGTTTTTCTCCATCAAAGTTGAAACCAATTCAAATTCATCAGCGTTCATATCCTGAGCTTCATCTATAACCAAAACAGTCTTTGTAATTCTACCAATCTCAACTTCACTGTTTCGAATTTTTCCGACCGCCTCTTTTATTATCTCATCCGACTTTTCGATTGTTCCTACTCTTCCTAGCAAATCAAAACAATAGGAATGAAAAGTTTTTATTTCAATAAAATTAGCAGCATTGCCCACAAGCTTTAGCAGGCGTTTTTTAAACTCAGTTGCAGCCGCTCTAGAGAAAGTTAGCATGAGCAGCTGATCATGTTTGACATCTTCCATCAGCAACAAGGATGCAAGCTTATGAACTAAAACACGGGTCTTTCCACTCCCTGGACCTGCTGCCACAACAATATTCTTTGTCTTATTATCTGTAATAATACTTAATTGAGCTGGTGACAACTCCCCAAAAAGTTGCTTAAATTTGGCAGGAGTAATGCTTCTTTTAATTTCATTCTGGCGGCTTCTCCCAAAGTACTTATTTAGGAAAGTGGAATAATTCAATTGAAAGTAATCGTCTACAAATTTAAGAGCAACTTCATAATCACTGGCCATTTTCCTGGCATATTCACCCACAATATGAATTTGCTTCATTTTATTTTCATAAAACTCCTTTAGCTTTTGGTAATCCTCAACCTTATAACGTTTTTTATTGTCAAGTTCTATACGCCGTATTTCCATAGGATTATACAGCACCAAAAAACCACCCTCTATATTCAACGCTCCTATTTTTGATAAATAAAAGAGTGCATTCTCAATATCTTTTACACTGCTTTCAAAATTAAACATTGTGAGTCTTAGATTAAATTCATCCTTCAACTCAAATACCGAAAACTCAACCATCACTTCGTCTTTCAGAGCTCCATCTAGTTTAATAATTTCCTCGCTCTTATCATAAAGATACTCTAATATAAACTGTGATAACTCATGTCTTTTTAAGAGCTTATCTTCAAGCACTTCCCTTTCTATAAGAGAAACTACATAGATGTGATCTGTAGAATATACTGTTCTTTGGCTTTTTATCCAACCTTTTATCCTCCAAAGGTTTATGATAGTTTTAATATCACGCGGTGTTACACCTTTGCAGCCAAATCCTTTGTATAGGCTAAAATTTTTTCTTCACGGAGTAGATTTACAATATGAATTACTTCTGCTTTTTCAATAGCTAGTCGCTCTGAAATATAATCCAATCTGTCTTCTGCTTCCTCTTGTAAAGCAATTTTTCTACTCTTGCTGGAAATAAGGCTCCTTATTATACGAATTGCCTTTTCTTTTTCCTTATCATCAAATTTATCTGAAGAATTAATCTTATATATAGCCTCTGCTGCATTTTTAGCTAGAATACCGTCGGCAAAAACTCTTGGCATATTTTGTCCTCGCTTTAAATACCCGGCCTCTTCTAATGCAGCGATAGCTGTTTTTACCCTTGTTTCTATATCACCCATATTTTCATCCCATCCAGCTTTTTTTGCAACTTCCAATGCCGATTGGGACACCCGAGCTCTATGCCTTGTAATATCTTTAATAGCTTTCCATACCTGCTGGATTTCCTCAATATTTATCTTGGTTTGGTTTAACAACATAAAATGCTTGTTCAAATCTTCCTCATTAAACAACACATAGCAGTCGGCAGAGATGTTTTCATCCCTTCCTGCCCTTCCGGCTTCCTGAACATAGTTTTCAAGAGAATCGGAAATTTCATAGTGAATAACCATGCCCACATCCTTTTTATCCACTCCCATCCCAAAAGCAGATGTTGCAACCATTATATCAATTTCACCGTTAATAAACTTATCCTGGTTTTCACTCTTTTCCTGCTTATCCATTTTACTATGGTACGGCTTTGAAGGATAACCGTCCCTAGTTAAGCGTTCTGCTAACACATAAGCTTTCTTTGTCCGTGAGACATAAATTATGGTGGGGCATTTCTTTTCCTCAAGCAAATTCCTTAGGGTATTATACTTTTCTTCATCGTTATCTTTTTCAAACACTTTGTAATGAAGGTTGCTTCTAGATGCATTAGAAGTAAAAAGCTCCATGTCAATAGAAAGCTTTTCTTTAAAATATTGACGAATATCCTCAATAACTTTTTGCTTTGCTGTAGCTGTAAAGCAAGATACGGGTATACTATCCTCAAGATTCTTTTTCTCCTGTAAGGATTTTACAAAGTCTCCTATATATAAATAATCTACCCTAAAATCTTGCCCCCACGCCGAAAAACAATGTGCCTCATCAATTACAAACCTAACTACCTTCCTTCCTAACAACAAGCGTTCAATAGTCCTAGAACGTAAAGATTCCGGTGAAATATATAAAATAGATGCAGAGCCGTTTTCAACTCTTTCAAGGGATTTAGCCCTTTCAATGGGATTTAGCAAACCGTTTACAGTAACCGCATCTGTAATTCCTGATCTTTCTAAATTATCAACCTGATCCTTCATTAGGGATTGTAGTGGTGAAATTACAACCGTCAAGCCCTTTAAACTATCTCCACTCATTAATGCAGGTACCTGAAAGGTAATGGACTTTCCCCCTCCTGTTGGAAATACAGCAAGAAGAGATTTTCCATCAACAGCAGCTTTCACGGCCTTCTCCTGCAATGCTTCACCTGCATATTTCCTGTAGGAATCAAAGCCAAAAAAACGTTTCAATCCTTTATAAATATCAAGTGCCTCGCTGCAGTATGCACAGCCCTCTAAACAGGGCTTTCCTCTTAGTAAATACATCACATTCTCAACGGCAGGGAAATTCTTCAGAACCCAGGGTGGAGTAATAGAATATCGGCTCCTTGCATTTATCAAAGCTAGGGAATAAGCCAATTCAATGGGGTAATCGGTTACTAAATTCTTAAGATTTACCTTCTCACAAATGTGAGCACTAAACTTATGATGGATCGTTTTATATATGTCTATAACATTTTCATTAAAGCCTACAAATTTGAAGAAAGAACAAACCTCCTTTTTATCTTTTAGCAACTCATAAAAGATTTGCTTTAAAGTATTATCTAAGTTTTTAAATGCGGAAACTTCATCAAAGAAAAGTTCTCTCGCTTTGATAGAATCATTCAAGGGATTATTGAGTTCTTCCGTTTGAAGTTTATCATCCTTTAGCAAGGCATGGTAAGGTCTAGTAGGGAACAATAATGGCGAAAAATATAGGGTATCTATATAATTAAGGTCATCAATAACATCTTTATAAATTGTATTGTGTAAATATTTCAAATCATGATTAAATATGTTGTGACCACAAGCATATTCCGAACCTTTAATAAATTCCACAAAATCAACTACAGAAGCAGAGTGAAAGGAAGCACCATTTCCCTTAATAGCCCCTATATCAAGTACTTTTTCCCTATTTGGATCAATTTCGGTATCAAAAAAGACAATAGAATTCATGCCACGCCCCCTGATAAAAGGTTTGAACTACTAGTAAAATTGCCTTATATTAATAATAATGCCTTTATTTTATTAGGTCAAATTAATACAAAACTTTACACATTCTGTACCTTCCTTAAGTTCTATGCCAATTTTGGGATATCTAATCATTGCTGCAAAAACCACAGCCTCTTTAATTATTTCTTCTAGGAATCCTATGTAATCTAAAAGTTTTACCGCATTACTCGAAGTTGGTGCACCGTAATAAATTTTATAGTCAAAAGTAATATCCTTATCTTTTAAAAGAAATAAATATGCAACATTATCCTAAACAAATGTGTTTGATGCACGACTTTTGAGTTATACATCAAACACATTATAAGAACCTCTTATCTTTATAATATAATAATAAAATGTTTATTGCAAAATATATAGTTTATACAGCCATCAGTTAGTATTTACCATAATCACTTTCGCTTAGGTTTATAGGATTTTTATTGCTAGATCTTGATTGCTTTGATTTGCCTTTATACTTTGTACTCTTTTCTTTTTTAATTGTATTTTCAACCTGCTTCAAAATTTCCGGTTCGATATCATATGAGTTCTTAGCATATTTCTCATAAGCATTTTTGCTTCTAAGCCTAAATTGCCCAACTAGATTATTAAGTACTTCTGCCTGACTTGCCATTTCTTCACTCGCAGCAGCACTTTCCTCAGCTGTTGCAGAATTATTCTGAACAACTTGCGATACTTGATTTACAGCTAAATTTATTTGTACAATACCATTGGCTTGCTCACTTGTAGCAGTCGTAATTTTGTTTACAAGTTCTGATGCTTCTGCTATTCCTGACACAATATTATTAAGAGCATCCGCAGTACCCTTTGCTATCATCAACCCATCCTCTGTTTTCATAATCGAACTTTCAATAAGAGCTGTTGTTTCTTTTGCAGCATCAGCACTTTTAGCAGCAAGGTTTCTAACTTCATCTGCTACAACAGCAAAACCTTTTCCATGTTGTCCTGCTCTAGCAGCTTCTACAGCCGCATTCAAGGCCAATATATTAGTCTGAAAAGCAATGTCATCGATAACCTTAATTATCTTTGAAATGCTACCGGAAGCATTATTTATATCATTCATTGCCTTAAGCATTTCACCCATTTGAGAATTACCTTTGACAGCATCTTCTTTTACTTTAGCTGCTACTGTGTTAGCCTTTTCTGCACTTTCAGCATTATATTTTGTTTGGTCAGCTATTTGCTCCATTGAAGTAGTTAATTCCTCAACTGTACTTGCCTGCTCTGTTGCTCCCTGCGATAGCACTTGAGCTGAATTTGAAATATGCTTTGCTCCATTTGCAACTTGCTGTGCTGCAACATTGATTTCACCTAAAACTTCATTAAAAGTGTTAATTATATTGTCAAGAGATGCCTTTATTTTAGAAAACTCGCCTTTATAATTATCTGAAGTTAAGACTTCAAAATTGCCTTCTGTCATTTGTGTCAATACTCTCGTTATTTCATCCACATATCCCGAAAGTGCATCTATTGTATCGTTAAGGGAGTTTTTTATCATTGCATGGTGGCCCTTGTACTCACCTCTCACTTTTACGTTCAAATTCCCCTCTGACATCTCGCCTAAAACGTCAGCTGCTTCTTTTACTGGCTGTATCACAGCTTCAATAGTTCTATTTATACCATCGATAATTTCTTTATATTCACCATCAAATTTTTCAGAATTGCCTCTTACATCCAAGTCACCTTCTATGGAAGCGGCAGTTATCATTTTCATTTCACTTACAAGTCCTTTTATCGAATTTGAAACTGACAGCATACTTTTCGAAAGTACATCTTTGTCAGATCTTGATTTTATATCCAAACTCAGCTCACCTTTTGCAATTTGCTCTGCCACATAGGATTTTTCCTGTAAGCTTGAAACAATATTATTCATTGCTACAGATAACTTTCCTATCTCATCCTTAGAATTTAAATACTCTTTTGGAATGTTTACCTCCAAATCACCAGTTGCCAATTGATCAAGATTTTCTGTTATGCAAACTATAGGCTTAGAAATTTTCCTTGAAAAAATAAAGCCGATTAGCGACGCAATTATTACTATTATGAGTTCAGCTATTCCAACTAGAGCCCACATCTGCATCAATGGGGCTAAAATCTCCTTTTCTTCAGCCGCACCTACTACCACCCAGCTTGTATCATTTATTACAGAATACGCTCCTATCATCTTTTTTCCTTCATGATTAAATTGAACCATAGAAGAACCTATAGTTTCACCCTTGTTTAGGGTTGCAATAACATCGGAAATCTCCTGTATCTCGTTAGGCTTCCCTATTTTTTCCGCATCTGCCATCCAAACATAGTTGCCTTGTTTATCAACAACAAATCCCATGCTTGTCTTAGCATTATTTATATTTAGGTCAACCATATGATTTACTAAACCCTGTGCTTTTATAGGAGTTGCGACAAAACCTATTAATTCATTATTATCTGGATTGATAATAGGTTGAGTAAATACAACAATAGGCTCTCCTGTCTTTTTTGAAATCAAGGTTTCGCTTATCTGAGTTTTTCCCGCTGATAATGTTGCTTTCGCATAGTCTCTATCACTTAAGTCTGCTCCTAACATACTAGAGTCAGAATTGGCAATTATAATGGCATTTGCATCCGCTATAAATATACCATCCAACATAGAATTTTCTTTTGCATAATCCTCCAATAATTCATTTATGTTTTTAACATCCTTAGGCGTATTGTCTCTAGATAACTCTTTTAAGATATTTTCGTTCATAGTAAAAATACTAGGACGAATCTGTTCCTTAGCTATAACTTCCGATATAATATCTCTCTCTTGGTTAACTATAGAAAGTGCCGATGTTTCTGTCTGCATAATCTGAATGCTGTTTGTTTTAAAGTAGATAAATGTACCTGTTGTGAGTACAGCAAAAAAAAGTAAAACGGTTATGGTCAGTGTTAATTTAATTTGGATCTTCATAGTAATCTTTCCTTTCAATTAGAACAAATTTATTTAATATAGTGCTTCATTTACTGAACCATTTTAAAAAAAACAAAATATGTAATTTTATAATCATAAAGCCCTCAAAATAACACTTTTATCAAATGTAAAGGACAGTTTTACCTAAATCCCTTTCATTAATGCAAGGATCGTTGATTTGTTATGAATTACTATTTTGCCGTTTTGAAGAGTTGCAATTTCTCCAATAGAAAGAGTGCCTTCAACTCGGTATTTTAATTTGTTTTGTATATTTGAAAGTTCGTTCTCAAAATGTTCTTCTAAAAACATTGCTCTCGATATACAATCAAAAAGTATTGGAGTATATTTATCCGGGGCTTTTTCAGAGCAATCCTCGGCAATTCGCTCAGAAGATGCAAGAAGTGTGTCAGTATCTCCTTTAAGTATATATATTTCACTCCCTTCAGGAATTGTCGCAACACATTTTATCCCTCCATCTTCATTTACACTTATAGGATCTCTAACAATAATACTTCCATTGCTCTCTCTAATGCCAAAGGGATGGTCTTTTGCGAACATAAAGAAATCCGACTTGTACAATGTTATTCTTTCTATATCTTCGATAGCAGATTTATATACATCAAACGCGTTATAATTATCTAATTGACATAGTGTGTTACCCACTGTTTTTGTAGCAATAAAAGGACCTTCTAGCTTTTTCCACCCATGTTCCACTGCAAAGCAAGTAGGAGCTTTAATGATGCAAACATAAAGTGCATTTTCATACATTCCTTTGTTGTCAAATATGCATTTTCTATGGGTTAAATCATAGAAGCCTGCTCCGCCTCCTATATATGTTAAATTATTTCCTACTTTTTGATTAATAGTTTCTATCAACTCGTTCATTTGACTTGAAAGACCGTCAACTAGTACAATGGCCGTACAATCCTTATACTCTTGAGGTTCTACCTCTATACCCATTAAATACGGAAAAACTAATGAACAATAAACGGGTTGATGTTTTTGTAGAATAAATCCCGTTCGTCTACTTTTACTCCCAACAAGAAGGCTTGGATAAACCCCTCCAAAAAATGTTATATTTTTGCTATTTAAATAACTCAAGTTTCCCACTTCAGAAAGTGAACTGAACCTTGAAAAACAATATTTTGATCTACAAAATAATACAAGAATCGTCCTTTCTGTGGTAAAATAGGAATTGACTAAAAACTAATTTCAACA
>JAAYPF010000149.1 GCA_012519925.1 Clostridiaceae bacterium
ATTAGTTATAGGCATCTGAAGCTCTGTTATTTTCAAAAACACCTTTTCCTTACCTTGTAAGACATCGTAAGCCCTGTTATCAAGCTTTACAACAGGGTACTGGCCTTTTGTAACAAAAAGATATCCATCTGCGGATAATCGGTTCATCATATCTGACAACGCATGAATTGTGTACTCCCTCATAATTCCATAAGTTGTCAGCTTATCAAAGCCTAACTGCCTAACTTTTTTCAAATTTGAACCTTTTAGAACGCTTGCTATCAATTGTACACCATACTGTTCACCCATTCGCTTCACGCATGAGAATATTTTTTGAGCTTCTAAGGTAACGTCTGTAAGAGTCCCACTGGTTATGCAACTTTCGCATTTTCCACAGTTATCATATACTACCTCTTCCCCAAAATACTCTAAGATATATTTTCTAAGACATTTTGTTGTATGGCAATAATTCACCATCATTTGAAGTTTCGCATACTCATTGTGCTTTCTCTCTGGTGGAAGTTGACTATCATCAAGAAGGAATCTTTGAATATAAGTGTCTTGGGCACCGTATAAAAGTATGCATTCGGCTTCATCCCCATCCCTTCCAGCACGTCCTACCTCTTGATAATATGACTCCATGTTTTTTGGCATGTTAAAATGTATTACAAATCGGACGTTTGATTTGTCAATTCCCATTCCAAAAGCATTTGTTGCAACTATTATATTTATTCTGTCATAGGTAAAATCATCCTGATTTCTATTCCTTTCCTCATCCGTCATACCCGCATGGTATTTTCCTACGCTAACACCTCTATTGTGCAAAACCTCATATAACCTGTCTACTTCCTTTCGGGTAGCTGCATATATAATCCCAGCTTCATTACTGTGTGCTTCAAGATATTCGACTACATACTCAAGTTTACTTGCTCCCTTTCTGACCGAAAAAAATAAATTACTGCGGTCAAACCCGCTAACATAAACCTTAGGTGTTCTAAGCTCAAGAAGCTTAACAATATCCTGTTTTACCCGTTCTGTCGCAGTTGCTGTAAAGGCTGTTACAACAGGTCTACTGTTCAATTGATTTATAAATTGTGCCAATTTAAGATAACTTGGTCTAAAATCATGCCCCCACTGGGATACACAGTGAGCCTCATCAATAGCTACCATCGAAACAGTTATATTCTCTAGCATATTAACAAATCTTTCGGATTCCAATCTTTCGGGTGCCACATATAAAAGTTTGAACTCACCTTTTCTTGCAAGCCTCAATTGATGTTCTAACTCCCTCCACTCAAGAGAACTATTGATAAATGCCGAAGGAATCCCAAGATTATTAAGCGTTTCCACTTGATCTTTCATTAATGAAATAAGAGGAGATATTACAATAGTGGTTCCCTCTAATACGAGGGCAGGTATCTGATAGCAAATAGATTTTCCGCCGCCTGTAGGCATTATTCCAACCGTATCGTAACCAGTAATAATGCTTTCAATTATTCTCTCCTGACCTTGCCGGAATGATGAATATCCAAAGTATTTCCGAAGTGCTTCAAGTGCTTTTTCCATGACTTTCTACCTTTCCTAAATACATCTGATAGAATAATTATAACAAATTACATTTTTATGTCTAATGATCTTAATCGGCTTATTCTAAAACTAACTTAATTTTTTCAAGCAAATCTCCTGAGAGTATATTATTTTTGTTGCCATAATAGTAATTGTCCTTCGACTTAAGAATACAGCCAATCACGTGGGGAACTTCTATTACTAAAGATTCAAGTGCTTCTTTTCTGTCTTTGAAAGCAGCAACTGTATAATATGC
>JAAYPF010000150.1 GCA_012519925.1 Clostridiaceae bacterium
TAATATTATTTTGGGATTTTTATTTAAAATTAAAGCGAATGGATATTATTTTGGATAATTTTTTGCTTTTAGTAGTGAAAAACAGAATTTTATATGATATTATGAAAAAAGCAAATACTTATCTATTTAAGCTAAACTTCTTTTTCATTCAGTATATCCTTTCAGGCTGTGATCGTTTGTTTTTCTTTCATACTTTAGTTAGTATTACCATTATATAAAATTATACATGTTATTTAAAGCTAAAATTATTTTTTAATCAACTTCTGGAGCCTCAGCTTGATAATTTTAGCAAGGTATAAAGAACCGTCCCTGTTATCTCAGTTTGTTTCATACGTCTCTTCAGACTCTTTTATCAAGGTGTTCTTATCCCAAATGAGTTTCTGCTTAACTCCTGACTGTATATTATCTTTTACCCAATTTATCAAATATCCATCATACACTTCAAAATTTGAAAGCATCTCTTCACATTTTACTTTGACAAAATTCTTTGTAAGTTCGTCCCAGATATATAGGTCATAAATATTATTGAGCGCACCCGCTTGATTCAAAAACTGCATATCTGCATAGCCATCAAGATTTACGTCTAGGAATTTGACTACCTCATCAACGCTTGATGCGAAGGTAGATAGTGTCATTTCACCTTGCTCATTTTTCAATGTTAATTGGTATTCTCCCTTGTCACCAATATTTAATTGAGCGTAGTATTTTGCTCCACCTTTACCTTGAGCTATAGCAAACTCAGCCTTTTTATCTTTAGAAGAAAAAGTTTTATTGACAAGGGATGTAAAAGAATCAGCACACTCTATTTTTTGCTGCTGTATCTTATAATCCTCGGAAGGATTGTTTTGGAATAAATAAGAATCCAGAACATTAAAATCCGATTCCATCAAATAGCAAACCTCACTATAGCAGACTATATAATTTGTCAATCCAACTCCTTCTACACTATATAAATCAATAATCCCAGAATCATCTGTTACATTACTATAAATCAGTATATTCTCATAATCAGGAGAAATATCTCTTAAATAAGCCACAATACTCTCAACATCCTGAAAATCTTGTTTTTTTGTTTCCTGAATTGTAATGAACATATTAGTTTTAGGCCTTGTGGTGCCTTTATCTATTTCGCACTTATAGGTTACAGCATTATCCTTGCTTGTTTCTGAAACTATATGATATGAACCAGTATCTAAAGTCAGTTTACTATATATTATTTTTTTATGGGTCTCATCTTCATATGTTTTAATATCCACTGGCAAGCTTGTTGGGTTGACAGTCTGTTCTGGTTGTTCCGATCGTTCTGGTTGTTCTGTTTTCTCTATATTTATATCCTCTTTCTTTTCATCAACCACTGGTGATATAACAACTTGCGGTTCTGTCACGGCTTTATTACATCCAACTAACATCATTACAGCTGTAATAATTACACCTATTAGTATTCTATTCATGCTTATCCCCTTTTCTATGCAGTAACATCAGTTAAGACCCCATCATTACATCATATATATTCTCCGAATTGTTGCCCCTTGTTACAGCTTTGTTAAATCTATCGGTAGGCACTTCATAATCCGTACATACTATGCTACCGGCACCATATGCAGCATTGTCTGCATTTTTATATTGACTTTCCCACTTTTCATACACATAATGATAGTCATTATTAAACTCCCTAGCAATAAACAGACTCTCTGCCTGAAGACATTGCTCTTTTGTCGGATAACCATCTTTTCCGCACACTTCAATGTAACAATTAATCAGACCCATTGTACGTGAACCAGTCCATTGAACACTGCCAAGTCCAAACTTTCCTGTATAACCGTTCCTCTCCAATTCTTTTAATACGTTATAGGTTTTTTCTATTCCAACTTCGGATATGTTTTTTCCCGAAAACTCACTTCTATAATTATAATTCGAATCCATGTACACCAAATAATCAGGTTTATCACCCGGATTTGAAACGTAGTTTGAGCTTTCAAACTTCCCTGTCGTTCCCTCTGCTTGGATATTACTAAGAACTCCAGCTACAAAAGCTGGTTCATAGCCCTCGTTAAGTAATGTAGTACCCATAATTATCATAGAATCTTTTTTCTCTTGCGAAAGACCTAAACTAGTGTTATTTCTAAGGTTGTTCATCATTTGAGTACTTTCTTGATTATTAGCTGTCACAGGAGGCACATTCTCAGGCTGTGAAATTGTATCATTCGAATATAAAAAGTTTGGTCTGCAAATATAATTAAACAAGCTTCCTATTCTTTGAGAATATTCGGGACTCCAGTCATCAAAGGTACCATGATTCTTCAAATCCAATCCTGTCATGCCTTCTTCACTTACTGTAATAGTACCTTTGTGTGGTCCTTTTCCTCCACTTGAATGTATATAATATATTGTATTTCCTTCTACCTTATATATTATTCCAATATGAGCTCCATCATCAAACCTTATATAATCTCCCGGTCTAACATCGGAGAGAGTTTCAATCTTTGTACTGTACTCTAGTGAAGTCAAATTAGCTGCTGATATTCCGTAATGCATAACATCACTGACGTTTTCCAATCCAGGTATAACTTCCTTATAATATTCTATAGCCATTCCATTTGTTGATTGATTTATCAATTGCAAAACCAAGCCCGAACAGTCTATTCCAAGCCTTATACCTTCGTTATTTGCTAGATCAATCATCTTTTGTTGCAGATTTGGGTCATCAGCGCTTAAGCCTAGCTCGATCATTTTTGCATTTATCTCTTCTAAGGACATCTTTCCTGCCCAATCATAATGAATTTGTAACCCTTCACAAACATTTCCTTGTGCATCAGTATATGTAAAGTCTGAGTAATCATCTACAAGAGTTATCAAAGTATCTATATTCACTAAGCCATCGGAATATGTTCCATTACTAGGAGGCTCCTGTGTCCCATTTCCCTCACCAGTTCCAGCATTATCACCTTCCGGTTCATAAGGAACTTTTGGATTAGTGAACATGTGCTCCCAAGTTGTTGTTCCAACTTTCCCTTCATGTTCTCCACTATTCCACAAGTTATACTCTTCTTTATACTTATTTACAGCCTCAAGAGTTCTCGATCCAAAAATGCCATCTTCCTCAAGTTTGTTACCATTTGCGTCGGTATATCCTAATTCATTTAACCTCTTTTGCATAATTAATACATCGGGGTTATATTCATCTATGTTGTATTCAAGTACACCATTTAGTATAGGTATATGAGTTTTATCAGGTTCATTTTCTTCAAGCTGTTCGTTATTTAGCTTAATACCTAGAGCTATCAATATTTTCAATATTCGTCCTAATTGGGCAATTATTAAAAAATACGGACTTCTCATTAATATTTTTCTAAAGTAACTGTTGAGAATTCTTGTCAAACTTTTTATTGTTAACAAAATTAAATCTTTAATTTGCTCATAAGCTTCCTTCTCTTCTGGCTTAGGGTCCTCGTTATTCATATTTAGTTTCACCAATAATTGACACTCTGCATCTTTATAGCTTTGGATAGTGCTAATTAGAAACTGTTCTGCTTTCATCAGCTCTATTTCTCTATCTGAAATATCCTCTAGTACATTACAAAAACTCCCATCTATTCCATTATGGTTTCGAACATCCCAATCTAGTGAATTTCTTGCGGATGAAAGACTGTTTTCAATACTTCCAATTCTTCTGTAAAGATCATTAATTCTATTCCTGATATTCCCTAACGCCCTTACATCTAAAGATATTTTAGACATTGTATTATCACCTCACCAGTATTTTTCCATATAAAAAGCATTGGTATTTTTTCCTTAAATTAATACTCTATAAGTGTTTGGAACTCACCATTATCTTTTAAGCTCGAAAACCCTGGTTCACTTCCTGCTATTTTTTTGTAATTAGGGTTCAGGGATAAACTCTTCTTTAAGCTCTCTATGGAATTATTCGCATCCTCCATAATGGCATAAAATACGGCTTGTTCATAGTATAACGAGGCATCCTCGGGGGCTATTTCAATACCTTTTTCTAAAGTCTCTATTGCAGCAGCATATTCGCTCAATCCACCTAATGATCTTGCTTTATTAATGTATGCGTTTACATTCTTGAGGTCTAATTCAATAGCCTTATCAAGAACCTCTATAGACTCGTTGTAATTATTTATTGACCTCAATGCAACCCCTTTAATAAAATATACCTCGGAGTAATCCGTTTTTAATTCAATGGCCTTATTTAGCAACTGAATAGATGCATCAAAATCACCTAAAATTTGAAGACGCAAACCTTTTTGATAGTAGGCTTCTGCATAATCTGGTTTTAGCTCAATAGCTTTATCATAAGCTTCAATTGCCTTATCTGTTTCTCCAAGCATTGCCAACAACTTACCCTTATCTAAAAAGGCATGTGCATAGTCCGGTTTTAGTTCAATAGCTTTGTCATAAGCCTGCATAGCTTCATCAAACTTACCTTGTGACAAAAGCTTTTCACCTTCATTAAGATAATTATCAACATTTGAGTTTTCATTTACTTGTTGAGTCTGTAATTTCCAAATTAGTTCCCCTGATTTATTTATATATCCCCACACATATTCCTTTGTAAAGATCCTTGCAACTCCATCAAAAAAATCTTTAAACCCTATCTGTGAACCTTCCTCCCGAGCATAAATTGGCTCTGTAACAAACTTCCCTTCCTTATCAATATACGCATATCCATAATAATCATCATTTGCTTTGACCATCGCTAATCCATCTGAAAAAGGATACGCCTCAAGGTACTTGGCATCTATTGCGATTTTACCTTCCACATCAATATACCCATAACTACCCTCAGAAGATACAACAGCAAAACCCTCAGAAAAATCTGAGGCATACTCGTACTGCGGCGGTATCACATATTCGCCTTTTTTATTTATATATCCCCATTTGTCATTATCAGGCAACTTAGCCGGTGCCATTCCAGCGGAGAAATTGCCATTGCTTGTAAATTCAGCTTCACCACCATCGAACTTAGGTTCAATTACAAAATCTCCGGTCTCATTGATATAGCCCGATTTATTATCTAAAACTACATATGCTAAATCCTCAGAAAAGCTGTAGGCATAATCAAACTTAGCCTCTATTGCGATATTTCCCTTTTTATCTACATAACCGTATTTATCACCTTTTTTTACCAGTGCCAATCCTTCTTTGAAGAGTTCTGCATAGTCAAACACCGGTTCTATTACAACTTCACCCTTTTCATCTATATAACCAAACTTATAATCATCCTCAGCCCAAAAACTCGCCATACCTTCGGAAAAAGTATAGGACTCATAAAACTTCGGTTCAATAATAATTGAACCTGCCGCATCAATATATCCATATTTGCCATTTTGCTTTATTGCAGCCTTACCCTCAAAAAAATCTCCCGCATACTCAAACTGCGGTTCAATTATCACCTGTCCATCCTTATCAATGTATCCCCATTTGTCATCTTGACTTATCCTAAAAAGGTTAGTTATTTTTTGCACTTTGTTTGCTGTATTAGTATTGGTACTAGTGGGATTGACTTTAACATCATCCGTTTTTACACAGGATACCAAAAATAAAGATGTAAATATTAAAAAAATTATAATCCTCTTCATATATAAACCACCTTATTATTCTCATTTAACTAAACACGATTTTGCTCTTAGTCATGAACATAGAATAAAACTCCGTTTCTAAATTTTGAACTGGCATGATTACTCAATGTACCATGATTATAATTACTTGCCCCAGCTTGTGCAATATGTATTTCACCATCATTAGTAGGGTTTGGTCTGACCACAATAACATGACCTATACCTCCTGTATTTTTCCATACACCAATTGTTGGTTTACCTGCATTTGCAGCCGCCTGTGCTTCTTGTGCTGTAGCAGGTCTCCAGCCATAATTTGGACCATAATCCCTAACCCAATCAGCTACACTATTTGCATTAAGTTCACGAGCAACATCAGCATTTTGGGCATAGGTTTTTGACGTATCATAGGTATAGGGCTCATTTGTAGCACGATTTATCCAATGTGGCAGTTCAGCTCCCATCGCCACTGTAACATCCCAGCCAAAAATATTACAGTAGGTATTATTATTTCTGATTTTATAGCGAGGGTTAGAAGCTACGTTAAACTGGTCTATTACAGCATTATAGTTTTCTGCACTTCTTTCACCAGTATTCGTAATAAGAGGCTTAACAGGTACACAAGCATTTGTATTACTCACATTTCCGTTACTGTTGTGTGTAAGACCCTCGCCGGAAGTCTGAGCTGGATTACTCGGCTGTGTAGTATTGCTCCCATCCGGAATACTACCGTTAAATTTAGGGATTTTTAAAACCTGTCCAACCCTTATTAAATTCACATTAGATATATTGTTGATTTCTGCAAGTTTGGCAACCGTTGTATTATACCTTGCTGCAATAGCACTTAATGTATCACCAGACTTTACAGTATATGCTTCAAAATTACTGTTACTTCCACCAGATGGTTGTGGTTCTGGTTGTGGTTCTGGTTTTGGTTCTGAGGGAGAATTATTTGTTTTTTCATAGGTGTCTCTTTTATCTATGACCCTTTGGGCAGCTTCTCCCTTTGTTATTATCCCGTCTCCATTGATATCCAAAATTGAATTTTGCGCATAAACTGTTCCATAGCAAGTACTTTTAGTACCGGGCATAATTTGATCCGAATCCTTTATTCCCAGTATAAAATCATTATCCTTTCCTACAGCTACCGGCATAAATACAACCATATAGGCATCATAAACATTGTGAATTTTTCCTGTATATCCTTTAAAATATTCATAAACATAATCCAATTGCTCTATAGCTGTCATCTTTGCGAGTTGTTCTGTAGATGTTCCAAGACCTTTAGCTGTTGACGGCATAAATTGAATCAAGCCGGTTGCACCAGATTTTCCGTTGACAGCTGTTGGACTAAAGCCTGACTCGAAAGCCATAATTGCCATGAGGTCATCAGGATCGATTCCAAGCTTTTGAGCTATCTCAATAACCTTAGATTTAAACTCAGGAGTAACATGCTCACCTGTCCAATTATAATCAAACTCACTGTATGCACCTGTATTAGGTTCAACATTTACTGGAGCATCAGTACCTGTCTCACCACTAGGAACATTTTCATTATTATAAGGAACTTTTGGATTAGTGAACATGTGCTCCCAAGTTGTTGTTCCAACTTTTCCTTCATGTTCTCCACTATTCCACAAATTATACTCTTCTTTATATTTATTTACAGCCTCAAGAGTCCTAGGTCCAAAAACACCATCTTCCTCAAGCTTATTACCGCTTGCGTCGGTATATCCTAATTCATTTAATCGCTTTTGCATAATTAATACATCTGGGTTATATTCATCAAGGTTATATTCAAGGACTCCATCTAGTATAGGTATGTGAGTCTTATCAAGTTTAGGTTCTTCAAGCTGCTCGTTATTTAGCTTAATACCTAAAGCCATTAGTATTTTTAATATACGTCTTAATTGGGCAACCATTAAAAAATATGGACTTGCCATTAATATTCTCTTAAAGTATCTGTTGAGAATTTTCGTCAAACTTTTTATTGTTAACAAAATTAAATCTTTAATTTTATCGTAAGCATTATTCTTTTCTGGCTTAGGGTCCTCGTTATTCATATTTAATTTCACCAATAATTGACGTTCTGCAGCTTTATAGCTTTCAATAGTGCTAGTTAAAAACTGTTCTGCTTTCAAAAGCTCTATTTCCCTATCGGAAATATTCTCAATAACATCACAAATATTTCCATCTATTCCATTACGGTTTCGAACATCCCAGTCGAGTGAGTTTCTTACAGATGAAAGACTGTTTTCAACACTTCCAACTCTTCTGTAAAGATCATTAATTCTATTTCTTATATTCTCTAACGCCTTTGCATCTATAGTTATCTTTGACATCGCATTATCACCTCACCACTTTTTTCCCATGCTGCTTACGCAATTTATTATATATTTAACATTATCTAAATTCAATAATTCCTGACATAATGCATGATTCATGGGATGAAATGCATTTACTTTACATAATTTGTTATTGATTCAATATCAGATTTTTTTCATATTTAAATTCCTATACTCCAAAAGAGTTAAGGAATATTTTCCCTTAACTCTTTGTTGAAATTAAAATTATGCGTTCTTCCTAAAAACTGATCACTTGTCATTTCAAAAAATAATATAATCCTCAATAAAATTGAGTAATTCTTATTTATTGTATTTTGCTATCTTCTCAAAATCATCAAGCTTAAGGCTTGCTCCACCAACAAGACCACCGTCAATGTTTGGCATAGCAAAGATTTCTGATGCGTTAGCAGCATTAACACTACCACCGTATTGAATTCTTACCGCTTCAGCAACATCATTACCATATAATTCTTTAACTACGTTCCTGATAATTGCACAAACTTCTTCAGCTTGCTCGTTTGTAGCTGTCTTACCAGTTCCAATAGCCCATATTGGTTCGTAAGCTATAACAGTTTCTTTAACTTGCTCAGCTGACAATCCAAGTAATGCAATTTTAACTTGATATCCAACAAGCTCAGCTGTAACGCCCTGCTCTCTTTGTGCAAGTGTCTCACCTACGCAAACAATAGGCTTCATACCATATTTAAATACCGCATGAGCTTTTTTGTTAACTGTCTCATCAGTTTCAGCAAAATATTGTCTTCTTTCGGAGTGGCCGATTATAACATAATCAACCCCAAGGTCAGAGAGCATAGCCCCTGAAATTTCTCCTGTAAATGCACCGTTTGCTTCCCAATGCATATTTTGTGCAGCTACTTTGATATTTGAACCTTCAGCTGCCTTTTTAACTCCAGGAATACAAACGAAAGGTACACCTACAACAACCTCAGCGTCCGCGCCCGCTACTTTTGCTTTTAAAGCTTCTACAAACTCAACAGCCTCTGTAGCTGTCTTATTCATTTTCCAGTTTCCTGCTGCTATTTTTACTCTACTCATAATAATCTACCTCTCCCCTTATTTATCCATAAGTACATCTATTCCTGGAAGAACTTTTCCCTCTAGGAATTCTAATGATGCTCCACCACCAGTGGAAATATGTGTTATTTTATCAGCAAAACCAAGTTGCTCAACAGCTGCTGCTGAGTCTCCTCCACCAATTATTGACACTGAACCGGATTCAGCAACTGCTTTTGCAACTTCTTTTGTACCGTTTTCGAAGTTTGAAAACTCAAATACTCCCATAGGGCCGTTCCAAACAACAGTCTTAGCATTTTTGATTTCTTCTGAATATTTTTCTACAGTCTTAGGCCCTATATCCATACCCATCCATCCATCAGGCATATGATTTGATTCAACTGTTTTATATTCTGTATCGTTTTTAAATTCCAAACCTATAACATTATCTACAGGAAGCAATAATTTAACGCCTTTGCTCTCTGCTTTTTCTATAAGGCTCTTAGCAAGTTCTACTTTATCGTCTTCGCAGATGGAAGTTCCGATACTGTAGCCTTTTGCTTTAAAGAAGGTGTATGCCATTCCTCCACCAACTATTAGTGAATCAACTTTGTCTATGAGATTTTCTATTACAGCAATCTTGTCTGAAACTTTAGCTCCGCCTAAAATTGCCACGAAAGGTCTTTCAGGATGTGAAAGTGCCTTACCCATAACATCGATTTCTTTTTGAATTAAATAACCGCAAACTGCAGGTAAATGATCTGCAAGACCTGCTGTTGAAGAGTGAGCTCTGTGAGCTGTACCAAAAGCATCGTTTACAAATATTTCAGCCATACTTGCCAACTCTTTTGAAAAAGCCGGGTCATTCTTTGTCTCTTCTTTATGGAATCTAACGTTTTCAAGCATTAAGACTTCGCCATCTTTTAGGGCAGCTGCTTTAGCCTTTGCATCTTCTCCAATAACGTCTTTAGCCATAATTACTTCTTTACCTAAAAGCTCGCCAAGTCTTACCGCTGTAGGCTTCATACTGTATTTATCTTCAAGATACAATGATGCCATCCTTAAAACCCTCTATTGAAGCTTCTGTATCAATGTCTATAATGCTGCTCAAGTCAAGGCCTTCAATTTTTTCATGCTGTTTGAAGCTCGGATCTAAAGGAA
>JAAYPF010000151.1 GCA_012519925.1 Clostridiaceae bacterium
GAATAATATCATTGAATAATTATCTGGTAGTTGTTAAAATAAGTGGCAAATACATATAAGGTGTGGGATGAAAATGAAAAAGGGTTTAGTGCAAGTATATACAGGCGATGGCAAAGGAAAGACAACAGCTGCAATAGGGCAGGGAATAAGAGCCTTTGGGAGAGGAAAAACTGTCTATATGGTTCAATTTCTAAAAAGCAATGAAACAGGAGAACTTACAACACTAAAAAGCTTAGAGCCTAGGTTTAGGGTATTTCGTTTTGAAAAGAATAGAGACTTTGTATGGAAACTTAGCACGGAAGAAAAAGAAGAACTGAAAGATGACATAGCAAAAGCATTAGTTTTTGTCAGAGATACCTTTAGAGACAAGTGTTGTGATATACTGATTCTTGATGAAATTATGGCAGTACTAGGAAATGAACTTGCCAGCATTGATAATGTTCTTGATATAATTAAGAGCAAACCTGAGAAGGTTGAATTAATATTGACAGGAAGGAACGTACCAAAAGAAATAATAGAAGTTGCAGATTATGTTTCACAAATTGATTGCGTAAAGCATCCTTATCAAAAGGGCATTGCTGCAAGAGAGGGTATAGAATATTAATATATTTTTAGAATTTAGAAGGACATTGCAATTGAACTTTGAAAGGGAGGCTAAGTACCTCCCCCTAAGGTTTCTATTCTAGAGAAAATTCTTTTTTAACGCATTCTATAGCTTTATCAGTATCTTTTTCGTCAATCAGGCATGAAATATCTGATTCGGAGGTTGTAACAAGCTTCACCTCAATTCCTTCTTTTGCAAGCACGGAAAATAGCCTAGCTGCAACACCCGGAATATCCTTCATGTTTTTGCCGAAGACACAAAACTTAGTGTTGAAACTGTCAATCTCTTTACTGAAGTTAGAAACCTTTTCACTAAGCTTGTTTAAACGACTCATAGCATTAACAAGATCATCGTAGAGAAGACTAAAGGATACGGTAGTATTACCTTTTACAGAAGGAGACTTACTTACCATATCTATGCTAATGCCTTCATCAGCTATGGAAGTAAATACTTCAGATATAAGTTTGATGTTGTTAGGAAAATTGTTGAGCGTAATAAGTGAAACATTGTAAGTAACATCAATACTTGTAACCGGTTTTTGAGACATAAAAGCACCTCCATGAATTATAATATGCCTTATTAAGATAATGTATTTAGAAACAAAAAGCACTTATTTACTTTGTATAAGATTATCCATGTTATACATTCCGGCACTTTTCTTGTGAAGAAATGCGGCTGCATTAAGAGAACCTACAGCAAATATCTCTTTTGACATGGCGATATGGTTTATTTCTATTATTTCATCATTTCCAGCAAATATAACCGAATGATCACCAACTATAGTTCCACCTCTGACAGCATGTATTCCTATTTCGGTCTTACTCCTTTTTTTTCTTCTCGAGTGCCGGTCATAGGTATATTCTTGAGGATGTTCTAAAGAGGAATTTATAGCATCCGCTATAGCTAATGCAGTACCACTTGGAGCATCTATTTTTTGATTATGGTGTTTTTCAACAATTTCAATATCAAAGTCTTTTTCAAGAACGCGGGCAGCTTTTTTTACTAGATCAATCAAAAGATTTACGCCTAAGGACATGTTAGCTGAAAAAAATATAGGTATCTTTTTAGACGCATCTTTAAGCGTTTGTATCTGAGCATTGACTAGACCTGTCGTAGCTATAACTGCCGGTATTTTTTTTGAAACTGCAAACTGAACTAAACTGTCTAAGGCAGCGGGATGGGAAAAATCGATAATTACATCTATATCCACATTGCACTTACTTAAATTAGAGAAAACAGGGTATGTATTTTGTATAGATGTATTTTGGTCATACCCGGCTACTATTTTTATGTCTTCTCTTTTAGAGGCAAGCTTTGTAATTACTTGCCCCATTGCACCGTTGCAGCCGCTTAACAATATATTTATCATTTTGAATAAGCACTTCCTTTTTTTCTTTTTTGTATTTTTATTTTTTTAACCTTTGCATAAGTGTAGGTTAAATCAGACCATACTGTTTCAAAGTATCTTTTAAGTAATTTAAGTTCTTTTCACTCATATCAACCAACGGAAGACGACATTTTCCGACATTCATACCCATTAAGTTCATTGCTGCTTTAATCGGTATTGGACTAACTTCTACAAACAATGCTTTGATAAGGTTTAAAAGCTTAAGTTGGATATTTCTACTTTCAGAGAGATTACCCGCTAAAAATGTAGCAACAAGTTCGTGGGTTTCTTTAGGAATTATATTAGCCATTACAGAGATTACACCTTTTCCGCCAAGGGCTAATAGTGGAAGCACCTGATCATCGTTACCCGAGTATATGGTAATATCGTCCCCGCATAAATTTATTATATCGCCCACCTGATTTAAGTTACACTCTTTAATGGATGTGATATTCTCGATTTCCGACAAAGCTTTAACAGTTAGAGGATCGATATTTAAATTTGTTCTTGAAGGTACATTATATAGTATAACAGGTACTTTTACACTGTTTGCAACCAATTTAAAATGTTCGTAAAGTCCTTTTTGAGTGGTTTTGTTGTAGTAAGGAGAAACACTCAAAATAGCATCTGCACCTACTGATTCGGCATATTGTGTGAGGTCTACAGCATGTTTAGTATCATTGCTTCCTGTTCCTGCTATAACAGGTATTCTCTTATTTGTTTTTTCAACGGCAAACTTTATTGCAGCTTTGTGTTCATCATCCGGCATTGTGGATGCTTCACCTGTAGTACCACATATTATTAGTGCATCAGTGCCTTCTTTTATCTGGAATTCAATGAGTTCCTCTAATTTGTTAAAGTCTATACCGTTATCGGTAAAAGGGGTTATGATTGCTACTCCTGAACCTGTGAATATGGGGGGTTTCATACTTATCATCCTTTCTTATAATGGTTTGCATTTTCTAATATTATTAAAATTAACTTTTGTGCTTTATTCTAACATCTAAACGGGGTAATACCTCACCTAAGTATTTCATTATTCTATAAAGTTTAGCTTGACCGTACATTATTGCATATATTCAAGCATTTACGTTTGAGTTTATTGTATTTTGCCATAAATTCAGTAATTTCTCCGTGATGTAAATGCACTAAGCTAGGTAAAGTAAACTGTATATATAAATCCCCAAATAAAAAAGCTGGTACGGATACCAGCAGTTCATTTGTTTTGTGTAAAAGAAGTACTATGTACAACTTTTTTGTGAACTGATAGCTCTCCATCAAACTATTTGATGACAGTCATACGGCTATTAACCGAATGACCAGAATGAATATTAATGGGACGATTCATTCTTCGGCAGTTTACCCTTTCAACTTACATCAACAAAGCCCATACTTCTCTGTAAGCATACTATTGAAAACTGCTCCTCTATCACATATTATTGCTTATCATTCTATCATTTAAGGTTTCTATTGTCAAACTAATTTTATGTTGTTATGCGACCTATTCTGAGGCATGTTGTTTTACAATAAAGAATTATATACAGTAATATTATATGCATTTACATATACTTATGGAACATATTTTTCGTTTTGTTTGTTATTCAAAAAACTTCAAACCTATAAAGTGAAGGCGTTTGATGTATTAAATTTTTGTTACAATAAAGGAAGAAGCAAGCTTTTGTCGAATATATGATATAAAATGATAATAAAGTTATTTTACAAAAGATAAAACGGAGGAAGGATATGGTGGGTGAATTCTGTAAAAGAGGTTTGAATTTTGACAAAGGGAGGCACGTACGAAGAACTAAATATTTACATATAAAAATCACGATATTGTTTGTACTGCCGCTTATAATCGTATTATTGTTTGGCGGAATATGTTGTGCATATCCCGGTGTACCTGAACAAGTTAGAATAGGCTTGTTTTTTAGTGATTCCAAAACAAAACAATATACCGCTGTGTCAAGTTTTACAATAGATGGGGAAAGCGGTCTTAGGATAGGCGATTTTACCGACAGTGGATTTACTAGTCTTGTAGAGGAAACTACAAATAATTTCATAACAATAAGGAAAGATGCCTTTTACGTGAAAAGCAACGGTGGTCTTAAGGAGTATGATCCTAAATCAACACCTAAGGGAGAGAAAATTGGAGCTTATCATGCTAAATTAGGTGGAAGTTTTGAGAATTATGAAGCTCTCAAAGTAAAGCTTGATGAATATCAAAGTGATGGGATTGATGCGTACCCTGTATTTGCAGATGATTGGCAAATATGGTGTGGTTTTTATCCTAATGAGAGTATTATGCAAGCGGAATTAGGTGGGGTTATAGAATTTAGCGTTATTCCACCTTCATCTACAAGAATTGTTGTATTGTCTTCTGATGGTCAGGTGAAATTGATGTATGATAGTGTAAAGGGAGCTTTAAGGATTTATCCAAAGGAGGGGAAAGAGCCTTCGCTTTTTAGAATTAACAGTGATAGTAAAAAAGTGTATCGTGGAGGAATTGAAGTGTTGAGGCAAGCCGGAAGCGATATGACTGTTATAAATGTTTTACCTATGGAAGAATATCTATATGGAGTGGTGCCAGGGGAAATAGGTGCTAGTTCTCACGCAGAAGCACTAAAAGCTCAAGCTGTTGCAGCTAGAACTTATACCATGAATAATTTGTCGAAGTATGGGCATTTGAAATTCAATGTTTGTGCGACTACTTATTCTCAGGTTTATAAAGGTTTTAGTGTTGAACATCCCGCTACTAATAAAGCTATTGATGACACGAAAGATGAGATTGTTACATACAAAGGTAAACCAGCAGCAGTTTTTTATTTCAGTTCAAGTGGAGGAAGGACTGAAGATGTCAAAAATGTTTGGGGAAGCGATGGATACCCCTACCTTATAAGTGTAGAAGATTCCTATGAATCGGGCAAGTCATGGCACTATAATTGGCAAGTTTCCTACACGGCTCAAAAAATTGGTGAGATAATGACAGATAGAGGATTTAAACTTGGAAGTATACAGGGGGTATTTATTACAAAAAGATCGGAAGCAGGAAGGGCAATTGAAGTTGTTGTAAAGGGTTCAAAGGATGAACGGGTGTATACAAATGGCAACACAAGATCCTTTCTAAGCCTAGACAGCCAATGGTATGAAATAACAACAGACTCGGATGTGTCTGTAATGGTAAACAAAGAAAGTAATGCAAATACCCAACTCAACGGCAAAAAAGTACTTACAGCTTCAGGTTTACAGACTATAAGTACCTCAAGTAGTATTAGCTTGGTAGGTTCTGATAATGTGAGCAAGAAAGTACCAGCCGCTCCTACCACCTATATTTTTACGGGAAAAGGCTGGGGACATAGCGTTGGAATGAGTCAAGAAGGTGCAAAGGGTATGGCAAATGAAGGCTTCACATATAAAGAAATCCTTACCCACTACTTCACGGGAACTAAAGTTGAGTAGATAATTATAGATATTGTTAATAAAGGTAGTTAATTAATAACTCAACTTTCCCACTGTAAATTTGTCAGCTTAGCCTTGAAATAAGCGGGCAGGGATACAATGAAATACTCCAAAAGCTCATTAATCTGCTCCTTAGTAAGCGAGAGTTTTTCTACTAATGCAGA
>JAAYPF010000002.1 GCA_012519925.1 Clostridiaceae bacterium
ACTGTAACACTTGACAGCATACCAAATGATTGTGATTATGATGTGGAAATATACAATGGAGAGTCAGCTATACTGAGTGGGTCATATTTTTCAGGCAATACCAATGAAAAGGTTGATGTATTAGTTGGGACAGGAAACTATTATGTTAGAATATATTCATATTCAGGTTCGAGTGAAGCGGCATATAGTCTTAACGTCAATATATCAACTCCGGATATATATGAAGTTAACGATAGTGCATCATCAGCAAAGAATATACTTGTAAACAGCGCTTCTTTTGGAACTATTGATAATATAAAAGATGAAGACTACTTTATAGTTGAGATTGAGGAAACAGGAAACCATATATTTGAACTTCAGAATATTTCCTCAGGTAAGGATTATGATTTATCTCTATTTGATTCTTCAGGTAATGCAATTGCGTATTCATGGAATTCTTCAAACAATGATGAAATTATTAATATATCGTTAAATCCAGGGTGCTACTATATAAAGATTCATACTTACTCAGGATTTTCGTGTGAACAAAACTATATGTTATCAGTTTATAAGGAGGATGCACTGACTCTTTCAATGCCATATATAAGGACAAATGCGGGTGATACAATATCAGTACCGGTATACATTCAAAATCTCCCAACAGAAGGTTTGTGCAGTTTTGATTTTGCATTAGATTATGATGCAACTGCTATGACATATTTGGACTATACAGTAGATTATTCAGATCAAAATGGAGCATTAGTGGATTCGGAACAGGTTATTGAAGCTTATGAGGAATCTGACGGCTTAATAAGAGTACTATTTTGGGATAATTCGACTACATTTACAAAACCATTAAATCAATCAGGTATTGTAATTAGATTAAATTTCCAAGTTAATACAGCTGTTTCAGAAGGAGCATATGATATTAGTTGCAAGTATGGAAGCTTTGCAAAAAATTCATTAGATTCTATTGTAGGTGTATCACATGCTGTATTTAAAAACGGTTTGATAATGATTGGAAGTTATGGATTAACAAGTTTACAATCAGGCATTAGAATTGAAAAATTGATGCCAATGGAAATTTATGTGCAATATGGTGATATAAATGGGGATGGGAATGTCGATTCTATAGATTTTGGTATTTTAAGAAGATATATTCTTGGTATGATACACCTTGATGATCCTTATACGATATTTGCTGATGTAGATGGGTTAGATGGTATCAATTCTATAGATTTTGCTCTTTTGAGAATGTATCTTTTGGGAATGATTTCTGAGCTGCGTGAATCTCAAAAAGATTATATTGTTCTGTATAAGAATGGACAGACAAAGGTTGTTCTTGCGAGTGAAAAATATGGATATATATGGGATGGTTGGAGTACGACGCCTGACCGGTTATATAGGGAACTTATTTTACCTAATAATGTATATGGACAAATAAATGGTAGGTCTAAAGTGCTAACCCCTAATTATAGTTGGGGAATAATAGGAGGAGGAGAATATCCACAAGGTATACAATTGACTCCTGATGGTAGATATAAAGTTGCAGTAGCCCCAAAAATATTAATACCGGGATATCCGGATAATGGGAGAATATGGACAAGCGATTTTGATGGAATAAATAGAAATATCGACGTTGTATTAGAACATAAGACTACTTCTGAAATAATAACCATTAAATGCTATGTAAGCGATATTAAAGCACACTCATATAATAGGTATACTGGAAATGGCAACAATGTATCATTTGACATTGTTAGCGGATTAGTTCAGACAGGTATAGCATATCCAAATTCATGGAATGCAAAATATGAAACTCCTTTTTCAGAATATCATTCTGATGGAAGTGTAATAGAGTTTGCTGGACATTCAACGGGCAGTTTTAATCCGAGTGCATATAAGATGGTTAGAATTCTTGTGTATAAATAAAATATGATAAAGAGAGGGAAATGAGTATGCTTAAGAAAAAAAGACTTTTGATTTTTTTAGCCTTTGCATTACTTTCGATTACTACAGCATGTGGTAACATAGATTATGATAAAAAAAGATTAGAGTTAGTTGAAGAGACAGATTTACCTGTCTCTTCACAAAACATAAGTACAATAGAAGAAAATTCAATCGAAAGTAATGAGTCCGTAGATTATGAAATCCTAATTAGTAGTGAAGCAAAATATGAAGATCTAAGTGTCTTAGATGAAGAGACTTTTAGCGTAATTAAAGAAATCAAAAGTAAAATTGATTTCTTTGGAACTTTTAAAAAAGAAGATATTAAAAGCAGTGAGTCTATATTAAAAAAATATTATGAGGTAATAGTTGGAAAGCAACGATATATTAACAAAACTGAAGGGAATTGGGAACATGCATTTGACCCCTTAAAAGTTAAAGATTATACTTACTATTTTTTTGATATGGATAAAGATGAGTCACCTGAGTTGATAGTTTCAGACAACACTACGTATGCATATATTTTTAAATATGATATAAGCAAAAACGAAACTTTACTTATAGATACTATTAGGACAACAAGCCAACTTCTAGGTGATAATAAAATAAGTAATTGGCATGGCGGAGTAGGGCTTACTTATGGGTTTTACGAGTTGGATGAAAACGGAGAAAGAAAATCTAATATAAGATTCTATTCTGCTCCTTATTTTAACAATATCACGCAACAGGAAGATGAAATATATATGGTAGGTTTTCCGGAAGATTCAGATGAAATAGTGAATTTAAAGTCGTTTCTAAAAAATAAAAAAATACAAATTTACTTTGATGACTTAACTAAAACATACTATTTCAAAATAACAAAAGAACAATATAATCAATTAACGAAAGATTATTTTGAGTCAAGAAAGAAGGCAGAAGAAAATATAAGGGAAGTTGCATATACTTTTGAGGAATTATTTGATTATTAAAACTCTAGGACAATTCTTGAATAAATTAATAAAATATCGGAAACTATTAAGAAACATGATGCGTAAATCTTGATTGGTTCATGAACTCTAAATTGCAGAATGTTTCTCTAAGCCACATGGAGTTGCTGTAGGCTCAAAAAATCAAACAAAGGCTGGAAGCGGTTTGGTGGTGTCTCCAGCTTTTTTATTTCCATGCTCACACTGATACCTCAACAGCTTTCAGCCTTCGCAAATCAGAAGTGCAGTATTAAGCAAACTAACGCTAAAAGTGACAACTGGGACAGTTAAAATGCTAAAAAGTTAAAACCTACAATCCAATAAAATTAATTATTCTCAGCCTCGGTCATAAGCCTGGGCTTATTTTTTGTTTTTTGGTAGGCAGCCATAAAACAAACATAGATGCTATATAGCATCTATATCAGTGGTAAACGGTAAAGTTATAAAAGTTGTAAGCGATAGTTACTTAGCAATTTATTTTTTAACAGAGAATAATGGGAAGTATTCCATATATTCAACAAATGAAGAAAGATGGCGTATTTTCAGTAAAAGTGAGAAATTTGATGATGACAGTGAGTATGGAAATATTGATAACATATGGTGGTTTAAATCTAATGAGTTCCATCAATTCATTGCTGTCTATAATATTAGCGTTGATGACCTAGTAAAGCTCAGTAATTCAGTGTTTCCTGGTGAAGTAAAGTAAGTGCAGAAAGCTTAATATTTAAAGATTAAAAGTGAAATTTGCCAATAGCCAGGATTTATATTCCGGGCTTTATTAATATAAAGGCTTAAAAGTTTCTTCGGGCAATCTAATCTAAGATTGATCCCTTAAAATAATCATACCCTTTCAAAAATCCATAAAAAATGTTATAATTGTATCAAAGTAATACAGTAGTATAGGAGAAAAATTAGTAATGCAAAAGAGAAAGAATATTGAGAAAATTAAACTTGACCAAATGACAAAAATGCTCTTCAGGC
>JAAYPF010000024.1 GCA_012519925.1 Clostridiaceae bacterium
AGATTCGTAGCATTGTTTTGATTATCCATCGTATCCCTCTAATTAACCATAATACTTTCAATGCATAATTATAGCATTTTTATCTTTTGAATGCCACAATATTAAATTTAATGTATTTGTAGCGATTAGCTCAGATGGTAGAGCAACCGACTCTTAATCAGTGGCCTTAGGTTCGAGTCTCCAATGGTGCACCAACGATAAAAAGTTGCTGAAATACAAGGATTTCAACAACTTTTTTATGCTTCGAAAGAGATTCTAGTTATTCTCCGTTATTTTACATAATGTAGTATATTTTATTACAACCCCAATATGGAAATTTCTTTATGACATACATTCACCTGATATAAAAACTCATTTACAATTTTATTTCTTCTACAGCATCAGGTCCTATGCCATTACTGTAATCAAGTAGTTTAAGACTTTCTGGGACCACTTTAAATAATGCTATTTAATCTATCCTCTCTATTTTCAACAACTACATTAATAAACTCTATTAATTAATAGTAAATTTAATAAATTTCTCGTAAATACTAAAACTTCCAATATATTTTTACTTTCTGCCCTTTTGATGTTTTTTCTCCAATTTCAATATGGTCAATCATGCTGTTGACCACATTTTGCTCTAATTTATCAAAGTTAAGGTAATTCTTCACCCTTTCTTCGTAATTGTCTTTATCATTTTTATGTGATTCCATCTCTTTTTTAACAATTTTCTGTCTTTCCAAAAGTCTTCCTATTTCTTCAGAGAAATCCTTATTAAACTCAATAAACTGACCTTCATCAATAATTCCTTTAATTTTATCTACATATAAGCTTTTAATTATTCGTTTCTTTTCTAATATATTATTTTTTATTTTCTCCAGCTCATTATTATGTATGCTATGACTTTGTGACGTTTGCTGTTCCTTCTCTAATCTTTCAACTACCCTATGAACATCAATATATCTGTTAAAATACTCTTTAATCTTATCTTTTATCAAATCTGTCAGTTCATCTAGTCGGATCAAATGACTTGTACACATTTGATTGCCAGCAGATACAGAGTATAGTTTGCATCTTAAATAACTATACTTACCTGTGGTTACCTTCAGCATAGTACTTCCGCAATCTTTGCATTTTACTTTTGAGGCAAACAAATGCGTTTTGCCGTTTCCTGTGGATTTGACCTTTCCGTTTATTCTACGCTGTACAGCTAAGAAAGTATCGTTATCAACTATTGGCTGATGTGTGTTTTCAACCTTAACCCATTTATCACTTGAATTAGCTATTATTTTCTTTGATTTATAACTTACTTTTTTCCGTTTTCCTTGAATCATATGACCTATATAGATTTCATTCCTTAGAATACGCCTTATGGTTGTTTTATTCCAAAGTCCATACTCATCCGTCTTGAAAGTGTTTTTATATTTTAGTCCGCTAAGTTCCTTATATTTCGTAGGATTAGGTATGCCTTTTTGATTGAGCATAAATGCTATGTGCTGTACTCCATAACCTTCAAGATACCAACTAAAGATCATTTTAACTATCTGTGCAGCTTCTAAATCCAGCAAAAATTTATTTTTGTTTTGAGGGTCTTTCTTATATCCATAGGGTGCAAAAGAGCCTATAAACTCGCCTCTTTTTCGCTTTACCTCAAACACTGCTTTGATATTTTCAGATATATCTTCACAATACCACTCATTAACTAGTCCGTTAATCTGTCTTGACTTTTTATTTCCTTTTTCAAGGGTGTCAGCATTATCGGTAAGTCCCACAAATCTTATACCCCATTCAACAAACTTATTGTGAAGGTATTTTTCAACCATTTCCATATCCCTTGTAAAGCGTGATTGACTTTTGCATAGTATTATATTAAATTTACCTGCCTTTGCATCGGAAATCAACTGATTAAATTCCGGTCGCTCTGAGTCAAGTCCTGAGTAGTCATCATCACAATAAATTCTATAGACCTCCCATTTATTTTCTCTTGCAAATTCTAGGAGAAGCTTTTTTTGATTTTGAATACTTTCCGAATCCTCAGTCTTACTTGATTTATTTCTGTCTTCATCGGATAATCTGCAATATATTGCTGCAATATTCATTTTGTCCTACCCTCCAAGCTAAAGCTAAAGATCCACGATATTAAGTATTTTTTAAAACTCTTTTTATATATTTTTCTTTATTGAGTGTTCATAATTAATAGAAGTGTTTGGTTCTTCCCAACTTTTTGTGTTTTGAATTATATTAACTAGTATGTTTTCAAGCATGCTTCTTCTACTTTCTTCATCCATACTTCGAAATACTTCTTCAATTATTATCACAAAAATCACCCTCGGTAGTTTTTCTTTATAATATGCCTAGGGGCTCACAAATGTTATATTTAAAGAAAATCCCATAATGGCAATCAAGAAAATTCGCTTCGGTCATAACTTTTCTTGTTCGTTTTAGTTTTACTTATAATAAGAAATTAAAATAATGATCGTATTAGTGTAAAAATCCAGACTTTTGCAGTAAAACAAGATAAAAACAGCCCTTAACCTCTTTAAAACAACAGGTTTTGGGCTCTTCATTTA
This sequence comes from Clostridiaceae bacterium, assembly GCA_012519925.1. GTDB lineage: Bacteria > Bacillota > Clostridia > Acetivibrionales > Acetivibrionaceae > Acetivibrio. The sequence continues at coordinate 2,553 of JAAYPF010000024.1, forward strand.
TCAAACTAGTCGTAAAATTGTAGAATAAATCAAACTTTTTTTGTCTCTCCTAAAACCTTTTTTATTTTTCCCATAGCATCAATTGTAACAATAGCTCCTTTTATGAACAATAAGTCTAAAAGCTCTGGTATAGCTGTAATCTCATTACTCTTATTATCCGCCTTCACCTGACCAAGAACAAGTTTATCACTGCTGCACCATGCACTCACAATATGAATAGCTTTTTTCAGGCACTTTTGTTTGACGTTCCTCTCATTGTTTTGCCGTCAATCGCTTCTACATCACCTTCTTTGAGTTGTGTAACTTCCTGCATCCACTATACAAAGCATTTTCAAACTGCATTGGGTCAACTACGTCTAATACTCGTGCTATTGTAAACCAAGATGGAATTGCATTGGGTAACTCAAGATACTGCCTGAGCCAATCTTCTTTTGCACAAGCCCATTCCTCCATCTCTCCCCACTCATCACATCTACATATAGTTGCAGCCACGGCAATAAAAGGTACATCCAGCAGTTTATGCTGAATTTTACCTTCTTGTCTTGGGTCGAAAATCACTGTGAAATAATCAATAAAATTTGTATCTATTCTTTTTTCACCACACTTCCTGCAAATCAAAGAGATATTGTGCATAGGAAACCTCTTCATGGGGAGCCGTTCCATCTAAAAGAGCCACCTTTATTGCAGGAATTACTACTCCATCAATGCTGTTATTATCGCTTGAACAGTGCATATATTCTACGTCATAGCCCCTATCTTCCATCTCTTTACCTATTTTTTTCATAAATGTTGATTTGCCAACTCCTGGGCCACCTTTAATGCAAATTATCCTCGTTGCCTCTTCTTGACTCAATATGTAATCATAATAACTAAAAAACCCCTGTGATGTATTACCACCAAGAAACATATGTCTTATTTTACCTTTTGACATGAATACCCCTCCATTGTGTTTAATTTCCTCAACGATATTTGAAACCTATTACTAAAATATGCAGATGGAGGGTTTATGTGAATAGAAGAACACACAATGACAGTATGCTACTTAGACAGGACAAAGTGTTAGCTAAAATTACAATTGTATTTATTAACGTTCATAAATATACTAAAACAAGGACAATGAGACTCTCCCATTGTCCTTGTTGAATTTGATATCATGATTTAAAGTATAGCGAACACTAAAAAACATAGTAATATATGACCTTAATTAGTAACTATTAAGGTAATTCTTTGTATTTCTTATAGGATAGATTAAGCAAAGCCTTATCCTGACTGTAAGTGATAAGATTCATCGCTTCTTCAATATCAAAAAAACCGCCCTCTTGGAACTTTTCCTTTTCAGAAATGTTATATTTATCGGAATCTGTACTCATAATAAACCACGTAATTTTATTGCAGATAGGCTTTTGTCTAGTAACAGAATAGAATTCGTAACTCGTATCACCGGCTATAGATAGAATGTAAGCAATTATTCCACCTTCTTCTAAAACTCTCTTTTGAGCAACTTCAGCAGCATGATCTCCATTTCGCATTACGCCTTTAGGAAATACCCATTCATCCTTTTCGTTCTTAAGCAAAAAAACTTTGTCCCCAAAAAACACTATACCACCAGCACAATTTCTTAGTATCATAAATTGCAGCCTCCTTTTTTTGTGTTTTAACACTAATCTTTCATAATGTCGCAAACACGTTTCTATTGTTTTGTGTTTCACAAACTTTTGAAAACAATTTCCATTGCGGAGCTCTTGATCTAGAGTACATGGTATTCTTCTTACTTTTTCTAGTGTAAATATTTGACCTGTTTTGATATGCTTTTCTGCTTGTTTTGTATTGATGAGATCTGATAGTGCCTTAATCCTAAGACCTTTGCTATATACTATAATGCGTGAGTTATTTCGTATTCCCTCCTTCCTATATACATTAAATGGAAATTCCAAAAAATAACACGAAAGGCACTTTCCTAACAATATAGGAAAATGCCTATTCACTTAATTCATTATATCATAGCTTACAACCATTGTCAACTTTGGATTTAGCTTGATGCCTAGATATATCTGGATTATAGCCAATTAAACAAACTAAATAACAGCCTTCATTTCATGCCCTAATCTCCTATAGTTTTACTTAATCTATTATGGCTTCAATTCATCCATTAACATCCTCAGCTTAGTCTCAACAGCAACCGGTATATACTCATGACCAAAATATTTATATACCGCTATTTCCTTTGGACAAGTCAAATTATTGTAGGCGGCAAAAATTGTTGAAGGTGGTGTTATTTCATCTACCAATCCTACACTAACCCAGGTCCTACATTTTATCCTTGATGCAAGGTTCATAATATCAAAATAAGAAAGCGTCTTTTTAACTTGAACTTCAATTTCAGGTTTGGCATTTCTTCTTAAGTATTGGACAATTTCCTGATAAGGTCCTTGAGGAGCAATATCAACAGCTCGCTCAAAATTTGACAGGTACGGGTAATCAGCTACTGCAACTTTAGGTATATCGGATAAGGCAGCAGCAGCTAAAGATAATGCTCCCCCTTGGCTTCCTCCCATCACAGCAATTCTAGTCTTATCCACTTCCGGCATGGATGCCAAAACCTCTAATGCTCGAACCGCATCTAAATAAACTGCTCTGTAGTAGTATTCCTCAGGGTTTAATATTCCTTTACACATCCATCCTGGAACAAATCCCGTTGAAGAAACAATATTATCAACACTATTTCCTTGCTGACCACGTACTAGCATATTCATTACAACATAACCTTTTAAAGCTAAATCCACCACTTCATTGACCATACCTTCCGATGCCCAATTGTATCCGTGATATAATACTATTCCGGGACACAAGCTCTCTCCCTTAGGTATTGCCAACCATCCTTCAATATTTGCATTCTCAAACCCTAAATAGGATACTCTGTAGACCTTTACGCCCTTAACAGGATAGTCATAGGGTGAACGTTCGAATTTTAACGGTACTTGAGCAAGCTTTTTAAGACTATTATCCCAAAACTCCTCAAAATCAGGCTCTTTTGTAAGTTTAGGTTTGTATTCTTTAAGTGCCTCAAGTGGCATATCATATTGTAGTGCCATATTCTCTCCACCTTATTATAAATATTTTGTTTTTACCTCTTTTAAAAAATAAGCGAAAGAGGTAAAACGTCGGGGCAGAGGTGCCCCAGAGTTTTTATTTATTATATATAATAAATTATAGCTTTCCAATAAACTTTATGACAATATCAATATATAAAAACACCATAATTTCCTTAGGTTAAACTAGCAATCGTTCTATAGTTGCTTTTTCCAACTCTAAAGCCCTTCCTTTAGTATTACTGCTCTTTTGATTTTATCAGTACCATATCTTTCTCTTATTGAGTCAAGTGCTTTTTCAAGCTTTTCTTCCTTTTCATCGGGGTCTTCGCTGTCATTCAAATCAAATATTGACATCTGCTCTGCTTCATCCTCCGAAATATTATTAAGGGAAATTCCCAACAACCTCACTGGCTTTCTATTGTTCCAATTGTCCTCTAACAGTTTTGCTCCAACTGCATATATATCCTTTGTCAAATATGTAGTACTCACAGATTTTTGGCGGGTTATGGTTTTAAAATCGTCGTATCTTATAGCTATTGATATAGTTCTCCCTTTATAGTTCTGCTTTCTAGCCTCCATTCCAACCTCTTCTGCTAATTTTAATAGAATGGTTTTTGCCAGTTCTAAGTCGGTTATATTCTCTGGCAATGTTGTGGATCTGCCAATAGATTTATTTTTCACCAATGGATTTTCCAAAACTTCCGATTCATCAATACCATTTGCCAAACGGTAAATATCTTCACCATATTTACCAAGTTTTTTAGCAAGAAATACAGGATCACTTTTTGCTATATCCCCAATTTTATATACACCAATACTTTTAAGAATCTTTTCTGTTTGCTTCCCAATTCCGTACATTGACCTAACAGGAAGCGGCCACAGCTTCTCACTTATATCCCGTCTCCATAATTCTGTGATTCCAAGAGGCTTCTTTATTTCCGATGCCATCTTTGCCAAAAATTTATTTTCAGAAATACCTATAGAGCACCATAGATCCAGCTCATTCATTATAGCGTTCATAATTTTTTGTGCTGCCTCTGTAGGTTTGCCGAATAACGCCTCACAACCTGTCATATCAAGCCATGCCTCGTCAATACTATTTTGCTGTATCACTGGTGAATATCTCGACAATATGCTCATTACTTCTCTTGACTTATCTTCATAAAGATCATGGCGGGGATGTACAAGAATAATTTTGGGGCAAAGCTTTTTCGCTTCGTGTATAAGCATTGTGGTCTTTACCCCGAACTTCCTCGCCTCATAATTTGCAGCAAGAATAATCCCTGTCCTCTTTTTCGGATTTCCTGCAACAGCTGCCGGCTTTCCCTTTAATTCAGGATTTTGAGACATTTCACAACTTATGAAAAAGGCATTCATATCAACAAGAAAAATAACTTTTTGCATAATCATTCCTCAATTTTAGCTTAACTATTCAACAGCTCAAAAAGCTCTTGAACCATTTCCTTTGTAACTTCGTTACTGGTAAATATAGGCATTGAGCGTATTGGCATATAGGCAATCATAGCCTTTTCCATATTTTGCTCCATATATTTGATTCCTCTGTCCATTCCATGCTTTGCTAAAAATCCATGCATGACTTGATTCAATTTATCTAAGCCACCTGGGCTATTCATTATATCTTCTACAGTTGAATTCATATCAAACTTCTTCTTTATCTTAGTAGTAGAATTCACCGTTACAAAATCACTAAGAACTATTTGCTGTGATGACTTCCCTATTAATATTTCAAATTCTCCACTTTCAACATACCAATCTTTTATTTCAGTATTATAGTAAGCAAAGGCTCTTTTGTTCAAAGTAAAGGTTACTGTCTTTTCCTCTCCCACATCCAGCTCAATCTTGTCAAAACCTTTTAACTCTTTATCTGGTCTTATTACACTTTTTTCAATATCCCTTACATACAATTGAACAATTTCCTTACCCCGCATTTGCCCAACATTCTTGACTTTTACACTAATATTTAATGTTTCATTGTCCAGAATTTCTTTTTTACTTAACTTTATATCACTGTACTCGAAATTTGTATAACTAAGGCCAAAACCAAAGGGGAATAATGGTTTTATTTTTTTTGTATCATAATATCTATATCCCACAAATAAACCTTCCTTGTATTCAACCAAATCCCCTTCACCCGGGAAATTTAAATAAGAAGGATTATGACTTAATTCCATAGGAAAAGTTTCTGCTAACTTTCCGCATGGACATAAATCACCAAATAAAACGTCTGCTATTGCTTCACCTATTGCCTGTCCTCCAAGGTATGTTTCCAAAACAGCCTTTACCTTACCAATCCAGGGCATCTCAATAGGGGAACCGTTACTTAGTATTACAACAGTATTAGCCTGCACCTTTGACACAGCTTCAATCAACTTTATGTGATTTTGGGGTATGCACAAATGCTCTCTGTCATAGCCTTCAGATTCATAGCTTTCTATTAATCCTGCAAATATGACTGCCACATCAGATTTTGCTGCCACTTTTGTTGCCTCATCTATTAGATTTTCGTCTATTTTATCACTTTCTAAGTTATAGCCTTGTGAATATATGATTTCAGCCTTCTGATCCTTAGCATTTATTATTCCGTCATATGCGTTTGATAGGTATGTAGGACAAACATGCGAACTTCCTCCGCCCTGGAATCTTGGCTCTTTGGCAAAAGCTCCAATCAATGCTATTGTGCCTTGTTTCTTTAACGGCAAAATATTATCTTCATTCTTCAACAAAACCATTGATTCTCTTGCAACTTCCCTTGCCAATTCATGATGAGCCTTCTTATCAAAGGTTGAATTGGGCTTTTTGCTGTCAACCGCTCTAAAAATTATCTTCAATAACCTTTCTACAGCTCTGTCAAGAACTTCTTCCGACAATTCTCCCTTCGCTACAGCTTCAGCTATTTGCCTATCTCTGTCGCCTCCACTATAAGGCATCTCTAGCTCTAAGCCAGCTTTAAGCCCCTTTACTCTTTTGTTTACCGCTCCCCAATCCGATACAACAATCCCATCATGTTCCCATTCTTTTCTTAGAATATCAGTAAGCAGATAGGAGTTTTCCGAACCATACTCCCCGTTTACCTTATTATAACAACACATTACTGTCCAGGGCTTCGACTGCTTTACTGCACCCTCAAAGCTTGCAAGGTATATTTCCCGCAAAGTTCTTTCATCAACATTTGCATTAACTGTCAATCTCCTATACTCCTGGTTGTTGGCACAAAAGTGCTTTAAAGATGAACCCACTCCTCTGCTTTGTACTCCATCAATGTGGTTTGCAGCCATTTCCGAAGAGAGATAGGGATCCTCCGAAAAATACTCAAAATTTCTCCCGCATAAAGGTGAACGCTTTATATTAGCCCCAGGTCCAAGCACGATAGAAACTCCCTCTGCCAAACACTCCTGTGCTATAGCATCCCCAATTTTTTTAAGTAGATTTCGATCCCATGAACAAGCCATAGCTACAGCTGTCGGAAAACAGGTAGCCGGAATGCTGTTGTTAACATCAGTTAACTGGGCATCTTCCATCTGTTTTCTTAATCCATTTGGACCATCTGTCATCATGATTGATGGTATCCCCAGCCTTTCAACAGGTTTTGTACGCCAATTATCCAAACCGGAACATAAACTTGCCTTTTCCTCAACAGTCATTTCAGAAATAATTTTCTTTATATCTCTATTCATAATAGATACCTCTTTCATAATGTTAATAATGTAAAGCAGCACTAAGTATTTGGTGGTTAAAAAAACTATGCAATTGCTTAATAAGAAATTCTATTTTTTCATATTTTAAATGAAAATAATGTTTCTAGCATTTAAGGCTTAAACACATCAATGCTGAACTTTTCTAGCTTAAATATCGTATAGTTTTATACAACCTGATTATTTTTTAATTGTAACATAAACGAAAATAAATTTGTAAACAATTTTGGCTCTTTACTATTTTATGTAGTTTAACTGACATATATAAAAACTACAGTGCATCGAGCCCCTTCGTTTTTGCTCCTTTCATTCATAAGGAGCGTAAGAACAAAGGGGGCTACGCCCCGTTTAAAACCCATATGGTACACTTTTACATTTCTTTTGAAAGCCTTGCGTCTTCTGCGACTCAAGGTTTTATTTTTTTAGAAAATCAATGCACTTTCTTAGAAAATAAAAAAAGCAGTCACACAAATATTATGTGTAACTGCTTTTTTTAAATTCCTATACTTCAACAAAAATTACAATTAACTAAAAATCCTGCCTCATTCCAAGCAACACCTGTCTCATAAGCCCAAAATCTAGTGAATCAACATCATCATTTCCATTAACGTTAGCCGCTTCAAGCTGCTCTTCTGTCAATGTTCTAGTGCCGAGGAGGTACAATCTTAAGAATCCAAAATCTATTGAATCGAATTCTCCATCACCATTTATATCACCTTTCACAAGGGTTGTTCCAGTCGGTGTAGGTGTTGGTGAAGGTGTTTTTACCGGTGTATTGATTGGTCCAGGTGTTGTACCATCTGGCTCTGTACCAAATATCAATGTATCTCCAGCATAAACAGTTATGGTATTTGATTTAGTTGGTTTTTCTCCTGTATCCAGCCCTTTAAATGAAGGGTCATTTGTAGGATCCCAATTAGAACCAGATTTTGCTGTCAAACGAAGTTGTAATTCAGCAGAATGTGGAGACTGCCCACCAGGATAAATGTTTGTACTGTCTACATACTTAACTTCAACATAGTAGATATTCTCTTTACCCGGATATGGTATAAGTTGTGAAACAGTCGCATCCATATCATTTTCAATATAGTTTGTAGAAACTGTAACATCGCTAGGATCTACACCCTCCGAAAGATCTACATAATAGTGGTATTTCAAATCTGAAACCAATCTTGCTGGCCATGCTGAACGGTTATTCAAAAATAATTTGAGAGCCATATCATTTGATGCATTATTCATAATAATACCTTCAACGAAAAACTCATCTTCTTTTTCCTCTGGCTCAGGGAAGTTCGCAAGAGGAGTCCCCCCGTGTTTAGCATACATACTACAAAGTGCTCCAACAAAACCAGCATTGTAGTCTGTTGCAACTTCATTTGCAATATAGTCTTTAATACTATCAAGATATTCTCCTGTCTGATTAGGTCCACCTACAAGTGCACCATAAAGAATATGTCTGTGGTAGTCAGGAAATTCCATTTGATCGGTATATGAACCATGAGCAGTTCTGTGATGAGGATGCTCCGGTGGATTTACTCCAAAGCCACAAACAAAGCTTCTTCCACTACTACCAAGAGCATAATCCACTTGATTTTTAGCAAAAGTCTGATATCTATCCTTTAGTGTAGCGTCAGATATACTGTCAGCATATACTGTAGCAAGGAATGCTTGAGTTGTCGCATATCTTAAGCAACCCCATGTGTCCAGCCATGCAAGATCATCCACATATTGAACCCTTCTTCCGTCATATCCAACAGTCCACCAATCAAGATGTCTCTCAGTATATTCGTGGTACTCTTGCTTATCAGTTACTTTTGCAAGCATTAACATAGCTCCACTTAAAACATCATCCCAACAATGAGCCCATCTAAATTTGATTAAGTCTGATTGGTCCTCTTTGTTCTGAAGAGGAACAAGTGCTTCTGCCTTTTGTAGATACGTATCGTCATTAGTCGCTAAATATAACCACACTGAAGCCCACATAAGCTCATCCTGCCATCCACTCCAAGATCTATAGAAGTTGTTTGCTGCCACATAATCTTCATCACTTCTTGTAGCATCAGATAGGGCGTATAGACTTTTTGCGTGTTTGAGATATGTATCATTTTTTAGAACTATTGAACCAATTGCAAGGGCAGCTGCCATTTGTGCAGTTACACAAGTAGGTTTACCAGTAAAAGTAGGTCTTTCCATCCTCTTTTCTATAACCTCTGCTGGACCCCACCAAGCATGGTCTTTATCACCATCTCCTATCTGATATACTATACTGGTACCTTTGTCACAAGCTACCAAATAGTCCAATACGAATTTTAAGTTGTTCTCGAGGTGAACTTTTTGACCAGAAGATTCTATTTGGTCACCATATTCATACAATGCCCACCCTAACATAGAAGCACTGAATGACATAGGTAAATTAAATTTAACGTGGTCTCCTGCATCATACCAGCCACCTAATACACTATCATTCATTGTTGCATCTCCACGCCACTCAACACGATTCCATTCAGGCAATGGACCTGCTTGCTGGCACTCGTAGAAATAAATAGCTTTTTGGAGAGCTTCAGCATAGTTATAACTTCCGGCTGCAGACACCTTCATAGTTGATGGCAAAAAACTCAAAAGCATGGCTAATGCCAATAAAGAACTTACTGCCTTTTTCAATTTATATTCCTCCTTATAAAAAATAATAAATATTGCCTTAAACAAGATTAAACTTTGTTAACTTGTTTTACTATTTGATTAATTAAGCATTTATAATAAACAATATAAAATCAACTTCAATTTGTACAAATATTCTATACCTTTAAGCTATATTAAAATAAGTTCGTAGAAACGAGCTTTTTTGGGTTCCTTATAAAGATTATTTTAATTCTAATGTTTAACTTGTCTTTCCAAGAACAAGAGCTGTCTTCGTTCTCTCAGCATTTCTCAAAGCGTTCATGCATCCATCAAAATCTTTTTCGAGTTTGTATTGTATAAGAGCATCATTAAATAGATTAAGTGCATTTTCATAGTAAGATGCATTATTATCCATTTCAGCAATCTCATAAAATATATTCCCAATATCAACTTTTACCTGACCATGTTGAGCTTTCAATTCCTTTAATTTTAAGATCTGTTCAAATTCATTAACAGCTAAAAGTAAATTTTTCTTTCTATCTTCATGCTTTGCTAATTCTAAACAGCATAGCCCCTTTGATTGTTTGATCCATCCATAAATATGGGGATGCTTAAAACAATTAAGCTTTTTTTCAACTATATCAAACTCACTTAACGCTTCCTTATATTTCATGTTATCAATTAATTGCCCTGCCTTATCCATCACTTTGAGTACTTTTCTCACCGGATACTCGTAAGTATATGTGTACAATTCACGAATAGCAACAATTATTAAAGCTGATATGAAAATCTGGATAATTAAATTAATATATAGCTCTTCAATAATTAATCTGTCTGAAAAATATTTACCTACCATAGAATAGACAATACTAATAACCCCTACGACAAATACCAAAATAGCCATAAGCCAAATTTCTCTAGGTTTATAGTTGATATAAGACTTTGAATAGGTTCTCTTTGCGAAAAAATTCATAAGAACTAATAATATGCCACCTGCAAATAATCCAACTCCAAACCAAGGATCTTTCAGATTAACTAAATATCCAATAGGATTTTTGAATAAAAGGTAATTTGCAGAGAGCACCATAATAATAGCAGCAACAATAAATAAGTCTGGCTTTCTCTTCACTTAATACTCCTCCTAAAATAAAAATTATTTAGGAATTATTGATTTGAGAGAATGATTTAAGAAATGGAAATACAAAAATATACAACAACTACTACAACACGAAGGACTCTAACTCATTTTACATGCATAACAATAATTATAATTCATATTAACTTAATAAAACCAAAATTCCCCTAAAATATATTCTTTATATAGTCTAATTATAACATTGTTTAATATAAAAATAAATATTAAGATACACATAAAATTAGTTTTTCTTTACGTTATTCATAACATTTAGCTTTCTAAATTCCATAGAATACATGAAAAAGGAAAATAATGTAGATAAAACCGCAACAAATACAAATATATCAATAAGAAGACTTGCATAGGTATTTATACCTCGCTGCAATTGAAGAATTATAGTCATAACTATAGCAAAGGAAAATATTACAGTAGTCATTTTGCCGTACCAGTTTGCCTGTACAACAAAATTTACTTTCTTATAAAGCAATACACTCCCTGCAATCATAAATACTTCTTTAGCTAAGACTATTATTAAAACAGGTAAGGGTATTATTTTTTGTAGTGTAAGTATAGCCAATGCTGTCAATTGTATAGATTTATCCGCTAATGGATCAGCCAATTTTCCAAAGGAAGTAATCATGTTGAATTTTCTTGCTATTACTCCATCCAAAATATCTGTAATACACGCACTTACAAAAATTATAATTGCTACAAGAAATTGCTCATTATATAAATAATATCCAAAAACAGGGACAAGTAAAAATCTTATTAATGTAAGAATATTTGGAATATTCACCTATTCACCACCTGTTATTTTTTTGGTTGCTTTATTGCATTATTCAATCCTTTATTTATCCTCTTGTGCAACTCTTAGAATTAGGTTATAGATATCCGGAGCACATTTTTTCATATTAAGAGGTTTTAACGTCTTATCTGTCCATACATGCATAGTCTCGCCACAATTAATTAATACCTTTTGAGGCTTTTTAAAAATCTCATAATAAAATGTAATTCTTGTAAAGGACATGTGCTTAATTTTTGTTGTAATAAGCAATTCATCTTCGTATTTTGCGGTCGCTTTATAACAACTCTTCAATTCTAGTAAAGGGAGCATATAACCCTTTTTCTCAATTTCAGAGTAGGGCATTCCAATTCCCTTAATAAAATCAGTCCTGGCAACTTCGTACCATACAGGATAATTCGAATGATGCACTATTCCCATTTGGTCAGTTTCAGCATATCTTACTACAATATCCGTTTCAGATATATACATAATCTCCACCTTTAATTTACCCAATAAAAATTAAAATAAGCATTTTTATTTAGTTGCCTTTAAAAAACTGTTTTACATTTTTGATATAGCTATATACAAATTTTCTAAAAGGCTATTTAATAACTAGTAGACCTAAAACTTATAAAGTCAGTATTTTACTTAATCCAATTAACTCCTCAGGTAAAGCCTTTTTCATGGCAAGCCCTTCGTCTATATCAAGGTCAATAAGACTATTGTTTTTTAAACAAATGACTCTGTTTTTGCCTCCGGCTTTTAAAACTTCAACAGCCTTAAGCCCCATCATACTTGCCATAACTCTATCTTGAACCGTTGGACTTCCACCACGTTGAATATGTCCTAGTATTGTCGCCCTTGCCTCAATACCGGTCTTTTCTGTTATTTCTTTTGCTATTTCTATAGCTTTTCCTTCAACACCTTCCGCTACAATAACGGTATAATTTCTTTTACCCCTATTACGCCCTTCAATTATTGGCTTCAATACATCTTTATCAAGATCATAAGGTTTTTCAGGCAAAATAACAGCTTCTGCACCGCCCGATATACTTACATTAACTGCTATGTACCCAGCATGCCTCCCCATAACTTCAAGAACGCTACATCTTTCATGGGAATATGCAGTATCTCTTATTTTGTCTATCGCATCTTGTACAGTATTTAATGCGGTGTCATATCCTATTGTATATTCGGAACAACCAATATCATTATCAATAGTTCCTGGGATACCTATAACATTCATACCATATTTGCTTATATCCTTTGCTCCTTTAAAAGAGCCATCACCGCCAATTACAACTAAAGCATCAATACCAAAAACTTTAGCCATTGCCATTGCCTTATTAAGACCTTCTTCAGTTTTAAACTGTGGGGATCTTGCTGTTTGTAATATCGTCCCACCTCTCTGTATTATGTCGCCTACAGATCTTGCAGTCATTTCTTCAATATCACCATTAATTAAACCGTTAAATCCTTTTCTTATACCCATAACTTTCATTCCATAATACAGACCAGATCTCACTACTGATCTAATAGCAGCGTTCATTCCTGGGGCATCCCCACCACTAGTAAGTACACCTATTGTCCTTATATTACTCAATATAATCACCCCTTTTTTCAATTTAAAGATTGAGAAAAAATTCTATTTGACTCAATCTCTTTATTCAAAGTAGGTTAAATTAAACCCGTGTTAATACTGTTAAACACGGGATAATCTAATCTTTCCTATTAACATAATAAAACAACTTAATATCCCTTTTCGATAATTACACTATGTGCTTCTTCAACTTCTGCCTCTGGAACAAGCACTTCATAGTAATTATCATTATTTTCATGATTCTTACTGATTGGTCTCAATTTAACCAATATACCTTCATTGGTCAATAAATCCTGCATTGAAGTGGCAATATCCCTGCTTTGAGCCATATACACCACTGTCCACATATAAACACGCCCCTTTTTTAGGTGATCTCAAAAAACTCTTTAACGAACTGTTCTAAGAACTTGTTCTAATGGGTTATCCCACAAATCTTAAGCAAAGAATTTTTGGAAACAGCCTTATTCACCTGAAAGAATTTCTCCATGCCGACATAACACTTTAGCTTTTCCTCTAATTTTTATCGCAGAAGTATTCTCGGTAAATTGGGCTATAAGCAGTTCACCCTTATCGAGCTTCTCAGTATGATGAAATTTTGTATCGCGGCCTCTGGTAAGTCCAATAATGTTTACACCATTCTCTTCCGCTTTTATTATAATATAATCACCTGATACTTTTTCGTTTTCCCAATCCAAACAAAACCACCTCGTCATAACTATATATTAATTCAAAGCAAAAATCAATACGAATTTTAATACGAATCCATCACCTCCATAGATTGCAATGCCTATAAACTTGCACATTAGGTGTCCTAATAAGTTCCATTGATTAATATATATATTTTCACCTTAATAAAAGTAACTTTAATAAAACACCTATTGACTAGTTTCTATTTAAAACTAACTTTTTAAACATATCAATACTTATTTATTATCGTATTATTTCAAATTTAATTAATATCTTTTGATCAATTTCTATTGCTTCTTAAAAATCGATTCACAATTTCTGCATTTTAAACAATATTAGGTAGTTACGAAAACCAACTAATCACTTGACCTTTCAAAAACCAAATTTACATTTTTTTGTATAGCAATATAATGTTCTTGCGTTGGAAGTTTTTTAAGCTTCGGTGCTGAGCTTTATGTTCGAGATGTTGTAAATTTTTTCGATAAAGCCTTATTATACAACCTTAACATTTTCTTCTCCAAGCCTTTGCATTAATTCGGAAATAACACAGTCATTTAATGCTACCCAAAAATCCTTCTCTAATATTCTTGCCTTTTTATCACCTTCGAAACATATATACACTGGAGTATTTCCATTGAAGTATTTCAATAAGGCCATCAGCGATTCCCTTTTACCTTCCTCCATTTGGGGACTTAACCTTAAATAGATCTTTTGAATATGCATTTTTTTTAGCGAGCTTATTTCCTCGCATACTATTTTGGGTTGCTCTTCTTCCTTTATACTAACTCTTCCTTTAATTAGAACAATATTTTCTTCAATGATTAACTTCGCATACTTCTCGAGTGTTGTTGGAAACACGATAACTTCCATCATACCATATAAATCTTCTAGAGTTAAAAAAGCCATCAAATTATTATTTCTTGTAGTTTTAGTCTTCTTTGATGTAATTATTCCTCCAACTACAACATTCATGCCATCCGAAATATTTTTTGCATCCTCTAAAGAATAGTTGTCTTCATTATGATTCATGTCAAAGTTTAAATCCGAACTATATAAAGTGACCATTTTATTGAGTTCTTTGTCAAACTCACTTAGAGGATGTCCTGAAATATAAAGCCCGAGCATATCTTTTTCCATAGATAGAAGAACTTTATTAGGATATTCTTTTATATCAGGATATATATCCTCCTCTTCATAAATAACTGATTCTTTGGAGTTTACCTTATCCTCCACAGCTGTCGGCATTTCAAATAGTGACATTTGTCCATCCATATTACGCTTTTTTATCTGGGCAATCCCATCTAACATTTTCTCAAAAACAGCGATAATCCTTGATCTATAGACCCCCAAAGAATCGAACGCACCACTTTTTATGAGACTTTCTATGCACCTCTTATTTACTTCTTTACCATCAATTCTCTCGCAAAAATCCCTAAAAGACCTGTAATCTGCTCTCGCATTTCTTTCATCAATGATGGATTTTACAGCACCTTCTCCTACGTTTTTAACAGCTGCCAATCCAAATCGTATTTTGCCGTTTACTACAGTAAATTTTATATGACTTTCATTAATATCCGGAGGTAGAACTTCAATATTCAAAGCTTTACATTCGTATACGTACTGAGATATTTTATCACTGCTTCCTAAAAAGCTATTTAGTAAAGCTGCCATGAATTCAACGGGATAATAGCATTTAAGCCATGCTGTCTGATAAGCTACTACTGCATATGCTGCGGCATGGGATTTATTGAAGGCATAGCTGGCAAAATCCATCATCTCATCAAAAATTCTATTCGCTGTTGCTTCATCTACACCATTTCTTACACATCCCATTACTATAATATTTCCATTTTCGTCATCTATACCATGAATAAAATTTTTCCTTTCCTGTTCCATTACATTTACTTTCTTTTTTGACATTGCACGACGTACTAAATCGGATCTTCCCATGGAATATCCACCTAAATCTCTTACTATCTGCATGACCTGTTCCTGATAAACCATACAGCCATAGGTTACATTCAAAATATCTTCAAGAAGTGGATGGTCATATTTTATCCCTTCCGGATTATTTTTATTTTTTATATATCTAGGGATCTGATCCATTGGTCCTGGACGGTACAAAGAAATTCCGGCGATAATATCCTCTAATGATGAAGGCATTAGTTCCTTCATAAACTGAGTCATTCCTGCACTTTCAAGCTGAAAAATTCCCGAGGTTCTACCCTCTCCAATTATTTTAAAAACCTTAGGATCATTCATTTCAAGCCTATCAATATCCACACTAACCTTATAATTGCTATATATCAAATCAACAGCATCCCTAATAACAGTTAGAGTTCTAAGCCCCAAAAAATCCATCTTCAAAAGGCCCATTTCTTCCAATTGACCCATTGGGAACTGGGTTGTGATACTTTCATCATTCTTTTGAAGGGGTACATAATTGGTTATAGGTTCCTTAGAAATAACAACGCCTGCTGCATGAGTAGAAGCATGTCTTGGCATACCTTCAAGAAGTCTCGCTGTATCTATAAGTAGCTCTATATTGCTATCCTGCTCATATTTTAACTTAAGTTCATGATTCATCTCTAATGCTTTTTCGATGCTCATTCCAATTTGCATAGGAATCATTTTTGCTACAACATCTACTTCGTTATAGGCTATATCTAGTGCCCTTCCTACATCTCTAATAGCTCCCCTTGCAGCCATTGTACCGAAAGTTATTATTTGTGCAACCCTATCCTCTCCATATTTCCTGACAACATAGTCAATTACCTCTTGCCTTCTCTCATAACAAAAATCTATATCTATATCAGGCATTGTAACCCTCTCAGGATTTAGGAAGCGTTCGAAAAGCAAATTATACTTTAGCGGGTCAATATTGGTTATACCTAAAGAATATGCAACAAGACTTCCTGCGGCAGAACCTCTACCGGGACCAACAGGTATACCATTGTCCCTCGCATATCTAATAAAATCACCAACAATTAAAAAATAATCTACATACCCCATCTGCTTTATAACAGATAGCTCATATTCCAATCTCTCAATCTTGTCCTGAACATCTTCACCAAATATACGTGTCAAACCTTCATAGCATAATTCTTTCAGATAATCATAGGCATCCCTATTATCGGGGATACTAAATTTCGGTAGGTGTAATTTTCCAAATTCAAGTTCAACATTACACATCTTTGCAATCTTTACTGTATTTGATATAGCTTCCGGTATGTTTATAAAAACCTCGTTCATCTCCTCAGGAGATTTAACATAGAAGTCATCGGTAGAAAACCTCATTCTATCTTCGTCATTTATATTCTTACCAGTCTGTATACATAGCAAAATCTCATGAGCTCTCGCATCTTCTTTTCTTAAATAATGAGCATCATTTGTAGCAACAAGAGGGATTTCCATTTCCTTAGATAGCTTTATAAGCTGACTATTTACAAATTTTTGTTCCTCTATACCATTGCTCTGTATTTCAAGATAAAAATTGCCCTCTCCAAAGATATCGTTATACCTTTTAGCTACTGTTTTTGCCCGTTCAAAATCATTATTCATCAACGCCTTAGGCACATCCCCCGAAAGACATGCACTTAAAGCAATTAGCCCTTCACTATAGCGTTCAAGAATTTCAAAGTCAATTCTTGGCTTATAGTAAAACCCCTCGGTAAAGCCTATCGATACAATTTTCATTAAGTTTTTGTAGCCTTGGTTATTCTTTGCTAAAAGAACTAAGTGACCAGGATCAGAATCGGCAATTCCCTGTTTGTCGTGTCTGGTCCTTTTGGAAGTATATACTTCACAGCCAAGTATAGGCTTTACACCATTGTCAACTGCTGCCTTGTAAAAGTCAACCACTCCATACATTACTCCGTGGTCGGTAATGGCAATACTATCCATACCTAATTCTTTTGTTCGTTTAATTAGGTCTTTTATTCGATTTGCTCCGTCAAGCAAGCTGTATTCAGTATGGACATGTAAATGCACAAAATTCCCCAAAGGTCATCATCCTCTATATTTCAAGGGATTCTTTTATTGAGTCCCTTACTGTATTTTCTTAATATTATAACATGTCGGAATAGATGCCACAATCAAAGTAACATCAAACGGATGGTTATTTAAAAGGACTTTGCGAGAAAGTATGCTACTTGCTGGCTTTCTTAGGCAGTAAAAAGGAGCGTTGCACCGTGTTCGGTACAACACTCCTTTTAATTCAGCTCCTTAGAATGAAATGAAAGGAGCAAAAACGAAGGAGTTCGATACCCCTTCGTTTTTATTGTTATCTCATTTAGATACATGAAGCGTGTTTGTACTGATATCACTAGAATCGGTGCTACTATCACCTATCTAGAAAAAGAATTTATCATACCTAATAAATATTGTCTTATAAATCCAAAATCAAGAGAGTTTACTTCTCCATCTTGGTTAATATCTGCATTTGCAAGATTATTTCCTGTAAGTTGGGTCATACCAAGTAGATGGGCTCGTAACGCAGCTAAATCTATAGAGTTTATCTCTGAATCGCCATTTAAATCTCCTATAGTTCCATCGTTACCGCCACTAGTTCCTCCTGTAAATGTAAACCAATCAATATTTACAGGACCGGAAAATACAAGATACAAATCATTTGCCCCTGAAACTCCACTAACATCACAAGTTACTTCTTGATATGTATTCCAGTCACCTGTAGCTGGTACAGATAATGTACCTATAAGGGTTCCAGATGGACTATTTAATCTTAATTGAATATTGGCAGTATACTCACCTGCAACAAGTGCCTTGAATGATGTTGCCCCGCTTCCAAAGTCAATATTTTTATATGCTACATAATCACCATCGCCAATATAACCTAAACCACTTCCGGTTTCAGCCGGTATCTCTCGAATCTCTGATCCCTTAATATCGTTATATTCCTCTGCTTCTATTTTTGTAAAAGCAGATCTCTTACTAGGTGTAGGTGTAGGAGTAGGTGGTGTAGTAGGTTCCGTCGAAATATCCTTAAATAATAATTGTGCATATTGGTATAAACTATCCTTCCAAAACGTCATATCATGACCACCAGGTGCAGCATACCAAGTGTGAGGAACATTCTTTTGAGTTAAATAGTCATGTACCCCTTGAGATGTACTTATTAAACTATCTTGCAAACCACATGAAATATAAATAACCTTCATATCTTGGATAACTTTTGCTGGGTCCGGTACAAGTACATTTGGTGCATTTGTAGTTGGTGCAGACGAAAATCCTCCAACATAGGCAAATAGATTCATATATTTAAACCCAAAGTTCAAGGACTGTCCACCACCCATTGACAAACCACCTATTGCACGGTTTAGACGATCAGTAAGTACTGGATACTTAGATTCAATATAAGGTATAAGATCATTTGTTAAGTCATATTGGAAATTATCAAAAGCCGCTATTTTTTCAGCTGAATAGATGTTGCCTGATGCACTATCATCGGTCATAGCACGTCCATTCGGCATTACTACAATCATAGGCTCAAGTTTGTTCTCGGCATATAAATTGTCTAGAATATTCTGAGGATTTCCAGTAAGCCATTCTGTATGATCTCCTCCAATACCATGCAGCAAATACAATACATTATACTTTTTGCTGGTAGAATAATTCGGTGGCAAATAAACCGATGCTTTACGGTTGGCCTTGGTAGTATTTGAGTAGTAGGTAACCGTTTCTACCTTACCATGAGCTATGTTGCCCCTATACTGATCAAAACCTGATGGCGGTGCGGCTTGCGTAACAGTTAAGTTACTGGCAATAAGCGAAAATAGCATAGTAAAACTTAACGCCAAGCCTATAATACTCTTTTTAATCATAACATTCCCTCCCTATTAACTAGTAAAAATTGTCATTACCCTATATAGCAATACTTTTTTAAGTAAAAAAGTATATAGGTAAACATCAACCAGTTTAAAAATTGGGGTATGGCACTATTTTGATTAACACTAGCACAATACCCCTGTTTTACATCCGTTTCTAACCCATTATGATCTAGTTTTGGATTAAAACTTTATCCTAAATGATAAGCTCTACCCGTGGCTAGAAAACTTATAGCCGTGCTATAGCTTATCTAGTAAAAGAATTTATCATACCTAATAAATATTGTCTTATAAATCCAAAGTCTAGAGAGTTTACTTCTCCATCTTGGTTAACATCAGCATTTGCAAGATTGGTTCCTGTAATTGCGTTTATACCTAATAGATGACTTCGTAAAATACCTAAGTCTAGAGAATTTATCTCTTTATCGCCATTTAAATCTCCTAAAGTGCCGCCCCCGACGTCACCTCCTCCTGAAAATGCAAGCCAATCAATATTTACAGGACCTGAAAATACGAGATACAAATCATTTATACCTGACACTCCACTAACACTACATGTTTGTTCTTGATATGCATTCCAATCGCCTGTAGCTGCTACAGATAATGTCCCTATAAGGGTTCCAGAAGGACTATTTAATCTTAATTGAATATTATTAGCATCATATTCATCAGCAACAGATGCCTTAAATGAAGTTGCACCGCTTCCAAAGTCAATATTTTTATATGCTACATAATCACCGTCGTTAATATACCCTAAACCATTCCCAGTTGCAGTATCTATTTCTTGAATCTCTAAACCACTGATATCGTTATACTCTTCTGCTTCAATTTTTGTGTAAGCAGATCTCCTAGCTGGTGTAGGAGTTGGTGGTGGAGGAGTACTAGGTGTTGAATCTTTAAACAAATCCGGCAATATGTTGTAAATGTACTGATTAACATAACCCCACCAATGTGTACCACCATTAGCTACCATAAAATAAAAGTTTCCTTGTATTGGATCATTTGAATAGATGAAAGTATCTGTTCGTTGTTTCATTGCATTAATCTGAGGTAGCATGTTAGGATATGCAATATCTTCACTACCTGTAGCACAGAAGATTTTGAAGTCATGTGGTGCTGTATAACCGCCTCTTTTTGCAACATTTGCAAGATAATCTGCTGTTTGACTAGCTCCACCGCCACCAGCACCTCCACTTACTGCCCAGCAGTCACCGCTTAATGGCATATAGTATTTAATATAGTCAAGGCAATTAATATATGTATACCATGTACATACTGAACCCATTGAGAATCCACCAAATGCCCTATGTTCTCTAGAAGCCTTCATAGCAGCAGTACTTTTTGATTCTAAATAGGTATTATATTTTGTTTCAACTAACGGAATAAGGGCACTTGTCAATTCCTCATGGAAATAAGCGACATCATTCTTACCACCGTAAAATGTAGGTGTAACAACAATAACCGGGTCAATATCTCCCCTTGCAATCATGTTGTCAATTATCACCTTTAATTCTTTGTTCTGACCAGGTCCACCGAATAATAAATTCTCATCTTCGCCACCACCATGCATCAGATATATAACGTTATACCTTTTTGAAGTGTCGGATTGATTATATCCGTATGGAAGATACACGTTAAAATACTTAGTAGCGTTACCAACATTGTAACTTAGTTTTTCAATACTACCTTGTCTTGAGCTGTTATTTTTGTACTCGTTAGGAAGTGGTCTGTAATACTTTTCACCTGCCGCAGATACTGGCAACTTAGCAGCAGCCACAATTCCAAGGAGCATTATGCTCGATAAAACAAAGCACAACCCCTTTTTAAAATTTTTCAA
This sequence comes from Clostridiaceae bacterium, assembly GCA_012519925.1. Lineage (GTDB taxonomy): Bacteria > Bacillota > Clostridia > Acetivibrionales > Acetivibrionaceae > Acetivibrio. Next base: position 23,863 of record JAAYPF010000024.1, read on the forward strand.
AAACATTATAAATCCTCCTTTATAATAAGTTGATACTCTCAAACTCTTATCATTAGAGTTTGTATAAATATATTCTCCATTTTAATTGTGCTTTTTTTCGGTGATAAAAATCAGCACAAAAATGGAAAGAATATTTTTTCATCATCAATTTATTTTGCAAAAAACCTTTTATATAGCAAATTGAATTTTGCAAAATAAAACCCACGCCAACTCATATGATGCAAATAATCTATAATGTAAGTTCTAATGTAGCATATCGAAAGCTGCTTCTATAATAATTATACAGCATTTTGTAAGAATATAAAAGTAGATTAGCTCTAGTGCATCCACTGCAATGGTTATAAATATTTTTATTTTTACATCACAATATCCGCATATTATAAGCTTCGTATGTTATATCATTTTTTGTAGTGGAATAATAAAAAATTATTCAAGAATTTTTTAATGTTATGTAAAATATATGAATAATCAATTACAAAGGATGTCGAAATTATGAAAAAAAGTGTCTGGTGCAAGATATCTTATAGATAAACTAGTTTGCAACAGACACTCTTACTTTAGTTTTGGTTTTATATCAGGTATTTCATATTAAAACAAAAGCTTTTCTACTACACCTAAAACATTCGTTTGAATTCTTTCTAGCTTAGCCTTTGCAGCATCTAATCCATTATCGGTAACTCCATAATAAACTTTTATTTTAGGTTCAGTTCCAGAAGGTCTTACACAGAACCATGACTTGCCATCCTTTAATTCATAATATAAAACATCCGATTCAGGCAAATCAATCTTTTCCCTTTTACCTGTGCTTATCTCGTACCTTTCACTCTTTTTATAATCCCTCACGGCTGCAACTTCTATATCACCAAATTTGGTGACCTCATCTTCCCTTAACTTTTCTAAGGCAAAATTAATTTTGTCTAACCCTTCTTTGCCTTTGAGAGTGTAAGCCTTTATCCCCTCTATCGTATATCCATATTTATTAAACAATTCCATTAAGCCGTCATAAAGGGACATATCTCTTGATTTATAATAAGCAGCCATTTCTGCAATCAACATAGAAGCAACAACAGCATCTTTATCTCTAACTGATGTCCCGGCCAAATATCCATAGCTTTCCTCAAAACCAAAGAGATATTCTTTATCTCCATTTTCATCAAGGAGTTTGATCTTCTCACCAATAAACTTAAATCCGGTAAGTACTTCTAAAAGCTCAACACCATATTCTTTCGCGATCTCCCTTGTAAGCTCTGTTGTAACAATAGTTTTTACAACAAAACCATTGTCCGGAAGCGTCCCCTTTGCCTTCTTCTGTGAAAGAATGTAATCGAGCAACAAACACCCTGTCTGATTTCCTGTAAGAGTAACGTATTCACCTTCCTTGTTCCTAGCAACTACACCTACTCTATCACAGTCAGGGTCAGTACCAATTATAAGATCCACATTCTGTGATTTTGCTAGCTCTATTGCGATTGTAAAAGCTTCCTTTTCCTCCGGATTCGGAGATTTTACCGTTGAAAAATTCTTATCGGGAAATTCCTGTTCTTTTACAACAAGTACGTTTTTAAAACCAATCTCGTCAAGAATACGTCTAACAGGCTTATTTCCTGAGCCATGAAGAGGTGTATAAATAATTTTATAGTTTTCCCCTACACTTTTGGCAATGTCCGGATTTACACAAAGACTCTTAAGCATTGAGATATAAGCATCATCAATTTCTTTACCTATAATATTTATAAGCCCCTTTTCAATTGCTTCATCTTTGTCCATAAACTTAACTGTTGTTATATCTTCAATTTTGTTCATGAAACCAATTACCTGATTCGATTCCTCTAAAGGAAGCTGTCCCCCATCTTCCCCATATACTTTGTAGCCGTTGTACTCTTTAGGATTATGGCTTGCGGTTACAACAATACCAGCAGCAGTCTTTAAGTATCTAACAGCAAAGGACAACTCAGGTACAGGTCTCAATTCATCAAATAAATATGCCTTTACTCCATTGCCTGCAAATACTTTAGCAGATTCAAGGGCAAACTCCGGAGACATATTCCTAGAATCAAATGCAATGACAATACCCTTTTGTGCTGCACCTATACTATTTATAAAATCCGCTAATCCTTGAGATGCTCTTCTCACCGTATAAATATTCATCCTGTTTGTACCAGCACCTATAATTCCTCTTAGTCCTCCAGTACCAAAATCAAGGTACTTATAAAATCTATCTTCAATTTCCTTAGAATCATCTTTTATCTTTAGCAATTCTTCTCTTGTTTGTTCGTCAAAGTATTCATTTGCTAACCAAAACTTATATACAGCAGTACTAGACATATATCAAACTCCTCATTATTTTTTTCAGTAATTAGTATACCATATTTACCCGATTTTACAACCGAAAACACAAAATTCGAGTGCATATTTTATATATGCACCACTTTATTCCAAAAGAACAAACTTCTAGGCTTGCACAACCTAAAATCGTATCTTGAAATTCTATTCTCCTAGTATTATAAAATCTATCTTGAGTATTTTAATATAATTCAAAATGGTTTATAATAATAAAAGTTGTGGGTATCAAATTCTCGCTTATGTATCTTTATTCTAATAAAAGGTATAAAAAAATATTACGGAAGTGATAAAATGGATAAAAGTAAAATAGACAGGATAAACGAATTATCAAAGAAGTCTAAAACAACAGGTCTGACTCCTGCTGAGAAACAAGAGCAGCAAGAGCTTAGAAGTGAATATATTAAGAGTTTTAGAAGCAACTTAAAATCTACACTCGATACAATTGTTATAGTAGATGAAAAGGGCAATAAAAGCCCCTTAAAGCAAAAAAGCAACATAGCAAAAGAAAAGCATTGATTAGATATATTATGTATTTCATACAGCGGCAAAGCCTAAATTGTGATGCTTAATTATTTTGCAAAACAAATAAACCTATTTATTGATAGAATAAAAGAAGTTCTTGGACATGATTATTACTGGTGTATGGAACAATCCGAATATGCAACAGATGTCATGTTTAATAGCCGTGAAGAATTACAATCTGTATATATGGATTGTCTTTTTTTTATTCTAACTTAATTTTTGCATAAATCACATATTACTTAAGTTTATTAGTAGCTATAAAAATAATTAAATAGTGTAAAATATTAAGATTTTATGCGAATTTATTCATATTATCTATGTGTTTTGCAACAACAACCTTATTATCAGTTTGTTGAGGATATTCTCAATAATTCTGTGTTTTAACATCTGCACAATATATGCTATAATGATAATGTAATACATTCTACCTCCCTTAAACCTAAGGTATAAGGAGATAAATAGGCTTATGAAACAGGGCAAAATCATTGAAAAATGATGACGCAAAGCTGTGGGTCTAAGTTAAGGATAAACATTCTTGATATGATCGCCAAGCTGCCATTAAAAGTTCTGTTTAGTCTCTTTAAAATATATTTGGGAATAGGTCATATTAATTTCCTTATACCGCATTTTTTTTAGATAATTATAGATTTTATTATTATAGAAAAATCAAGTGGATCCATCTCCACTTGATTTTTTATTTTGCCCCTTTCGAACGAAGTGAAAGAAGCAAAAAAGAAGGGGCTCAATACCCCGAAGTTTTTATTTCGCCCCTTTCGAACGAAGTGAAAGAAGCAAAAAAGAAGGGGCTCAATGCCCCCAGAACCTTTGTTTACCTACTTTGTGAATGTATAAATCACCCTAATTACTACAGGTCCAATAAGTACTGAAAATATAGTTGGAAAAATAAATAAAACCATTGGTATTAGCATTTTCACCGGTGCTTTCATAGCTTTCTCCTTAGCCCTCTGCCTTCTTTTCTCTCGCATCTGCTCCGATTGAATTCTAAGCACATTACCAATACTAACCCCTAGCTGATCTGCCTGTATAATGGAACCTACAAATGTAGTCAGATCGTGAATACCTACTCTATCAGCCATATCCTTTAAAGCATCTTTTTTCTGTTTCCCTACTTTCATCTCCTGAATAACATTTTCAAACTCATAAGCAATAGGTCCGGGCATCTTGTCAACAACTTTTGCTAAGGCTCCATCAAATCCAAGACCAGCTTCAACACTAACTGTCAGTAAATCCAATACATCAGGAAGTGAGTTCGAAATTTCTTTTTGTCTTTGTGCTATTTTTTTATTTAGCAATAAATTCGGGAACAACAACCCTAAACATATCTCAATTATTCCAATAAAAATAATGCTTCTGATATCCAACCCTAAATAGTGACATATACCTGCCGTTATGAACGGTAAAACCAAAACTACTATAACCTGAATATTTATCCAATCCTTCATTAATAGATTAAAAGGATTTCCCGCTTTAATTACTTTCTTTTCAAACACAGATTTAAACTCTTTAGGGGTCACCTTTAATATTATTTTGCTAATATCATCTAGTATAGGACGTATTACTCTCACAAACAGAGGCTGATTTAATTCATAATCCAAATTTTTAATATCTTCCTTTGCAATTTTGTCTAGTCTAATGCTTATAACCTTTTTATTTCTGTAGAACACCCCTACAAAAGCATATACTATAAGGTATGACGAAATAAAAATGGATACCAAAAGCAAATATATAATCACGACTTTACACCTCACACTTCGATTTTTACAATCTTGCCAATAAAGTATATACCAATGAACTCCATAAACATCGAAAAACCGAGTATTACAAGACCTATTGGGTCTGTAAAAAGCACCATTATATGGCTTCTATTTATGAGAAATAGTATTAATGTAAGTGCTGGTGGAAGCAATGCTATTATCATTCCCGACATTCTACCCTGAGCGGTTACTGTCTTAACTTCACCCTTTATTCGTATCCTTTCTCGTATAGTAGAAGAAATATTGTCTAGAACCTCAGAAAGGTTCCCCCCTACCTGTCTTTGGATCAACACAGCGGTTACAACTAATTCAAGGTCATCACTCTTTACACGGGTGACAAGGTTTTCAAGTGCCTTTTCCGTAGTTGTCCCAAAATTTACCTCTTTTTGCAGTTGGGTAAATTCCTCAGCCATAGGACCTGTCATCTCCTTACTTACTATATCAACCGCCTGAAAAAAACTATATCCTGCTTTTAAAGAATTGGATATTAGTACAATAGCGTCACAAAGTTGCTCATTTAAAAATCTAATTCTTTTCTTAATCTTTATTTTCAGGTACAAATTCGGAAAATACCATCCTACAATCCCTCCTGCAATAGCAAATAGTACCGCAAAAGAGCTCGAACTCACCAATGCAAATATAAAAGTACCAAATACGAAAAAAAGTATAATGCTAACCGTAATATACTCCTCGGGCTTTAGAAGGATGTGTGCCCTCTGCAATTCTAGCTGGATTTTTTTCTTATATCCATCTAAAGCTTTTGCATCCTTTACTCCTCGAGCAATAAAGCCTAGACCTGCTTTATACTCCTTCTGTTTGCTTTTTCTCTTTTCTTCTACTCCGATGTCTAATCTATTGGTATACTTTGACAAACGCATAATTGGAGTCTGTTTTCCTATTAAAACTTTAAAGATTTGATATGCAAACAGCAAAACACTTATAAATGTTGAAATAAGGATAAAATTTATCATTGTAAAATTCCTTCCTTCTAAAGATTAGGCAGTTTCACAAAAAACTTAAGGAGTAAACAAATCAGTTGGAAGCATAACACCTGCCTTTTCAAATTTCTCCATGAATTTAGGTTTTATTCCCGTAGGCACTATTTCACCAACTATTCTTCCTCTTTCATCTTTTCCCGATTGTTTATAAACAAATATGTCCTGCATAGTAATTATATCTCCTTCCATTCCTGTCACTTCAGAGATATGAGTAATTTTCCTACTTCCATCCTTCAATCTCGACTGTTGGACTATTATATCGACAGCCGATGCTATTTGCTCCCTTATAGCCTTTACCGGAAGTTCCATACCTGCCATTAATACCATAGTTTCAAGTCTTGCCAACATATCTCTCGGAGTATTAGCATGGCCAGTAGTAAGTGAACCATCATGCCCAGTATTCATAGCTTGAAGCATATCTAAAGCTTCTCCGCTTCGAACCTCTCCGACTACTATTCTGTCTGGCCTCATTCTCAGTGAGTTCCTAACAAGATCCCTTATTGTTATGGCTCCCTTTCCTTCAATATTCGGCGGTCTTGTTTCAAGCCTCAAAACATGCTCCTGACCTAGCTGGATTTCGGCAGCATCTTCTATTGTAACTATTCTTTCATCTTCAGGTATAAAGGAAGAGATAACATTTAATGTTGTCGTTTTACCGCTTCCTGTACCTCCTGAGACAACGATGTTTAATCTAGCCTCAACACAAGCCTTCAAAAACATAGCTACATTTGGAGTAATAGTTCCGAAGTTGATTAAATCTTTTACTGTATAGGGTTTTTCCGAGAATTTTCTAATAGTTATACTTGGTCCATCCAAAGCTAAAGGGGGTATTATTACGTTAACACGAGAACCATTAGGTAGCCTTGCATCCACCATAGGAGAACTTTCATCAATCCTCCTGCCTAAGGGGGCAACTATTTTCTCAATTACATGCATGACGTGCTGGTCATCTTTAAATCTAACGTCCGACAACACAAGCTTCCCCTTCTTCTCAACATATACCTGATTAGGACCATTAACCATGATTTCCGATACCGATGAGTCGTGAATAAGAGGGTTGATAGGACCAAAACCTATAGTTTCATCTATTACTTCAGATAAAATTTTTTGTCGTTCATTTTTTGTTATATAGGAGCTTTCCTCATTTAAAATGTTTTCTATTATAGAGGTTATTTGTTCCTCTAATATCTCATCACCGTTAGGACCAAGATCTTTTAGAGAATCGCTTTTAATCTCCTCAATGATTTTGCTATGTATTTTTGCTTTAATTTTTGCATAGGGATCTTCCTGAACAACGGGAGTTTTTTTAACTTTTAGTGCTTTGTTGTCAACACCTTCAACACTTTTTTCCCTTTGAATCCTCTCAAGTAGGGACATTCCAAATCCTCCAATCTATTTAGGCAATTTCAAAAACAACCAATTTCCCACTAGTGAACCTAGCACCCATCGGGTGAACTTTTAAAATGCAAATTCCTTTACTATTTCAAGTTAATTAAATGTCTATTATAAATTTCTTCTGAATTATCTGAACCTATATGCCAAATAACTTTTTAACAGTACTCTTTTCTTTTTCAGGAGCTTCCTTTTCTGATACAAGATCATTAGTAATACTTAAGACTGCCTTTGCCACTTTTGTTTCAGTCCGTGTCATAACAAAAGGAAAACCTTTGTTTGCAGAAGTGATTACCGTTTGGCTGTCTTCAGGAATAAAGGCCCATATTTGATGTTTTAATGTGTTTTCAAAATCCTTATACTTTATACCAAATTGCTCTGAGGCCTTATTTAAGATAATGTTAATCTTTTCCTTCGGATAATGTAGAGTTTCCATAACATCAAGCCCTGATTTGACATTCTTTATGGTAGGCAGATCTAAAGTTGATAGCATAAGTATTTTATCTGACATATCAAGAGCCTGAAGAACTGTTTCATGGAAACTTGCCGATGTATCTACTATTATGTAATGATAATGTTCTTTAAGAGTATTCAATATCTTCTCTACATGGGCACCGGTTATATATTCTGCATACTCCGGTTTTATAGGTGCCGGTAGTAGCCTTACACCCGAAAAATGAGTAACCATATAATCTTCCATTACATCACTGTCAAGTTGATTTATTTCCTTTATTAAATCACTTATCGTGTTTTTTATTGAAGCATTAAGCATTATTGCAACGTCCCCAAACTGAAGGTCAAGATCCACAAGTGCAACTCTTTTTTTGGCAGCTCTTGTAATGCTTACTGAAAGATTAGAAGCAAGAGTTGTCTTACCGACGCCTCCTTTTGTACTGAATACAGTTATTATTTTGGATTTTACCTCTTCCTTTACTTTTGTTATGTTTGACTTTTGTCTTCTTTGAGATTCTATATCATAGGTTTTAAGTATACTTGTAATTAGATCGTCACTTGAAAAGGGTTTGTTCAAAAAATTCTTAGCACCTGCTGCCATAGCTTTTTTTATGTACTCATTTTCACCCTGGACAGACATTATTATAACTGCAGTTTCAGGCACATTTATGTTTATTTCCTCGGTAGCCTTAATCCCATCCATAACTGGCATATTGATATCCATTAAAACTATATCCGGCTTAGATTCCTTAACAATAAAAATTGCTTCTTCTCCATTTTCAGCTTCACCGATAATCTCTATGCGTTTTTCAAAAGACAGTAGTGTTTTCACATTGTTTCTGGTTTCTTCAGTATCATCAACAATAACAACTTTTATCTTGTCCATACATATTTACCTCCATAAATTATTTTGGAACTACTATTACACCTTTATCACTCACTACATCATCCTTTATGACGCCATTATCAGTTATAACTTTTTCATCACCAACTGCCCTCAACGTCATCCTTATACTTGCAAATTCACTTACAAAAGTAAGCTTTTCAGCATCCTTCGGGCTAACCGAAAGGGTTACAGTCTTTGGAAGCTCCATATCTTTTCCTTCTGTTATTACCATATCCTGACCTAAAGCAAGCACCTGTATATTCTGAATAACTGTTTCGGATTTTGGTAATTCAATAATCTTATTTTCACCCTGTTCTAAAGTCTCCATAGGGAAAATCGCTATTATATCCACAAAATCTCCTGGCCTAATAAGATTGGCTACCTCCACCTGTTCATTAACATTCACACTTATTGCCCTCATACCTTCTGGGATTTTGTAGGCCAATGTATAATTATTTTCTTGCACTAATCGGCTCCTTAATATTTGCTCACCTTCTATAACACTATCTTTCAACCTTTTTCCGATAATATCAGCTTCCACTAAAACAGCATCGGGATTTAAATACTCTTTAGTAACCCTCGACTTCTTAATATCTGCCGCTGTAATTTCGTGTTTCTCTGGTAATGTTTTTGATGCAATATAAACATCTATGTACTCAGCCACATCAGTCTTAACCGTCGCACTCTTTATGTATAAAAACACCATTGCTGTTGTAAACAGTGCTAAAATCAATGAAATTGTAATAACTCTCTTGTTTACCGATTCCATAGCTTGCCTCCTTAGGTACATTTAAAATATAGGTTCTAACTATATCTTGCAATAAACATTTTAGATATTACAAAACATATACATGCTGGACAGGTAGCTTTTTGAAATGACCATATCAATGTATAAGTTTTACTCCTAAAAGTCCATAGTCCGGAATACCATCGCTAGTACTTGATTTAACTGTATATTTAATAAAACTCCCCTTTATCATCACTGCATCTTTGTTTTCAAAATCAATATCTTCAATAAAGAATGCAGTAAATCCTAATACTTTCATTGGTTTTTCCCGGTTTAATTCGAGATTGTCTACCACCGGTAAAATAATTATTCTTGAGCAATCGGACTCATAATTGTCATAAGTGCACCTAGGCGAGCCTTTACACTTTTCAATCAGTTTCTTAGCACTTTTATTTGCAGTTGAAAAATCTATTTGAGACACTTTGTTTAGACTATCTCCAGTACGTACGGTTTTATTGTATCCGTACAATATACCTGTATCAAAATTACCACTACCTATATTAATGGGTATTACGCTTAAGATAGCTTCCTCATTACTTTTGTGCACTTGTTCATTATTCAAGGCTAAGTAATACTGCTTCCCATATACAAATTCACCCTTTAGCACTGCAAAAGGTCGTATTCCTTTATACGAAGTAACGTTGGACAACTTTGCAGTAACTCTCGAATCTATTTTTTTATCAGTAAATCCTATATATTTTAAAAATATATAGTCAATTTTTCTTTCAAGATTTATTGACATTTCTCTCTTATTATCAGATACATTAATGTCAAGTTTGGTCATATTATCAACACTTTTTATAGTACTCTCCTGTATAACCTTTATACATTCGTTTTTGCTTACCAATAGAGCCTTCGCTCCCTGCTCTGCGATCCTGTCTAGAGTTTTGTCCATTTTATATCGTTGAAATGCAATATAGCCTATGTCTGTGACTACTGCAGACAATAGGATAATAATCACAGCAGTACACACAAAAACAATTGAACTGCTGCCCCTTCTATTATTCAAGATATTGACTAACATATCTCCCTTCCTCATAAATCCTCCCTTACTAACATCGAAGAAATTCGTTTTTGCTCCTTTCATTCTAAGGAACGTAATCAAAATACTTTTTTACTCCATCCTCATTACTGTTTTTGAATTTAGCGGCAAAGGGTTTGGAACTATTGAAGATATAATAGGGGTAAATAATGCGTTATCATATTTAATAGTAACTACAACTTCATCCCCTTTTTTTCTCATGGCCTGACTAGGATAAATGGTGACAGAAACTTTTGAAGAATCTAGACTTGTTGTTAAATTTGCCACTAGATTTGCTATTTCACTGTCTGTTGCTCCAACAGCTGCATTTCTTGCTGCTTCTCTTGAAGTATTTATTATTACCAAGTAGTTGTTAAACATTAAGCCAAAATCTATTATACCTGCCAAGACAAGGATTATTATAGGGAGTATAAGTGCTGTTTCAACAATGGATTGACCTTTTCTTCCAAACATCCTCTCTTTCCTTAGCATAAAGTACACAACCTTTCATATATAAACCTCACACTTTGCAGCCCATTATTCTATTAGCTACGATTTTGCTATTTACCTTATTTCTATTCAGGGATGTCTTTTTAAAAGCTGCCCTACCCGAAACCAGGTAGGGCAGCCAAGTCCCAGTTTAATTTTATGGAGTTGTATTTATACTATCCGCTACATTGTTGAATAATGTTGCAATCTTTGGTCCAAGCACTAACAATGCTGCTATACAAGCTACCGCTATCAAAGAAATTATCAACCCATACTCAACCATACCTTGTCCTTTTTTGTTTCTTAACATAACCTTTAGGTAATCAAAATACATTTTCATCATTTAAAATTCCACCTTTCATTTTCATTGTTTTTTTAATATCGAGTTGTTTAGCATGATTTTTTAAGGAGTCGTTGTTATCTTATTTGCCACATCGCTAAATAGGGTTGAGATCTTTGGTCCGAGAACCAACAATGCTGCTATACAAGCTACCGCTATCAAGGAAATTATTAATCCATACTCAACCATTCCTTGTCCTTTTTTGTTTCTTAACATAGCCTTCAGGTAATCAAAATACATCTTCATCCTTTTAATTCCACCTTTCTTTTTTAGGTTCGTTTGTCAAGTTACTTCTATTCTTAAAACAGAGTCATAAAGTAGTTGAAGTAGTTCCCTAAAGCATTCCCAAGTAGACCTAATGAAGCAAACACAGCCATTGCTATAAAGATTATTATAAATGCGTATTCAACCATCCCCTGTCCCTTCTGCTTTTTTATTAGTTTTAAAAATTTCTTTGAGAAAAATTCTTTTATTGAGTTCATGGTTCTTTTAAACCTCCTTGTTCAAAGGCTTATGTAAACCTTATGTTATTATTATAAAAGGTCTAGCATTTTTATACTATCCATCACAAGCCCCCATTTGCATAGCTAAAAGTACCTACAAAACAATTAGGAAATAAGAGCATACAATAGCCTTATTTCCTATCAATATAATGTGATACACTCAGTTTTTGCTCCTTTCATTTCATTCTAAGGAGCGTAATGAAAAAGACCTTCATGCTACTTTATATAGCAGGAAGACCTTATTCCAGTCCAATGGTTATTGTGCGCCATTATCAGTTAGTTAAGTTATGTTTGAATGCATAAATAGCAGCTTGCGTTCTGTCTGATACATTCAGTTTCCTAAATATATTTGAAACATGATTCTTAACTGTCTTTTCACTTATAAATAAACGTTTAGCTATTTCTTTATTAATCATGCCTTCGGCTATAAGTTCTAGTACTTCCACCTCTCTAGCAGTCAAATTGTTTTCTTCCGTTTTTCCCTTATCATAAAGAGTGATTTTATTAAATTCCCTTACAAGCTCTCTTGTCATATTAGCTTGAATATATGGCTGACCACTGTTTACACTTCGGATTGCTTCTAGTAAAACACTAGGTTCTGCATCCTTTAAAACATATCCTTCCACTCCCATTTGAAGCGTTTTAAAAAGGTACTCCCTATCTTCATGAATAGTCAAGACAATGATTTTTGATGGAATATTGCTATCTTTCATTTCCTTAATAGCCTGCAAACCATTCATTCCAGGCATATTTATGTCCATCAGAATAACATCGGGATTACACTCTTTTACAAGTTTTACGGCTTCCTCACCGTTTGGTGCCTGAGCAATTACAGTCATATCCTTCTCAAGCTCAAGTATTTGCTTTAGTCCTTGTCTCACCATAGTATGATCATCTGCTATCAAAACGCGAATCTTATCCATTTGAGACCTCCTCGTCTGGAATTAAGGGTACAGTTATGCTTAATCTTGTGCCTTTACCTATAGTAGAATCAACCTCAAACTTTCCTTTTAAAAGTTCTACTCTTTCCCTCATGCTATAAAGTCCAAATCCACTATTTATATCTTCTTTTTTAATGTTCAATTCCTCAGTATCAAACCCATTTCCGTCATCTAGTATATTCAGATTCAATTCATTTTCTAAAAACTCTAGGTTGATTGAAACATTTGTGGCGTTAGCATGTTTCTTTATATTATTAATTGCTTCTTGAACAAGTCTGAAAACCGTTAAGGATATGATGGGTCTAATATCTTCATAAACGCCTTTTGTTTTAAAGTTGACAGCAATTTTCGATTCTTCCTGAAAAGTATGAATATATCTTTGAAGTGTCGGAATCAATCCTAAATCATCTAATGACATTGGTCTTAAATTATATATAATTTTTCTTACATCCTTAAGGGTTTCACGCACTACCGTTTTTAAACTTTTAAGTTCTTTCTTTGCCTTTGTAGGTTCAGAATCTACCAAACGTTCACATATTTCAGCTTTCAAAACAATATTTGACATAGACTGTGCAGGACCATCATGTATCTCTCTCGCAACCCGTTGTCGTTCCTCCTCTTGGGCTTTGATTATTCTTATTCCCATAAACTGTTTTTGTTGTAAATCTTCAAGTTGAAGAGTTACTAGCTGTAAATCACCTGTTAGGCAACTTAATGATATCCCTATATTTGAAATTAACCTATCTGCCTTTTCGACTGTTCTTATAGAGTCTTTTAATCTTATTTCCAACTCATTTCTTCTTTTTATATAATACTGCTCCCGTTCACGTTTTATTGCCAACTGTAAACGAAGTCTGTCTGTCTTTTCATATGCCTTCATTGTTTCTTCTTCTGAATATATATCGTAATTTTTACTTACTAGCATTAGGTATTTCTTACTTTGTTTTAATTCCTTTTCTAAAGACTCAACTTCATTAATGAGAAGTGAGGCTTTAATCTTAAGCTCTTTAAGCTCCTGTTCAAGCGTTCCACACTCTTTTCTTGCACTCTCGGCTATGTCAAACAATTCTATCTTACTATTATTTATTGCCTCAATGGTTTTCTTTATAATTTTATCTAAACTAGCTACATCTACTTTATAGTTAGCCACATTGATACCTCTCCGAATGTTTGACGTGTAAATAATTCTATAAAGAAAAACTAAAATCCTTTTTCACTATTTTATATCGAACAATTTAAAGTTTAATTTATACTTTTTTGAAAAATAATTATGAAAACTTGCAGGAAGTTGTTGGAGAGGCACTCTAGTTATGTGATTATGTAGATTTCCCTCTAAACATTTCAGCCTAAAAATGAGGTTACTATAATAAAGAATCCACGAACTTAAGAGGAATACTTTGTCTTTTATATAATAAAATAAGACTATAACAATCATTTTTAAAGGTGAGATATGAGTTTATATACATTTGTGATAATAGCTATTCTCTTTATAGTTGTTTTATATAATCCAAAATCAATCACTGTTATATATTTGAAACGTCTTTTGCTTCCCTTTGCATGTATTGCTTTTATACTTTCACTAATTCTATTTTCAGAAACCGCAGTTAAGTCAGCAGCAAAAGGTATAAATTTATGGCTAAATGTTGTATTTCCCTCGCTTCTCCCTTTTTTTGTTGCATCGGAAATTCTTTACCGAACAGGCTTTATTAAATCCTTGGGTGTTTTGCTAGAGCCTATTATGCGTCCACTCTTTAATGTACCGGGATGTGGTTCCTTTGCCCTTGCAATGGGAATAACAAGCGGCTACCCTGTAGGTGCAAAACTCACAGCAAATATGCGGCAAGAAAGGCTCCTTACCAAAACAGAATCAGAAAGGCTTCTTTCATTTACAAACAACTCAGGACCTCTTTTTATTATAGGTTCAGTAGCTGTTGGTATGTTTAACAACTCGGGTATTGGCTTTATTTTATTAGCTTCCCATATTCTCGCATGCCTTACTGTTGGAATTATATTTAGATTCTATGGAAAAAAATCAAATAGCATAAAAAGACCTAAAGACAATAGAATTTTAAAGAAATTCAAAAAAGAAATGACAAATACTAAGCAAGTGAATTTAGGTGATGTGTTAGGTGATTCAATTAGAAGTTCTATAAATACCATGCTTGCAATAGGGGGCTTCATAATTTTATTTTCGGTAATAATAAGCCTCTTACTAGAAACAGGGGTAATACTTCTTCTTTCAACTTATATTGGGAGCGTCACTTACTTTTTCGGAGTTCCTAGAGATTTAATTGCATCAGTGTTAAGCGGTTTTATTGAAATAACAACAGGTATAAATATGATTAGCAAGACAGAAAGGATTTCTCTTGTACAGCAATTGTCCGCCGCTAGTTTAGTTTTAGGCTGGGCTGGGCTATCAGTTCATTTTCAAGTTTACAGCATAATCTCTAAGACTGATATAAGCATTAAACCCTACCTCCTCGGAAAACTTCTGCAAGGAATTTTTGCAGCTACATACTTATGGAGCTTTATGACTATTCTCCTTATCAAAGGCACAAAAAGTCAGAGTGTATTTGGTTATTTTACATTCAATCCCGATTGGATATGGTTCAACTATTTAATCAACTCAGTAAAAAACATATCCGTTTCTCTTATTATTCTTCTTATAATGATCGGAATATCCTTTATGGCTAAAAATATAAAAGCCACGTTGCATAAGGCTAGTTAATGCAACGTAAAAATCGGTCGTCTAATAAGACCTTTAATAAGCAACCTGTAATGGAAACTGCATAAATGTGTTGTTGTATAAAAAAGAATTAAATTTTTATCATTTCATTTCCTGCCTGTTAGCTTTTATTACTTCAAGAGTTTCTTCTAGTATTTCTTCAACTTTTTCAAGAACATTGTCTGCATATTCTTTTGTACCAAGTCTTATTTCCTTAGCATTTTTTTGTGCATTTGAAACTATTTCGTTTGCTTGTTCATAAGCCTTTTTTGTAATTTCATGCTCATCAACAAGGGAAGCTATTTTATTTTCTGCATCTTTAATAATATTGTTAGCCTCTTTCTGAGCTTCTAACAAAATCTTTTGTCTTTCTTCTTTAACCCATTTTGCCTGTTTAATATCATCAGGAAGCTTAAGTCTCATTTCTTTAATGATTTCAAGTATCTCTTCTCTGTCAACCATGCACTTACCGGAAAACGGGACACTTACACTTTTTTCAACAACTTCTTCTAACGTTTCAATTATTGATAGTATCTCCATTAAAACCCCTCCCAGGATTTTCTATGCTAGTAACTTTCTAAAACAATTCTGTTATGTTGCACTATAAATAGCTATATACTAAATTTTTTAATCACTTCGTCCATTATACAATCTGGAACTAAACCATCAATTCTTCCCTTATTTCTTGCCAATTCTTTTACAGAACTAGAACTTAAAAATGAATAATTTATGCTTGCCATCATAAATAAAGTTTCTATTTTAGAATCCAAATTCTTATTGAGTAATGCCATTTGCAGCTCATATTCAAAATCTGAAACCGCCCTTAAACCTTTTATTATTACCGATGCGTTTCTCTTATTCATAAAGTCAATCAAAAGTCCTGAAAAACTTTCAATCTCCACATTAGGAATATCGGCTAAAGTACAATGCAGTAAATCAACCCTCTCTTTTAATGTAAAAGCAGGAGTTTTACTGTTATTGACCAACACTGCTACAATAAGTTTATCACATAATTTTGCTGCTCTTTTTATGATATCAACATGCCCATTGGTAACGGGATCAAAACTTCCCGGATAAACATACACTCTCAAGTATAACTACACTTCCTGTCTATAAAATGATATTATTGTATCTCCATATTTTTGCTGTCGGAAGTTCTTAAATGTTCCTATATATTCCGAAACAACATCTTCCGCATCATGTTCTGCTACAATAAGGGTATCGGGTTTTATAACATCAACACTGGCAATACACGCTAATGTATCATCTACAAGACCTTTTGCATAGGGAGGATCTAAAAAAACTATATCAAACTGATTGCCTTTTTGTGAAAGTTTGCTCAAAGCATTGCAAACATCCATTACAAGTACTTCCGCCTTATGAGCAAGCTTTGTGTGCGTAAGGTTTTCGTTTATTATCTGAGAACACTCACGATTTTTGTCGACAAATACTGCCGAGCGTGCACCTCTACTCAATGCTTCAATCCCAAGATTTCCAGTGCCTGCAAATAAGTCCAAGACATCACTGTCAAAAACAATAGAAGCTATAATATTGAAAATTGATCCTTTAACCTTATCTGAAGTTGGCCTAGTCAAATTACTTTTTAATGTTTTAAGTTTGTGGCCCTTAGCCTCTCCTGATATAACCCTTAAAATAACTATTCCTCCATTTTCATTACCATAAATAAAAATATATTAATTTCAGATAAAGCCCTTTAAAATATACAATTAAGTCACAAAGCCAATCAAATAAGACTTTTTCAATAAGCAATTATGAAATTATATATAATTATCTTCAACATCAACCTAATGATATTTTATTCTATCATATATAATTGTCAACCACAATAATGCTTTTAATTCATTGTTATATTATAAAGTTTTTCATTTAATATCTCCAACATTTTTGTTTTCAATGTAAAATTCTCTTCTTTCTCAAGCTTTTCATCCTCATCAACAAGCTTTACTGCGGCTTCTTGAGCTTTTTTGAGAATTTCAATATCTTCATAAAGATTAGCAATCTTAAGCTCTGGAATACCATGTTGCCTTGTCCCAAAAAACTCCCCAGGACCTCTTAATTCTAGGTCTTTTCCCGAAATAATAAAACCATCATTAGTTTTCTGCATTATTTGCATTCTTTCTTTACTTACCTGAGTTTTCCCTTCATTATAAAGAATACAATAGGACTGGTGCTCTCCTCTGCCGACTCTACCCCTTAACTGGTGAAGCTGTGCCAAACCAAACCTCTCTGCATTTTCTATAATCATTACTGAAGCATTAGGTACATTAACACCAACCTCAATAACCGTAGTTGAAACAAGAAGATCGATTTCACCTTCGACAAAACTTTTCATAACTGCATCCTTTTCCTTCGATTTCATTTTCCCGTATATAAGTCCAACTCTTAAATCCTTAAAATCATTTTCTGCTATTTCTTTAGCATGCTCTATAGCTGATTTTGCATCAATTTCCTGCGACTCTTCCACCAATGGACATACAATATATACCTGTCTTCCCTCACTTACTACTTTTCTTACAAAGGAATTTATTCTACCCCTCATATTATTGTCAACGGCATAGGTCTTGACCGGCATTCTTCCTGGTGGGAGCTCGTCTATCACAGATATATCAAGGTCACCGTATAAAATCAGTGCCAATGTCCTAGGAATGGGGGTAGCAGTCATAACAATCACATCCGGTGCATCTCCCTTTTTTGATAGCAGTGATCTCTGCCTTACTCCGAATCGATGCTGTTCATCTGTAATAACCAGTCCTAGGTGTTTAAACTCAATATTATCTTCAATCAGTGCATGAGTACCTATTAATATATCAATCTCGCCAGACTTTATCCCCTCTAGTATTGCATTCTTTTGCTTCTTTGTCTGACTACCTGTCAATAGAGCAGTATTAACACCATACCCCTCCATAAGGCTACTGACCGACCTAAAATGCTGCTCTGCCAAAATTGCCGTAGGAACCATTAATGCCCCTTGATATCCGTTCTGTACCGCTTTAAACAATGCTAAAACCGCAACAATTGTTTTACCCGAACCAACGTCTCCCTGAACAAGCCTATTCATAACATTACTGCTTTCCATATCCTTTTCAATCTCTGCAAAAACCTTTTTTTGTGCATTGGTCAGCTTATAGGGGAGCGTCTTTATAAAATCTTCAATATCTATAGGCTTTGAAAAAGTTATACCTTTCCTGTCTTTTTCAAAGGCATTTTTTACACTTAGCAAGCAAAGTTGAAGCATAAATAACTCTTCGAATACTAATCGGTATCTCGCATTTTTAAAATCTTCATCACTTTTAGGAAAGTGAATCTGCTGCACGCAATAGTTTATTTCACTAAGTCGGTATTCTTTTAATATATTGTCAGGAAGAAATTCTATAAGTTCTCCATTGACCATATCAAGAGCACTAGAGATTGTTGAACGGATAATGTTTTGACTCAAACCAGCCGTTGATGGATAAACAGGCACAATCCTCAAAATATTCTTAGCTTTCCCGGCTTCTTGCTTTTCATAGACAGGACTTTGAACTTCAAGTCTTTCGTATCTTCCAGCTATTTTCCCATAGAAAACAAAGTGCTCTCCGAGCCTTAATACTTTTGCTAGATAATGCTGGTTAAACCACGTAGCCGTAATAGATCCTGTTCCATCCTTTATGAGCACCTTATACATCGAAAGACCTTTTCTGAATTTATGTTCGGTAACCTTTGAGGCTATAATACCTTCAAAAGCACACGACTCACCGTCAACAAGCTCAGCTATTTTTTTGAGCCTGCTTCTATCTTCATATTCTCTAGGATAATAAGTAATAACATCTTCAATGCTGTATACTCCTAGCCTGTTAAACAGCTTCGCTCTAGCTTGTCCAACACCCTTTATCTTTTGAATATCCTTCTTCAAAAGCTCTTTTACCTCTGCATACATAGTCCACCTTAATATGTTCATTTTATTATCAACCGAAGCCTTCGCCAATACCAACACAGATAGTAGGCTTTCTTTTCTCGTTATATTCTATCATAAAAAATCAGGCAAAATCAAATAATTAACTAAACCACTTTAGGTTTATAAAAAAGCTAATTTGATAAGGGTTCCCTAGCGAAAAAGAAAAGTCATGAGCGAAGCGAATTTTCTTGAAACTTCCTTATTTAATTCTTCTAAAAATAAAAAATAAAAAGTTTGTAAAAAAACTTGCAGTACTTCTATTCTTTATGTTAAAATAGTTATTGCTTTGATTGAAGAACTAAAATTTTTATAAAGAATTGGATTTCTCCAAACTAAAGGAGGTGTAGTCATAAATGGCAAAATGCGATATATGTAGTAAAGATCATCTTTTTGGTTTAAAAGTCAGTCACTCTAACAGAAAATCAAACAGATCTTGGAAACCAAATATAAAGAAGGTAAGAGTTGTTGACAATGGAACTTCAAAGTCAATAAATATTTGTACAAGATGCTTACGTTCGAATAAAGTAACAAGAGCAGTTTAATGTAAACAATTTTTGTTGAGGTAGTTCTAGCTACCTCAATTTTATTGTGCTTCTTTCGAACGAAGACAAAGAGGCGTAAACGAAGGGGTTCGATGCCCCATAGTTTTTATTATGTCATGCACCTACTACAATTGAGATGGCAATAAGTGCCACCTCAATTTTTAGGTTTTGATAGTTAAATTTTCCCAAACGAATCGCCGCGTTTTTTTCCTCTTTCACTTTGTTCGAAAGAGAGGTAACAAAAAAGAAATACTAAATCCTTTTATACATGACAGAAGTATAAGCCTCTATCCCATTCTTAGTACCTTTCTTATTATATTCCCGAAGAATTTAGGCATTTTTACCACTAAAATTTTCATATAAAACACTCCTCCCCGGCATAAAGCTCCCACTACTTAATATATTATTCAAACTCAATCTTTTTTGTGAATACTTTTAGTTGCTTTAATTGCATTTGCTTTTTTTAAACTTATATTGCAACATATATATTTTACAATATAAGTTTTATTTGCTCCGTTGGTGAATAAGATTATATAGAAAACTATTTTTATGACACCTAATTTTTTGGAGGATATAAAATGTATATAATTTATATTAGAAATTACAAAAAAAAGTTGTTCTATTTGTCTTTGTTCATTTTTTTATGGATAGCAATGTTTTTGGTTGCGAGTATTTATGTTGGTCAGACCTTTTTATACAATTTGACTATAAATGATCATCTAACTTTTTCTTATCCACTTAAATATACAATTGAAGATATATTTATCAACGAAAACCTTCAAGGAAACACAATTGAAGCTAATTATAATATAGTCCCTCATATAACTCAAAAATTTTCAACCTACACGTCCATAGAAGGCCACTTTACCTTTGATTACCCCACAGCCTTTGAGCTAAAAGAACAGTATTTCAGCGGGGCAGATATTCTATATCACATAGGATTTAGAGATAAAAACAGGCCTATTCACGGCTTTGTACAAGTTTGGAATATGCCTTATTCTCTTGAAGAATTTTTAGAAAAATCCAAAGCAACTTCAACTCAAAATTATATAAGCTTTACTTCTCAACCGATTAAAATAGATAAACATACAGGTACACTTTGGAATTACAGCATTCTTACAGATGATAATATGAATTATAAGAGTTTAGAAGTGTTTTGGAAAAAGGATGATAAGA
>JAAYPF010000152.1 GCA_012519925.1 Clostridiaceae bacterium
CTTCAATCTTTGCTATACAAAGACTCACATCATGAGTCCTTACATAATCCTCAAATTCTGCATCTGACCAATACTCATCGGTACTGGTGCCGTTATTCATTGCTCTTCGTTTTTCTGGATTTAACATGAACTTATCGCCCTATCGGGCGGACTTTCAAAATGCAAATTCCTATACTCGAACAAAAGCATTTCTGACCGATACTAAAAAACTCATTACTAACTTGATTAAGACGTACCAAAAAACAACTATATCCTAAAAAGTTTTTTTGCGTTCTCTAATGTAATCTCAGCCACCTCTTCAAAACTTAACTCTTTTATTTGAGCCACTTTTTCTGCAACAAACCTTACATAACTTGAATCATTACGTTTACCACGGTGTGGTTCAGGTGTAAGATAAGGACAATCAGTTTCGATTAAGAGTCTTTCCATAGGAACCCACCTAACCACTTCAACCAACTTCTTTGCATTCTTAAAGGTCAGTGCTCCCCCTACAGATATATAAAAATTATAATCAATTAATTCCTTTGCCATCTCTACACTTCCTGAGTAGCAATGAAAAACTCCCCCTACCTCATTTGCCTTATTATCCTTTAAAATATTCATTGAATCTTGATGTGCATCCCTGTCATGGACAATTATAGGCAACTGCAACTCCCGTGCAAGGTTTATCTGCTGTGCAAACCAGTGCTTCTGAATTTCACGGGGTGCCGTGTCGTAATAATAATCAAGCCCTATTTCACCGATAGCAACAACCTTTTCCTCTTTTGCAAGCTGACCAATTCTATCTAAAGTATTTTCATCTAACTTACCAACCTCATGAGGATGAACTCCTACTGCCGCATACATATATTCATACTTACGGGCAAAGGCAATACCCTCCTCACAAGATTTTATATCGCTAGCCGCATTGATAATATAGGACACCCCACTTCTGTGTGCTCTTTCAATAACATCAGATCTATCCAATTCAAATCTTTCATCATCATAATGTGCATGGGTATCAAAAAGCATTTTTAACTCCTCTCCAAAATAAAAGAACTCTAACTGACTTTTGCTCCACTCTCAATTGCTTTGTCTAAGGCTGCAAGTACCAGTTCTTTGTCGTTAGAAGCTGCCAGTATCATTCCCTGCGATTCTATACCCCTTAGCTTTACAGGTTTTAAATTTGCTACGAGAATAACATATTTACCAACCAATTCATCGGTGGAGTAGTGCTTTGCAATTCCTGAAACCACCTGCCTTATTTCTTCTCCCATTTCCAATTTTAGCTTAAGTAGTTTATCAGCACCTTCAACCTTTTCGGCTTCTAATACTTTTGCAACTCTCAAGTCAATTTTGGCAAAATCCTCAATGGTAATATATCCATCAGTGTTGTCCTTTCCACCTTTTTCTTGCTTGTCTAAAGCTTTTTGCTCCTTCTTATCAGCATTTTGAACTGTAAGCTTCTCTAATTCGTCCATTTCTTTTTTAATATCTATTCTAGGAAAAATAACTTCTCCCTTGTTAACCCTTGTTCCAGCGGCATATATGCCCCAACTCTTCGCACTATCCCACTCAATAGCCTTTTTATCTTCAAGACCTAACTGATTCCATATCTTTTCAGGAGTTTCCGGCATAAAAGGCTGCAACAGAATCGATATAATTCTTAAGCTTTCAGCGAGATTATACATTACACCTGCAAGTCTAGGTTTGTTTGTCTCATCCTTAGCCAAAACCCAAGGCATTGTTTCATCAATATATTTATTTGTCCTAGATATTACTTTCCATATTTCAGTAAGGGCTGAGCTAAACTGCAATTTATCCAAAAGCTCCTCCACCTTAAGAGGTGTATCCATAACCACCTTTTTCAAATCCTCATCAAAGTCACCGGCTTGTCTTTCTTGAGGCATTACACCATCAAAATACTTATCTATCATTGCAACAGTTCTGCTGACTAGATTTCCTAAATCATTAGCAAGATCCGAATTGATTCTGTTTATTAGTGCTTCATTTGAAAAAACACCATCGGAACCAAAAGGAACCTCTCTTAAAAGGAAATATCTTATAGCATCAAGTCCGTATTTTTCAACTAATACCACAGGATCCACCACATTACCCTTCGACTTTGACATCTTGCCACCTTCCAAAAGAAGCCATCCATGCCCGTATATCTGCTTTGGCAGCGGTTCTCCTAAAGCCATCAACATTGCAGGCCATATAATTGTATGAAATCTTACAATTTCCTTTCCAACCAAATGGACATCGGCAGGCCAGTATCTTTTATATGCTGCTTCTTCTTCAGACAGAAAGCCTAAAGCTGTAATATAGTTTGAAAGGGCATCTATCCACACATAAACCACATGCTTGTCATCAAAGCTAACAGGTACTCCCCAATTAAAGGTTGTCCTAGACACGCACAAATCCTCTAGTCCTGGTCTTAAAAAATTATTGAGCATCTCATTTTGTCTTGAAACTGGTTGAATAAATTCAGGATTTTCTTCAATAAATTTTATCAATCTGTCTTGATACTTAGATAGCTTAAAAAAATAGCTTTCCTCTCTAGTAATCTCCACTTCTCTACCGCAGTCAGGACATTTGCCGTCAACTAACTGGGTCTTTGTCCAAAATGACTCACAAGGAGTACAATACCATCCTTCATATTCGCTTTTGTATATATCTCCCTGATCATAAAGTCTCTTAAATATTTTTTGAACTGCTTGCTCATGTTCTTTATCCGTAGTCCTGATAAACCTGTCGTTGGTAATCTTCATAAGTTTCCACAGTTCTTTTATTCCACTCACTATCTCGTCCACATATTCCTTTGGGCTAATACCCTTAGCTTCTGCTTTTCTCTGGATTTTTTGCCCATGTTCATCAGTCCCAGTAAGGAACATTACATCATATCCCTTGAGCCTTTTATACCGTGCCATAGCGTCCGCAGCAACCGTTGTATATGAATGACCTATATGTAATTTATCACTTGGGTAATAAATAGGTGTTGTAATATAAAAAGTATTATTTCCCATTATATATATCCTCCCTTGTATGGTTATCAATCACGCATTAATATAAATATACATATATACTGTCCATTTTTCAAGGAAATTAATTTTTTTGAATATATTCTGATACAAAAAAATATAACGGCAGCAATAACGCTCCATTATTCTGCAACTTATATAAGAAATAAATAAACTATACCCTATCCTCCAAACACAACAGTACAAATCCATACAGCTGCAATAACACTTACAAGATCGGCAACTAAAGCGGCAACAAGAGTAAACCTTATATTCTTTATACCAACAGAACCAAAATAAATGGTAAGAGTGTAGAAAATAGTTTCCGTTGATCCCATAAGTGTTGAAGCAAGTCGTCCAATAAACGAATCTGGACCATAATTCTTGAAAAGATCCGATAGCAACGCTAGAGATGCACTACCGGATATAGGTCTCAAAAACACCATCGGAACCGTCTCAGAGGGTATCTTTAATAAAGATGTGACAGGTTTAACTGCAAATACAATCAAATCAAGTGCCCCTGACGCCCGAAACACTCCTATTGCTACCATAAGCCCAACAAGCGGCGGAATAATTCTTATCACCGTACTTATTCCATCCTTTGCTCCTTCAACAAAAACATCATATACCTTTACTTCTTTTGACATACCCGCAGCCAATATAAATAGAAAAATCGTCGGAATTGCATAGGATGACAGTTTAGATACAATATCCATATGCTACCTCACCTTTCCCCTTCGGAATACAGACAAACTTTTTACGGTAATTATGCCTGCAATAGATGCACAAATAGTAGCAACCCATATAGTACCTATAATTTCGGTGGGATTTTTAGAACCCGCTGCTGAACGAACTGCTATAACTGTAGCAGGAATAAATTGGATACAAGCCGTATTCAATACCAAAAACATGCTCATTTCGTTTGTCGCTGTGTCTTTATTCTTGTTAAGCTTCTGCAATTCCCCCATAGCTTTTAATCCTAATGGAGTAGCAGCATTACCTAGCCCTAAAAAATTCGCTACTAGATTCATAACAATAGCTCCTGATGCAGGATGATCTTTAGGTATTCCCGGGAATAGAAATTTTAGTACAGGTCTTACAGTTCTTGAGATCGTTCTGATGACACCGCTCTTTTCAGCAACACTCATTAATCCTGTCCATAGACACATTATTCCAAGTAATCCTATGCTCAATTCAATTGCGTTTTTTGAAGAATCAACGATAGCTTGAGTAACAGCATCCACTCTTCCGTTTAAAATACCAACAATGATACCAAAGACCAACATTCCAAACCAAATATAGTTTAACAATTTAAAAAAACCTCATATTTCTATATTATATAAAGCGGTCTAAAACCACCTTAACCTAAATAATTTATATGAAGCTTTATGAATTTATATGCTATCCTTAAATGTAGCTCTTTAAAAAAATTATACTCGTATTTCTACCTGGTTTTTTATACCAGCAACATTTCGTTGCTATTTTTTATAACGCGTTTTTCTATAATCAGTTCGATTACAGTCTAATTTATGGAATTGCCAGTTAATTCTTGGTATGTCCAAGGTAGTTAATGTCATTCTATGAAATAAACAGTATATTTCTAAATAACTTACACACCTATTTATAGGGCTTCTAGCCTATTTTATGTTATTTTGATCGATATCTATAGTATTATATTACAATTTGACCACAAATTATTATTACTTTTTTAAAATATTTTTAAAATAGACGTTGACTATTATTGGTATTTATGGTACTATAAATATGCAAAGTTTGTCGAATACTGTAACATTTGAAGGAGGATTCAATAATGAAATCTACTGGTATTGTAAGAAAAGTTGACGAATTAGGAAGAGTTGTTTTACCTATCGAGTTAAGAAGGACTTTAGACATTGCTGAGAAGGATGCTCTTGAAATCTATGTTGATGGTTCCACTATCATACTAAAGAAATATGAGCCTGCTTGTATCTTCTGTGCTAATGCTAAAGATGTTTCTGTTTACAAAGGCAAAAACATCTGTCCTGACTGCATGAGAGAATTAAAGAAATAATAATTTCTTGAAATAAAAGGAGTTTGTTATTACAAACTCCTTTTATTTTGCCCTTATATACTTTATAATAATGCCCTATAAACTTCTCTTTTGCTTATTCCCCTATCTTCCGCAACCTTTTTCATTGCTTCCTTTTTATCAAGACCTTCTCGCATATAAAAATCCAAATGTTCTTCAAGGCTCATATTACCCCAAACCTTTTTATTATTTTCTGTTATCTCATCCTCACTAATGCCCTCTACTATAATTACAAATTCCCCTTTTGGAGCTTGTTTTTCATATTTTTCTATTGCTTCTTTAAGCTCACATCTTACTATTTCTTCAAATCTTTTTGTAAGCTCCCTTGCAAAGACAACTTTTCTGTTCCCAAAGGTCTGATACAAATCGTTTAAAGTATTAGTAAGTTTATGGGGAGCCTCATAAAAAACTATTGTCCGTACTTCATTCTTTAGTGAAGCTAACCTTTCCTTTCTACTTCTTTTATTCATCGGCAAAAATCCCTCGAACGCAAATCGCCCCGAAGGTAATCCTGAAGCAATTAGCCCAGTAACAGCTGCAACTGGTCCTGGTATTGGTGTAACCTTGATATCCTTTTCAATACAAAGTTTAACTAAATCCTCGCCCGGGTCGGAAATACCAGGAGTTCCTGCATCCGATACCAAAGCAATATTTTTCCCTTCAAGAAGCTGACTTATAAGATAATTCCCCTTTTCCCTCTTGTTATGTTCATAATAACTTACAAGACTTTTCTTAATCTCAAAATGATTTAATAGCTTAATAGTGTGTCGCGTATCCTCGGCTGCGATAAAATCAACTTCTTTTAGAGTCCTAATAGCTCTTAAAGTTATATCTTCAAGATTTCCTATGGGTGTTGCAACAAGATATAGTATACCTTTGCTATCCAATTTCAGTTACCTCTCTACAATATATTTCATTAATCTCTTTCGAGTACTTACCTTCTTCATCATAAACATAAAGCGGCTCCATCATTTTCAATTGCGGACGCCCCTGCCTCGTACCCTTGATTAGCAGAAGATTAGCCTTCCTGTAAGGTGACGGATGCACAAACCTTATGTATTTAGGTTCGATAGTAAAATTCCTCATTAACCATATTATATCTGCAAGTCTGTCGGGTCTATGCACCATAGCAAATTGCCCTCCCGGCACTAAAAGCTTAGAAGCAGACCGGATAACATCTTCTAAAGTACACAAAATTTCGTGCCTTGCTATAGCTTTGGTATCACTAATATTTATTATTCCACCGCCTTGATTCATATATGGCGGATTGGAAACAACAGCGTCAAAACTTGATGCTCCAAAAAGATCCACACTGTCTTTAATGTCACCACACACAATTTTAACCCTGTCTTCAAGACAATTCATTTTTACACTTCTTTGTGCCATTTCTGCAATTTCTTCTTGAATTTCAAGTCCAACTATGGATGCCGCCTCAGTCTTTTCTGCAAGAAGTATGGATATAATTCCTGTACCTGTACCTAAATCAATAACAGAGCTTCCCTTTTTTACATCTACAAAATTTGCAAGCAGAACGGCATCAAGCCCAAAACGAAAAGCCTTATCTTTTTGGATAAGCTTAAGACCTTTATATTGTAAATCATCTATTTTTTCATTTTTCATTAATTGAACATTCAAGACAAAATCAACCACCCCAAATATATAAATAAAGCAAGATTTTCAAGTTGGAAAAAAGTTGGAACTGTGGCAAAAGTTCAGATTGATATATGCAACAAAAAAGGAGCTAGTTTAAGGCCTTACCCCCTACTAGACTCCCCATCAACCATTATTACTTCTGCTTAGGAGCATCTACAGGACAAACGTTTGCACAAGCTCCACATTCTATACAAGCATCTTCATCAATTACATAACAACTGTCACCAGCTGAAATACAAGATACAGGACACTCTGGTTCACAAGCACCACAACTGATACATGATTCTTCTATAAAATATGCCATTTTAGGTACACCTCCTAATAATTAATACAAAAACCGCCCTTCTATTCTACCATCAATTCAAAAGAAAAGAAACCTTTTTTTAAAAATTTAACATTTATTTTTCGAAACTATTCCATTTATTCCATATCATAACAAAGATTCAACAAGCCAATAATTACATAAATTAATCTTCAAGCTGCTTTAACTCATCAATATTTATACCCGGCTCTAAATCATCCTCATTTACGACATCCTTAATTATCTTCACCTGACTTGCATTATATATCTTCAAATCAGTCTCATTACCTTTGTCAAGTTTTACTTTAACTAATTCTTTAAGCAAACTTATTCCCATTACAACACCCTGACCCTCAGGAGTCTCAACAATAGCACCCTCTTTAGGCACACGGGTTATAATTTCTTCATAAGCTTCCTGCTCGTATTTTAGACAGCACATCAATCTTCCACATGCACCAGATATTTTTGTAGGGTTTAATGACAAACCTTGCTCTTTAGCCATCTTTATAGAAACAGGCTGAAAATCTCCTAAAAAGGCATTGCAACACAAAACCCTTCCACAAACGCCAAGACCACCCATCATCTTTGCCTCGTCTCTAACACCTATCTGACGAAGTTCTATCCTTGTCCTAAAAACCGATGCAAGATCTTTTACCAGTTCTCTAAAATCTACTCTTCCATCGGCAGTAAAATAAAATAACACTTTATTATTATCAAAGGTATATTCTACGTCTATAAGCTTCATTTCAAGCTTATGATCCTCTATCTTTTGTAAACATATATCAAAAGCTTCTTTTTCTTTTTTAGAGTTTTCCTCAAAATGCTTTTTGTCTTCCTCATCCGCAACCCTTATAACCTTTTTTAGGGGGGCAACTATTTGCTCCTCGGGAACCTCTGAATTAGGAACAACAACAAGTCCAAATTCGATCCCTCTTGCTGTTTCTACAATAACATTTTCATTTAACTCTATATTAAACTCGTCTGGATCAAAATAATAAATTTTACCAGCCCTTTTAAATCTTACTCCAACCACCTTTACCATTATATCTATTCCTCCTGAAGCTTCATCAGCATAACCTCTATTACTAATTGATAATTAGCATTCTGTTTAATGTTTCTACGTGCCTCTTCAATTGCTGCGATGTTTTTAATAAGCTTATCTATTTCAAAGCCATCCACATTCCTTACTATAATATCCTTTTTGTCTGAATTAATCAATATATTTTCATTACCAGTCTTTTTAGTAATTAGCAAATCCCTATAAAAAATAAGCATTATATCTAGTATTGAATCTATATTATCTTTGTTTTCTTCAAAAAAGCCATATGCATCAAAAATCTCTATAAGTTTTGAGTTCCTAAGCCTTAGTATAACTTCTAAAGCTTTATCCCTATTTATTCTAAAGTCTTCAGACTCAACCAACTCAATTGCCTTACCAGGAACTCCGTTAGCATAGGAAACAATAAAATCAATACCTGGCAATTCATACCCTTTTATTTTTTGAAGGCAATTTTTTATCTCCTCATCGGTATTTTTCCTAAAATTATATAAAATACTCCTAGATCTTATCGTTTCTAAAAGACTGTTAGTATTTACGGTCGTTAAAATTATAACTGCATATCCCGGAGGTTCTTCTAAAGTCTTAAGTAAACAATTCTGTGCCTGAACGGTCATCTTGTCTGCTTCTACGATTAAATATACCTTTTTTGCCCCATATAATGGTCTAATAGAGATATCCTGCTGCATTTTTCTGACTTCGTCAACACCTATACTTGCACCCTCTGCCTCTAAAACATAAAAATCCGGATTTGTACCGCTTTCAAAAAGCCGACAAGACTGACAGCTTTCACATCGGACAAAAGAATTCCGAGCAGTACAAAGTAGGGCTGCAGCAAAAATCTTTGCAACCATCCTTTTACCGTTTCCCTCAGGTCCTGCAAAAATATAAGCATGTCTTGAGGAATCATCCTTTAATACAGCCTTTAAGGCGTTTACAATTTCATTTTGACCAATAATATCGCTAAAATTCACATTACACCCCATATTAAAGAAAATTCGCTTCGCTCAAGAATCTTCTTGTTCGCTAGGAAATCTTATGGTTCCCTTCGACGGATGCTTCGCAACCTAGGAAAGCATAGGCGAGTAGTGTAGCGTAGCGAAACGACCAGCCGGAGCACCCTCCTTAAACCGGGAAAGGGGAATCCCCTTTCCAAACCCCAGTATAGGAATTTCAAAAATAGAATTTTTATAAATTCCTATACTTTAAAGAAAACTACAGAGAAATATCTAGAACCAATCCTCTTATATCTTCTATTCTCTGCAAAATTTTAATATTATCCTTTTCTGCACTTAGTACATCTTTCGTAAGTTCTTCCAGCTCTGTATTAATCTTTTTTACAGTAGCATATACTCTATATCTTCCTCTTCGATCAATAAAGCTCTCCTTTGAAAACTTGTGGGAATTATTTAGCGTTTCATCCAAAAACTCGCTTATAAGTTTCTTATACACTTTTAATTCCCTTAAATCCACCTTTTCTCCAAGTTTTTTACCCTGCTCGGTAATCCGGTTAATCAGATAATTGATACGCTCTTCAACATTGTGTTTTTCTACTTTTCTAAGCTGATTATAGAATACATTGCCGTTAACATCAGAGGGTTTCTTTTGTTCACCGCTTAACACCTCAGCAACATTAGCTGAACTGTTCAAACCGTCTCTTATCTTCATAAAGCACCTCTCAAATACTCCAACATTATTTGCTTCAACGTATGAGAACAACATAAACCTTTCTATATGTTATATCGGCATTATTCTTTAGTTATTATACCACAAAATCACTTTCGATAACTTCAGCTTTAGGTGATTGCTAAAACCAACTGGTCAATTGATATCTTAAAAAAAGCTGATTTACATTTATGCGTTGCAAAATAATGTTCCTATGTTTGAAGCTTTAAAGCTTCATTATTGGGTTGGAACTTTTAGTATTGACTAATGGATTTTCTTTAAAACACCTTAATCACCATACTTTTTCGTCTCTTCTTGTTAATTCCTTAATGTTAAGGTGCAAATAAACCTCTTCATGTATTTGCTCAATTGTTTTAATTTGACCCTTTTGAACACATTCAATCCTTGTCCAGTTATACTTTTCAGCGATTTCCCTAGAGTTATTATATGAGGCTCTTAGAAAATCTAAATCTTTCTCATGAATATCCTTTTGAGCCTCACCTGTAATTTTGTTGTTTCTAGTTTCCATTAGCTTTATACTAAACTCAGGCGGCATATCCAAAAAGAAAACATAATCAGGGGTAGGCAGCCCAAACTTGACAAACTCTAAGTCCCACAACCAACTTAAATATTCACTTTTTTGATTGGGGTTGGAAATTTTGGCAGCTTGATGAACCATGTTAGAGGTTACGTACCTATCCGCTATAATAATAGTACCATCAATGTATAATTGTTCCCATTCTTTTTTGAAAGAAGCAAATCTATCCACTGCATAAAAAGTGGACGCAACATAGGGACTTACGTCGCTAGCAGTTCCACCAAATTCTCCATTCAAATACATTTTTACAAGTGCTGATGAATCACTCTTGTAATTAGGGAAATCTATCTTTTTTACACTATATTTTTCATTTACAAGCCTATTGTACAGTAACTCTGTCTGGGTAGCTTTTCCACTCGAATCACTACCCTCTATAATAACTAAAACACCTTTCATTTTGGCCTCCAAATATATATATAATCCTGTAGATAAGGTCATTTCAAAAATAGCCTATACAATACTTAGTCATAAAGCTCTCAAAATCCTTTGGAACGGCAATTGACCAGTTGTTTTTTAAATCACCTAAACCCTTATAATTATTCTATTATAATATTTCAGCTTACTGTTTTCAAACTTTTTTACCAGTGGAATGCAGTTTTTAGTGAGCTAGGACTGTAACCTCCCAGTTATCTGTTACTCCATTTACAGTTCCTCCAGCTTTAATAACATTAATTATATATTCAACTACTTCAAGAGTAATTAGCTCGCCGGGACATACTACTGGAATACCTGGGGGATAAGGCGTTATTATACCTTTACTTACTTTCCCCACACACTCTGTGAGCTTCCTTTTTTCACCCTTACATTGCATTACTTTATCTGGCGAAACTTTTTGGGGAGGTATTAAGAGTTCTTTAACATTAATATCCGTGGGTTCTGTTGGATTTTTGAATTGCTTATCAATTTCATTTAAGGATGAATATAGAGTATCAAACTCTTTCCTTCCATCAGCCGTAGTCGCAATGCAAACAATGTTGTATAAATCAGACATTTCAACTTGGACATTGAAACTATCTCTTAGCATTTTTTCTATAAAAAACCCAGTTTTGCCAGTGTTTCTGACATTAACAACAAGCCTAGTCTTGTCTATATGTTGTGATAATAAAGGATGTTTAGACATAATTTTGAAGCTAGTGTTTTCGTTGAGCATATTCTCAAACCTATTGACTTCATTCAGTAAATTCTCTATCAGTTCACTCCCGTAATTCTCCATTATTGCCCTAGCTATATCCAAAAAGGTCATAATGACATATGAGGGACTAGACGTTTGAATTAACTGCAACATAAAATTAACCTTCTCCACATCAACTCGATTTCCCTTTATATGGATATACGCTCCTTGAGTCAAGGCAGGAAGTGTTTTATGGGCACTTTGAATACACACATCTGCACCCGCATCCAATGCACAACAAGGAAGCCTCGATGAAAACTTCAAATGAGCTCCATGGGCCTCATCAACTATTAAAACTTTATTATAGGAGTGAACCACCTCAGAAATCGAATCAATGTCTGAACATAAACCATAGTAATTTGGACGTGTTACAATAACTCCAATTGCGTCAGGATTATTTTTAATCGCTTGTTCAACAGTTGAAGATAACATTAATGAAGACACGCCAAATAAACTGTCATATTCCGGTGTTATGTAAATTGGCTTAACCGAAGCGAGCATCATTGCACCAATAACCGATTTATGACAATCTCTTGAAACTATCAACCTGTCTCCCGGTTTGCACAAGCCTAAAATAGCCGCATGCACACCACAAGTCGATCCATTCACCAAAAAAGAAGTATTATCAGCTCCAAAAGCCTTTGCTGCGAGGTCTTGTGCTTCTTTTATAACACCATGCGGGAAATGAAGATTATCAAGCCCTGGAATCTCTGTCATATCAAGTAGATGTAAGTCCTTTAAAAGTCTAGTGGGTATGCCTTTTCCAAGCTTATGCCCAGGCATATGAAATGGTATGGGACTTGACTTTACGTACTTCCTTAATGCGTTAAATATTGGAGAATAAATATTGTTTATGGTACTTCCCCCTAAATAAAAACAAAGGATTTATTTTTCTATCAACCAGACTGAAGTAATCCTATGCGTAGGAAACATTTCCTGAACTATCTGTCTTGCTTGTTTGATGCTTGATGCAGTGACTTCTTCAATCTCCTTTGTGTCAAATTTAGAACAGTTTTTCTTTTCCGTGTGCCAAACACGGTATCTTTTTTTTCTTGCTTTTTCTTGCATTTTACTACCTCTTACAAATATTACTTTAATATAATTATAACACTAGTTAGAAAAAATTACATAGTTTTATTGAAAACTCTTTGTTTTTTGTTCTAAAATTCCTATACATATAATTACTATTAATACTTTAAGCATTATTTATCAACTGAATTCTCTGTTTGGCGATGAATTATTTCATGATTTCGTTGTAACACTCCTTTGCCTCTCCAGCTAAAAGCTCTATCCCTATATCTTCTTAAAAACTCTTTATTTGAAATTTGTCTGAGCTCTTCATATTCTATTTTGTATTTTAAATTTCTCTTAAACTCCTCTATTATTGTTTCCTTTACGTTTTCATTGTGAGGGCAAACATCCTGGCAAACATCACACCCCCATATCAAATGGTGTCTTTTTAATATTTCTATATCGTCACAAGTAAGCTCTTCCTTCTTTTGAGTTATATATGATCTGCACTTAAAAGAAGCAATTGTAAAGTCACCTAAAATACATTGTCCCGGACATTTTTTCACACATTTAAAGCACTGATAGCAAGTTCTGTTTTGAGGTTTGTCCGGTTCGAAAGGATAATTGTTTATCAGATATCCTATAAAAACGTAGGAACCATATCTATCGGTTATTATGTGATTATTAATTCCATAAAAGCCTAGACCCGCTTTATATGCCAGATAACGCTCAGCAAGTGGACCATTATCTGCAAAGGCTTTATAATTAAAACCTTGGATATTTTCTTGCAAAAACCTTCCTATCATATCAAGTTTCTCTCGGACTATAATGTGATAATCCAGACTATAAGCATACTTTGACAAATTGGCATCCTCAGCAGTACCACAATAGTACGGAAACAAACAAACTATTACCGATTTTGCATCCTCTAAGGTCAAGTGTGGTTCAATCATTTTTTCCACACTTGCTTTCTCAAAAACCTTAGAGTTACCTTTACTGGTCATCTTTGTTAATGTATCTCTAAAGTCATTGTATGGACCAGAAGATACAATACCTACATATTCTATGCCTATGGATTTACAGAATTCTATTAAAACTTCCTTCATCTATGCTTCACCAATCTTATTTTATGTAAATTATTACAAGTCCCCTAAACCTTTTCTATTAGCTCAATTGAGTTGCTCTCTCCATTTTCTTCGGCACTTATATTAACATCTTTAGGCAAAATAATTATATGAGTAACCGTCAGATTATTTAGACCAATCCCGTCTGAATCCTTCTGTATAACATATAAAGGGTTTTTTAAACATTTCTTTTCAATTGTGCGTCAATTCGCTCACTTACTTTTGCGGAACCTCTAAAGCACCTATCTCATTGAGATCATTAATATTGTTCGCTTTATACATACCTTTTGACAGAGTGTATAGCGTATCGTCAATGTAAAGAATTCTCTCAACTAACTTGTTTGAGCCATAATAATAGTTTCCAGACTTTATATATTCCTCATCGGATAAATGTGTAATTTTGCCTTTTAAGGTAAAACCCGTTTTAGCATCAAGATTGTAAACATATGCACCTTGGAATGAAAATTCACCATAATCGGGGACTCCCCATTCGTTTAAGCCTGACTTACCCTTACCCTTGACTTCTGCTACTGTTACAGGAAATGCTAAAAGACTTTTCTCTTTTGAAAACAGCAGTGCTTTGTGATTTCTAAGGAGTTCGGATTCAGTACCTCTGTCGCCTATGACTTCGGAAAACTTCTGAATAGGATTACTTACATCTGAAACATCAAACAGTGCAAGCTTCATTCCCATATAAAAGCCTCCACTAGAAGTCTCTATCGTATCTTTCCCAAAGCCTATAATATGGTTCTCATCATAGGGGTGCAGGTAATCACTGTACCCAGGAATTTTAAGAGCCCCCAATATTTCAGGTTTGGTTGGATCTTTTAAATCGATTACAAACAGAGGATCGACAGTTTTAAAAGTAACTATATATCCACGGTCTCCCATGAATCTTACTGAGTAAATTTGTTCTCCCTTTGCAATGTCTTCAATTTTGCCACAAATATTCATCGTATCGTCTAGTATGTATAAATTGTTACCAGAAATATTTTCACCAGTTCCCCATACATCTCCCGTGGTTGTTGCTATCCTGAAGTACCCGTCGTTTTCATCCATTGAAAACTGGTTTAGAATAGTTCCTGGAACTGATCCCTTGTTAAGGTAAGTCATTTTGCTGCCATCAAGAGAAAACTTATACACTTCCGTCTCTCTATTATCCTTATAAATAGGGGTAATCAGCCTTCTATCCACTTGAGGACTTATAATCTTATTATTAGTTATAACAGCGTCGTATTTATAATTAGTTACAGCTACATAAAGATTTTCATTTGAAACGTATATATTTTCTCCTGAGCCAAGATAGGTATGAATATTTGCCTTTTCATCCTTTTTTGTATCAAAGGTAGCAACCATCATATAGTTTGACTCAACGGAATCAGGAAAATATCTTATCTGTGGATATCCGATTTTTATATAATCTTCACTTATTTTGCTATCTCTATAAAAGGGTGTCGGGATTTCCATATCCGAATCCAAAGCATAATAAATATTCGGATAATTGTTTGAAACCATATAGAGAACGGAACCTATCATTCTAGAAGATACATATCGCCCTTCAATTTCAACTTCTCTTATTTGCTTTATGTTTGCCTTATCACTAATATCGCATACAATAGCCTTTACAGTATTTTTTTGATTGTAATAGGGCTTTATATACAGCCGCTCCTCAACTTGAGGCTCTTCTCTTTTCTTCACATCTACCTTTTCATAGGAGCTTCCTATTGCGATAAGGAAATTTCCAGACAAATACATTTCCTGCGGCGTAAAGTTATCATCTGTAAAATCAACTATACCGGTTATCTGCATCTCATCTGCAGGGTATGCTTTTGCTACAACAATACGGTCATTGTTAACCTGATAAATATATTCACCGTCAGTCTTTACCACATCAGCTTCATCAACACCCTCTACCTGCACATTTGTTGTTGAATAATCTCCTTGGGTAGTAGCCGAAGAATTATCACTAATACTTTGAGCCATATCCGCAGATGCTTTTGATTTCATGCTTTCATCTTGTTTTACAGCTGCCTCAAACATAATATCAACGCCGTTATACAAACCATAATTATTAGCTTTTGTGTTTTTCATCAATTCCTCGAGTACTTCTAAGGTACCTACAACAGGTAAGTTATTGACTTTTGAAATAACTTCATCGATCATTGTTTTTTCAGCGGCTGTGTCAAATATATCTTCGTAATCACTAATTACAATCAGCCCTCTATCGTAAAATACCTTTTTGCCTAAGGCCTCGGCAATGCTCCTTAAAGGTAGAAAAGTTCTTCCCTCTGTAATTTCCGGATCAACTTCTAGTGTAACTTTTTCCTTACCTACAAGCATGGTTTTATTTCCAATAACCAATTTCAGCTCTTTATTTCCTAATGTTACTGTGACTGTTGACGATGTAGCATCCCATTCTACATCTGCCCCCATACCTTCTGTTATAAATCGGAGAGGAACTAAAGTCCTTGATTCCTTTATAAAGGGCTTTACATTTGAATTTGAGGAATCAACCTGAGTTTCCTTATTGTTTATCATTGCCTGAGAACTTCCTATGTATAGCACCACTGCATTTTCAAGCCTTTCTTTTAGGCTTTTTTGAGTAGTTTGAATAGTTGGAGTAGTTGGAGTAGTTGGAGTAGT
This sequence comes from Clostridiaceae bacterium, assembly GCA_012519925.1. Lineage (GTDB taxonomy): Bacteria > Bacillota > Clostridia > Acetivibrionales > Acetivibrionaceae > Acetivibrio. Next base: position 16,291 of record JAAYPF010000152.1, read on the forward strand.
TGGAGTAATCGGGGTTTCCTTTGAAGCTATTGTATTACAGATAGGTATGATACATATAACTAAAAGAGTCATTATACTCAGCAATTTCATAAGCTTATTCATGCTTAAACTCTCCTTCCTTAATCGCTTATATTGTTTATTTATATTATTTGACGTTACAGAAGAATAAAATGTTCCAAACTACTAAGAAAATTCGCTTCGTTCATGACTTTTCTTGGTCACTAGGGAAGCCTATGGTTCTCTTCGACAATTCATTTAAAGCAATAATACAAACAGGGTATACATTCAAAATGCATACCCTATTTACTTAATTGTATTCTAATATTCTTTTAAAAAGTCAATTTCCCCATAAAATATGCATCGACATAATAGTAAGAATCATAATCCAAAAATTCAAGGTTCAAAATATTAATTCTTGCATATTCTAAATTCCGAGTCCTGCTTCTATGCTTTGCTATTGCTTATTCTTATCATAAATAATTCTAAGTCCGTCAAGTGAAAGCAACCCATTAATTTCATCTATTGTTTCAGATTCACTAGCTATCATCCTTGCAAGTCCACCGGTAGCAATTACCTTGATATTATCTTCTTTCATTTCTTTCTTAATTCTTTTCACAATATAATCCACCTTGCCAACATAACCATATACTATACCCGATTGCATGCTTGAAACAGTGTTGCGTCCAATTACTGTATCTGGTTTTGCAAGCTCAATACGTGGAAGTTTTGCCGCTTTTTGAAAAAGTGCCTCCGCCGAAATCTTAATCCCGGGACATATTACGCCTCCTAAGTACTCCCCATTTGATGTCACTGCACAAAAAGTTGTAGCCGTACCAAAGTCCACTATTATAACAGGCCCTTTATATAACTCAAGAGCAGCAACAGCGTTTACTATGCGGTCTGCACCAACTTCCCTCGGATTCTCATACTTAATATTTATACCGGTTTTTACACCTGGTCCTACTACAATAGGATCCAATTTTAAATATTTCTTTATGGCACGTTCTAAAGAATACATAATAGGAGGCACAACTGAAGCTATTACAACAGCTTCAATATTGCCCACATCAATTTTTTCATGATTGAAAATATTGATTAAAAACATACCAAATTCATCGGATGTTTTATCCTTGTCAGTAGTCATTCTCCAGTAATTCAAAAGCTTCTCGCCTTCATATACTCCAAATACTATATTTGTATTGCCAACATCCATAACCACAATCATAGTGCGTATTTCTCCTATCTAGTGCTATGCAATATATCATCTACACTCCAAGTTTTAAACTTCTGATTTCTTTGAGTTCTAGGTCTATTTCCTTTTCAATTCTAATAATGTCAGTTTTAATGTCTTCAATGGTCTCTTCTGCTTTTATTCTTCCATTTCCCCTTGATGAATAGTTGTTCCTATAACTGCTATCCTTGTTACCATAATAATTTCTTTGGTTATTGTCCTTTTGATAGTTGTTCTCCCTAGAAGAATTGCTTGAATTGTTATATCCACTAGACTTATTTGGATGTTTTCCCCGATAATTGTCTCTATTATAAGACTGTTCTTGGTTGTTGGATCTCTTCTTTGGATATTCCTTCCTTTTGTTGGTGTTATAATTGTTATTGTTGCCTGAATTACCACCACTATTGTTGCTTGTACTAAAATTATTAGTACTGTTGCTATTGCTTTTACTATTGCTTTTACTATTGCTTTTGCTATTAGTGTTAACATTACTGTTGTTAACCACTGTTGATACCCCCTCTTGGAATATTTCCTAATAGTATAATCTATGATAATGGATAATTAATACTACAATCCCTTAATTCACTTAATATTTGCACTTGCTGCAACACATTCGTAGGTGGAAATTACTGAAAAGAAAAATTGTGAAGCGGAAGTAATATTTAATTTATCCTGAATTTATTTACTATATTTCATACTGGCACATTGAGCAATTGTTCTTTTGAAATCACCTAAAATCATATTCCCAACAACTCTTTTGCATTTAAACCTAAAATAGCACTTTCAATTTCTGAACCAAATGAAAACTCTCTAACCTTTGAAACTTCTTCACTTTGATCCCCCCATGGAGAATCAGTAGCAAAAAGAATCTTTTTATAACCGTGGTTATTTATAATTCTCTTCGCTTGGTCTATATCCATAAACCTCAAACTGTAGGACGTGTCAAAATAAACCTCCGTACCTACAAGATGCCTTTCCACCTCATCCCAGTACAAAAAGCCCCCCATATGTGCTACTACAAACCTTCCTTCAGGAAAGTTATCAATAACCTTTCTCAATCTTTCGGGAGTTGCACGGTAAGGCTTAGGAAGACCTAAATCTACTCCAGCATGAAACAGAATAATAAAACCAAGTTCAATTGCCAATTCATATATCGGATATACTTTTTTATCGTCAACATAAAATTTCTGGTAATCGGGATGAAACTTAATACCTTTTACTCCATTTTGCCTCAGCTTCAAAAGTTCGTCCCTCCAATTTTCATTTTCGGGGTGAACACTTCCAAAGGCTATAATACTATCATCCTGTATTAAAGCTGTCCACGTGTTTATTTTTTCTGTCTGTGAAGGTTTTGTTGCTATGGAAAGAACCACCGATTTATCCACATTGGCCTTTTTCATAGACTCTTTTATGCTACTTATAGTACCATCAAGCCTTGCAGGTATATTTGCACATTTCGCAAGCTTAGGTACCGCCTTGTAAGCAAGCTCATCGTTAAAACAGTGCACATGAAAATCTATAATCATTTGTCCTTCTCTCTTTCATTAATCACAATAAGCAGTATATTTGTGTAGTCTCTTGTAATAATACAAAGCCTAAACTCTTTATACTTTAGAAATAAAAAGCATTATGAGATAACAAAAAACACAACTTCGTACTCTAATAAATTTGAAACATAATCAAATCAGGTTTATTCATTACCCTAGAGTAGGAACTTATATTTTAATAGCTCCTAACTATAACCTAAAAGTCCTCTTACCGAAACCTCACCAGAAAAAACCTCTATTACACTACCATTCACACATTTCACAATTAATTTGCCGTCTTTTGTTATATCTTGTGCAACCCCTCTGTATTGCTTGCTTTTATGTGTAATATTCACTTCCTTGCCTAAAGTAACCGAATATCTTTTCCACTCGGTAATAATATCTTCAAAAGCTCTACATTTTACTTTATCATATATTTCTTCAAACTTTAATAGGATAGTTGCAATTATTTCATTTCTTTTTAATATTTTTTGGTTGTTGGCATTTTGGTCCATATACATTTTTAAAGAAATCGCCCTATCTAAAAGTTCTTGAGAAAAATCCTCCTTCTCTTGATTTACGTTTAAACCAATACCTAAAACCAAAAAATTAATCCTGTCTATTTCCATATTCATTTCAACTAATATGCCACAAACCTTCTTACCATTTATTATTATATCATTTGGCCATTTTATTCCTGCTTCAATTTGAGCAACCTCATAAAGTGCCTGCACAACAGCTACAGACGCTGCTAAAGTAATTATCTGTACTTCGTCGAAGGATATCTCGGGACGTAATACCAAGGACATCCAAACGCCCTTTTTATCTGGAGAATTCCATTCTCTGCCTAACCTTCCCCGTCCACAAGTCTGATTGTCTGCTACAACTAATGTGCCTTCTTCACAACCTTCTAGTGCAGCTTTTTTAGCATAATTATTGGTAGAATCAACGCTATCAAGATATACTATATTTCTTCCTAAGGTCTTTGTCTTAAGTTCTTGACTTATCTCAAAGGAATTCAGAACATCAGAAGTTGAGCTTAGTCTATATCCCTTTTTCGATGAGGATTCAATGACATAGCCTTCCTTTTTCAGCTCATTTATAACTTTCCATATGGCTGTTCGTGATACTCCTAAAACAGTACTGAGATGCTCTCCTGAAATGTACTCTAAAGGGCTATTTTTTAGGTTTAATAAAATTTCTCTCTTCACAACAATCCTTCCAAAACTTTAAACTAATATCTTCAGACCTCACCACATACTTTTTCGAACGGTAAAAGCCTTATCGGTCTTTTTGTCTATAAAAGCCACAAAGCTGTTGCCATCCTTTTCTATCATTTCTAGTTCTCCTTTTGTAGCACGCCCCTTTAAAAAACCGAATAGAAGCCTATCATTCAGATCATTATACTCTTGCTTAAAATCCTCAATTACGTTGTTAATATATAATTCTTCCGAACTATTAAACAAAATCGGAGAATCCAACCTCTTGTCAAGCAAACTAATTTGTTCTGGAATAACTGTACTTGTTATAAGGCACTCCGGAAGTCTGTAAAGTCCAAAAGTGTACTCTTCTACAGGCATAACCGAATCAATATATAACTTCATGACATCATCATTATGCAAACCTATTTCATATAAGGACTTATCTGCTACAAAACAATACTCTGGATACAACTCTAGCTTAAGACATTTATAATCCTTCGATTTATATTTATCCATGTCATCTTTAGGATTTAAAAGTGCACAGAAACATATTTTATTTTCAGACTCTATCTGAACCTCTTTTTCATACCACTGAGATAGTTTTAAACCGCATTCTACAGAATTTTCAACCTTATCCTGGGGTACATAATAGTATACTTCAACCATAAATACACCTCCACAATAATAAATTAAACCATTAAACTGACCAACTGACAATAGAATTTAGATATTTCCCAATGAAAAATCTAACACTCAATCTTGTACTACATCTTCGAACTTCTTGTATAATACAACCCCATTTTTATCTTTACAATTATCTATATATTCACTAATATCTCCCTCAAAATCGCCTTCTTCCGTTAATTCCATTAATGGCACTAACACAAACGCTCTCTCAAGCATTCTTGGATGCGGTACTGTCAGCTCTTTAGTGTCCATCTTCAAATTATCTATCATAAGTATATCGATATCAATTGTCCTAGGTCCCCAATGAATTTCCCTTGTCCTCATAAGAAGATTTTCCACTGCCTGAAGCTTGTTTAACAGTTCAAGGGGTGCCAATTTAGTCAAGAGTTTTATGGCCATATTTAAGAATCTGCCCTGTTCTAAATAGCCTACAGGTTCTGTCTCATATATATTCGAAACTTTCGTAAGCTTTATTTCATCCATATCTTTTATTTTCTTAATGGCTTCCATTAAATTATTTTCTCGATCTCCTAAATTAGATCCTAAAGATAAAAATACTTTATACATCTTCTCTAGACCTCTTTATTTCAACACCAACCCACCCAAAATCTCCGTCAATGGGTGCATCGGGCTTTCTGACCTGTACGGTAACATCCTTTATTTTATCAAAAGTCGACATTATTTCCTCGGAAATATTATGGGCGAAACTCTCAATAAGTCGAAATTTGTTGTTATTATTTATATTTTTTATAATATCATAGACTTTGGAATAATCCACGGTATTTTCCAATTCGTCAGTAATACCCGCCTTTTTTAAGTCAAGAGTAAGCTCTATATTTATATGGAAATACTGCCCTATTTCCTGCTCTTTTTCAAATACGCCATGATAACCGTAAAGTTTAATATCTTTTAATAGTATCTTGTCCACAATTTATCTCCTATACATTCTAAACTCGAACCATTGCATCGGTCATCCTCACAACCCTTGCCATTTCCTTTACATCATGCACTCGGACAAAATCAGTGCCGTTAGCTATTCCAAGTGTAACTGTTGCCGAGGTACCCTCTAGCCTTTCATTCACTGGAAGGTCTAAAATATTACCAATCAACGACTTTCTTGATGTACCTAACAGTATGGGAAGATTAAGCGTTGAAAGCTCTTTAAGCCTTCTCATAACTTCAAGATTGTGATCTAAGTTCTTTGCAAAGCCAATACCGGGATCAATTACCATGCTTTCCCTTCTTATTCCGGTTTTCTCAGCAAGCTCTATGCTTTTTCTTAAGAACTTTATTATATCACCCATTAAATCACGGTATTCACAATTATCATTATTATGCATCATCACAACACCTGCACCATGTTTTGCAACCACCTCTGCTAGTGCAGGGTCTTTTTGCAACCCCCATATATCATTAATTATATGAGCTCCCGCCTTAAGTGCTCTGTCGGCAACAACGGCCTTTGATGTATCTACCGATATGGGAATATTAAATTCCTTCGCAATTACCTCTACCACAGGTACTACCCTATTTATCTCTTCTATGGCATTAACAGGTTGATGTCCAGGTCTTGTGGACTCTCCACCAATATCTATAATATCGGCACCGTTCTCAATCATGTTTTTTACTCTTTTAATCGCACTTTCTGTAGTATTGTACTTCCCGCCATCAGAAAATGAATCGGGAGTTACATTGAGAATTCCCATTATATAAGTCTTTTCACCTATAGGAAGTTTGTACTTTCCACATTCGAAATATTCAGGCTTTCCTATGTCCAATCCCATCAGTATTCTTTTTATTTCCTCTCCAATGTTTCTAATGCTTCCTGGCTGCATTTCAAGTTTATAAATAAGCTTTTTGTATTGAGAATATGTCCCCATTATAAGTATATCGGAAGTTTCAGTGCTAAAATTAGCCACACCCCTGTTTACAGCAACATCGCCACCTTTGCCTAACATCTCTTGTTTAATTATGTTCGCTGCAAAAGAGCTGACGTTTTCAAGCTTCATTGTAATAAATAACGCCTTAGGTGAAAGCCATGGTATGGACGCTGCGTCTACACCTATCTTACGGATTTCTTCTTTAGATGTACTCATGTTTTCGATAAATAATAGTCTTGCGTTTATCATAGGCTCATCTCCATTAATTTAGAAAAATATTATTTGTCCGGACACTCTTTTGTCCTTTATCTTAATTATACCATAGGAATAATGCGGTTGCCGTCTTTTATCGGTAGGGGAACCGGGATTAAAAAACAACACTCCGTCAATTTCTTCATTATACGGTATGTGACTATGACCAAAAACAACACAGTTTACAGAATCATTCTTAAAAATATTGATTGCATTTTTAAGTGCATTTCCACCATAACCTATATGACCATGAGTTATTCCAATCTTTACACCGCCAATATCTATTATTTTCTTCTTGCCAAGCTTGTCCTGCATAAAAAGATCATCATTATTTCCTGCAACGGCATGCACTGGTGCAAGCTCTTCAAGCTCATATACCACATAATCTTTTAAAAGATCCCCAGCATGAATTATCATATCTACACTTCTGAATTCCTTTAAAACAATATCGGGTATTGCTTTACCCCTACTAGGGATATGCGTATCTGATACAACTCCAATAGTTATAGTATTCAACTATAATCCTCCTACAAAAATCCGTTTTTAGGTGTTGTTTTCCAGGATTAAGGTGCGTTTGGAACGACTAATACTTTATTTATTATAATACATTTAATCATTTTTTAGAAGTCTATATTATGGCTTAATCTTGCAAACACTTTAACTTGTTTTATTTGTTGTTTTATACTAAACTAAATATAGTGGATTTAGTGTTATTATCTGAAATTGTGTTAAATTCTTATTATTGACTAATGAGTTTTAGGCTCTATTGATAAGATAATTGACAAGAATAATTAAAATATAGAGGTGGTTTTATGGCTTTTTTGGAGAAATTTGGTGAGAAGTTGACTAGTGCCGGAAAAGATGTGGCAAGAAAGACCAAAGAACTTGCGGATACTGCAAAGCTAAATATGCAGATTAGTAACGAAGAGGATAATATCAAACGCAAGTACGCTGAGATTGGGAAATTGTACTATGAGTTGTTTTCATCCTCTCCTGATGAGAAATTCGCAGAGTTTTGCAATTCTATATCTGAATCAAAAAACAAGATTGATGAACTTAGGGTTCAAATTCTAGAAATCAAGGGTATTAAAAAATGTTCTAACTGCGGTGCGGAAATAAATTTCACAGCTACATTTTGTAGTTCTTGCGGAAATGCAACTACTACTGCTCAATCAGAGAATAACGATAAAGAAGAACCAAGTACTGAGGTCACTGAAAAAGTTGAAGAAATAGAGAACTGTGGTAATTCACAGGATGCTGAACAGGGTGTCGGCGATACAACTTCTGATGTAAAAGAAGTTGTTGATAGTGCGGATATGGGCGAAACACATGATAACACTGCTTTATTATGTCCTTCATGTAGTAACACTATTGCTGACGATTCAGACTTTTGTCCTGAGTGCGGGAGTAAATTGAAATAGGTTCTTGGGGGCTGGTTTCTACTTTATGGTACATAATCGGGTCGGTTACTTTTATTGGGTAACCGACCTTAGTTTTTTATTAGGTGATTCCTGTTTAATTTGCTTTTGCTTACGGATTTAGGGTTTGACTTTTACAATATTGAAGGCTGCTTAATTGGGTACTTTTTTCTTTGTGCTCATTTGGGTACGATTTCTGATGTTTTGTGTGATTAGTCCGTAATATTAACGTCTTTTAAATTGACTATTTATCCCTGAAAAGTCTTTTCAGTATGTTTATTAGGTCTGACTCATCAACTTGTCTTGCATTGTATGATGTACTTCTTTGTTTCATTGTTAGGGTTGCGTAGTTGCTTATTTCTTCATGGTTTAAGGTTAAGTTGTTATTTATCATTTTGTCTATTATGTCTCCAAACTCGTCTATAGATGATACTTTAAATAGTTTCAATATTTTATTTGTTTTCTCCGGTACTGCTTCATAGTTGTATTTTAGATATTCTCTCATAAAGCATCCGTTTGCCCTTCCATGGGGGATGGCTTTAAAATAAGTCAGGGAGTATCCTAAGCCATGTATGATTGTTGTCCCGGTATGTGAAATGACCATCCCTCCGAGCATGGAAGTGTAGAGAAGCTTTTCTCTTATTTCGAAGTCAATGTTGTTATCAATTAATGCTTTAGTGCATTCTGAAAATACTTTCATAGCCTCTAATGCTAGTATGTCACTCACTGGGGTACTTCTTTTGCTTAAGTAGCCTTCCATAGCATGGGATAGGGCATCAATAGCTGTGTCTATAGTTGTTTCGTAGGACATACTGTTTGTATACGTCGCATCTATGAAGGCAAGTTTAGGGAAAGTGTCCTCATTGCCAAAACTCATCTTTGTGTTCAGGTCGTTTCTTGTTAGTATTGAATAGGGTGTCACTTCGCTTCCTGTTCCTGCTGTAGTTGGAATTGCAATTATGGGCAGCGGTTTGTTTGTGAATACATTTTTATAGAGGTCTAAAGGTTCAATATTATTTACCGCCAATACGGCAACTGCTTTTGATGCATCAAGGGGAGAACCTCCGCCAATGCCAATTATAAAATCAGCTTTAAACTCTCTAGCTGCCTTTCCTCCTTCTGCAACATTCTCTAAGGAAGGATTATTCTCAACTCCATCATATATGGAATAATCTATACTGTATTCCTTTAGTATTTCTTCCACATGGGCTAAAGCTCCACTGGCCTTTGCAGATGTTTTGCCTGTGACAATTAGAGCTCTTTTGCCACACTTGCTCAATAAGGCCTTATTAGCAATCAAACATTCTTTACCAAATAAAACTTTTGTACCTATTCCAAATCCAAACTGCATCTATATCACCAATCTTCTTAGTTATATTGTAAATCAAATTTATTATATTATAAACACTTCCATTTTTGAAGGATTTCATCACATCTTAGATTAATATTTTAAAATTTTATTTTACTATTGACTATATATCGATCATCTATATATAATGTTATATGTAGATGATCGATATATAAGGGAGTGATGTAATGAAGATTGACAAAAGCCTTATGACAGGGAGTACCACCATGCTTATACTTAGACTGCTTGAAAACACTGATATGTATGGGTATCAAATGATTGAAGAGTTGGAAAAGCGCTCTCAGAATATATTTACCCTTAAGGCCGGTACGCTCTATCCTTTGCTTCATACTTTGGAGCAGCAAAATATGATAGAATCCTATGATACAAAAGCAGATAGTGCTAGACCGAGGAAGTATTATCGGCTGACAAAAGACGGCAGAAAAATGCTAGAGGAAAAGAAAACTGAATGGCAAGCCTATACAACTGCGGTAAACCAAGTATTAGGAGGTCATAGCTATGTTAGAGCATAATGGGGCTATACAGGAATTTTTACAGACAGCTTGTAATCAGATACGTTATAAAAGTATCCACAAAAGCATAGTTAATGAACTCACCGACCATATTGAGGAACAAAAGATTCATTATATTAAATTGGGATTTAGTGAGGAAGAGGCTACAGCAAAGGCTATAGAACAGATGGGTGACCCAGTTTTGGTGGGCAAAGAGTTGGATAAAGCACATAGACCTAAAACAGAATGGTCTATACTGTCACTGGTTGCAGTTTTGGTTCTGATAGGCGGAGCATTACAGTTTTTGATTTCAGGGGTAAGCACAGATGGTCAAAGTAGCTTTTTAAGGTTTCTTTTCTATGCACCCATTGGAATTGCAGTATTTACATTTACATACTTTTTTGATTATACTCTTATAGCACGTTACTCAAAGCAGTTATTTTTTATACTCTTTGGAACAGCTATAGTTTATTTTTATTTTTCACAGCCTTATTGCGGAGCTTATCCACATATTTATTATTTCGCTTTGCTTTTTATCCCCATCTTTGCAGGAGTTATATACAGCTATAAAGGTAAAGACTATTTTGGTATCATCAAATGTGGATTATATTATGGTAGTGCTGCTTTTCTTTGCCTCATTGCTCCGAGAGTTTCAGCTTTTGTTATACACTCAGTATCTTGCTTGATATTACTGACTCTTGCTATTATAAAAGGTTACTTTATAGGAAATAAAAAGATTAGTCTTGCTATTGTATACATTCCCACAACTATAATTTTTATCTTGTTTACTATATTTTTATTTTTCCAATCTCCTATCAGAAGAAACAGAATTGCAACAATGCTAAATCCAAAAATCGATCCCGATGGACAAGGATTTCATGTTCTAATGGTGAAAAGAATAATCCAATCCTCCCAGACTTTTGGCAAAGCAGTGTTTGAAGGCGAATTTGAAAACATGCCTATTCATCAAATGCTTCCCGGATGGAATACAGACTTTTCATTAACTTATATAATTGGACGTCTGGGCATTGCAGCAGGGCTTATTATCATTGCAATAGTTTCTGTTTTTATTGTTCGAATGTTTATTTCAGTAACTAAGCAAAAGAATTCCTTTGGTTATTTATTATCTTTTTCAGCATGTATAGCTCTTACAAGCCAATTTGTTCTATATGTTATTTCTAACTTGGGGATTTTCACAATATTCTCTTCGTTAACTCTGCCGTTTATCTCATTTGGTGGTATGGGATTTATAGCAAACATGGTACTTATCGGCCTGGTACTTTCTGTATATCGGAGGACTAACATTGTTTATGACAGGATACAGATGAACTCACATAATTTGAAATTGTTTACGTTTGAAGACGGTAAAATAATAATTGATTTGGGTTTGAATAAGGACAAAAATCATATAAATTCCTACCGTCAGAAATGACAGTAACTTTATACTAGTAAGCATGTTTACCGTTTATCACTTATACAGACACTATATAGCTTCCATGTTTGGTTTATGGCTGCCTACCAAAAAACAAAAAATAAGCCCCGGCTTATGGTCGAGGCTTAAAACAATTAATTTTATATGGTTAGTTTATCCTAATCTAATACAATAGAATATTTATTGCCATCCCATCTCCATATATAATGGTTAATTAGTATGTCCTTCCAACCAGTGTCATTATCGCTGAAAATCCACAAATCATCTTGCTC
>JAAYPF010000153.1 GCA_012519925.1 Clostridiaceae bacterium
ATCGGATAAATCTTTTGACTCACGATCTTGGTAAAGCTACTTCCTATTTTCAAGAGTATATTAGAAGTGTAAATAATAATAAACAAAGAAATGATGAAAAGAAAAGTCACGGGTTATTGTCAGGGGTGTTGACCTTTAAAATTGTCAATACTGTTTTAAAGGATGATACCCTTGCTTTTTTTTCATATATGGTGGTTTCTAAACACCACGGAGAGTTGCTCGATTTTGCAAATTTTACATCCGTTTTGCAAGGAAATAAAAGCAACATAGACCTATTAAAACTCCAGTTTGAAAGTATCAATAAAACAGAGTTACAGGAAGTAATAACAGAGCTTGGAATTGATTTTTGTCTATCCGATTATTCAACAGATGAATTTATGGAGGATATTAATTATCTGACAAACAGAAAAGTAAGAAAAAAGGTTAAAGAGTCACTAGGAATTGAGGCCTTTCTTTTGATTAACCTACTCTTTTCCATGCTCATTTTTTCAGACAAACTTGAGGCGATATATAATAGTGAAAATATGAGCATTGAGGACTTTATTGAGAAAAGTACCAAGAGACCAAACTTATTGTCAGCTTGCGTTGAAAAATACAAAGAGGGCTTAAAAATAAAGAATATACAAATGGCTAATAGAAGAAATGAAATTTATGATGATGTTATGGAAAGTGTTAATAATATTAAACTGGAAGAAAAGATTCTTTCAATTAATCTTCCCACCGGTTCGGGTAAAACCCTTATCGCTCTTAAAACTGCATTAAAGCTAAAAGAGCGTATAATGTACGAAAAGTGCTATAACCCAAGAATTATTTATGTTCTTCCATTCACGTCAATAATTGAACAGAATTTCGATGTTTTTAAAGAAGTTTTAGGTTTTGAAGACTCAAATGTGATACTCAAGCATCACTACCTGTCAGAACGTATTTATAAATGGGAAAAGGATGGGGAGACAGAGAATTATAGTGATGCAATTTCAGAGCATCTGATTGAATCTTGGGATTCAGAAATAGTGGTGAGTACCTTTGTCCAGCTTTTACATTCCATATTTACAAATAGAAACAGGAAGCTAAAAAAGTTTCACAACATAGCAAATTCGATCATTATACTCGATGAAGTGCAGAGCATACCTCACAGGTATTGGAAACTGGTGCGTGAAATACTAAGAGCAATGGCCATATATTTGAATTGCCATTTCATATTTATGACGGCAACCATGCCTTTGATTTTTTCGGAAGATGATGGGGACATTTATGAGCTTGCAAAAGGCAAAAGAAAATATTTCGAAGAGTTTGACCGTATAAGAATTGATGCAAGCAAGCTTGAACATAAGATGACAGTGGAGGAATTCAAAGCTTTTATATTAGATGAATTATACGAGTATGAAGAGGAGGACTTTTTAATTGTCTTAAATACAATTAAGACTTCCATAGAAATTTTTTCGTTTGTGAAAGAGGAGTTTGAAGGAGAAGCGGAGATATACTACTTATCCACTAATATCATCCCTAAAGAAAGGCTTGAGAGGATTAAGAAGATAAAGGAAAGTAAAAACAGAAAGATAATTGTATCAACCCAGATGATTGAGGCAGGAGTGGATATTGACCTTGACAGGGTGTATAGAGATTTTGGACCAATGGATAGTATAAACCAGACAGCAGGTAGGTGTAATCGTGAATGGGGGGACAAAAAGGGAATTGTAACTTTGGTTAATTTGGTGAATGAGGAGCATAATGATAAATCCTATGCCAGCTATATATATGACAATGTATTAATGGAAGAAACCAAAACTGCACTAAAGGATAAAGCACTGATTGAGGAAAAAGAAATATTTCAGTTAGCACAATTATATTACAAGGGACTGAAAACGCACGGAAGTGACGAGAGTGAAGGGCTTTTAAATTGTATAAAGGAACTACGATACAGGGAAGCTTTTGAATATAAGGAAGATAAGAATTCACAGAACTTTGAATTGATAAAGCAGGACTTTAAGACGGTGGATGTTTTTATTGAAATAGACGATGAAGCAGCAAAAGTCTGGAAGGAATATAAGGAAATAAAGCAAATGAAAAACCGGTTTGAGAGAAAGAGACAGCTTAACAAACAAAAGAAGGATTTTTATCAATATGTACTTAGTTTACCAGAGTATGCGGTGAAAAAGCAGCTTGAAATAGATGAAAAAGAAATCACTTTTATAAGCAGTGAAATGATATGCAGCACTTATGATGAGGATACAGGCTTTATAAGGGAAATAGAAAAAGATTATTTTATGTAAAATGGGGGAATGGTTTTGGAAATAAAAATGTTAACTGTGAAGCTTGAAGGCAATAGGGTAGAGAGCAGGGATGTACCCAAAATAAGAGGCTATCTAGCGAACAAGTTTCCACAGTATCTTGAACTACACAATCATTTAGGCAACGACAAATTCAAATATGGCTATCCTGTAATACAGTATAAATCTATTGGTGGAGTACCGAACATCATTGCAATTAACGACGCATCAAAGATATTGATAGATATTTTCTTTGATGTAAAAGAAATTGACATGAAGGACAAGGTAATGAGCATCCTTGAAAAAGGCTATGTACTAAAAACAAAAGAGCTTGGGGCGGCGGATGGCTTAGTTGAGTACGAGTTTTTGACTCCATGGATGGCACTTAATCAGGAGAACTATAATAAGTATGCGAAATCACCAGAAGATGAGAGAGCAGGGATATTAAAGAAGGTACTGGTAGGTAATATTCTGTCTATGGCAAAGGGCTTAGATTGCTGGGTGGACAAGCCCATTGAGGCAATGATTAAGCTCCGTCCAGTGGAAGTGAAGTATAAGGATAGGAAGATGGTCGGTTTTAAGGGAAGGTTTATGACCAATTTTGTGATACCCGATTATCTAGGGTTGGGTAAGTCGGTGGCTAGGGGATTTGGTACGGTGGTTAAGGTTAAGGGTGGGGGTTTTGTGTAATCCTTGTTTTAGTGGAACACATAACACACATTATAAATAAAAAATAAATTTCAAACCTTATTATTATGGAAATAAAGTAATTATACTATAAAAGTAAGAAAAAATAAATATATTTATTTAGGAAAGTATTGACAAAGAAAGTTATGCGTTGTATTCTTGTTTGTGTAGAATGTATTAACACGTTTTATATAAATAATAATAAAAGGTAGCCATGTATTTTAAGTTTTAGGACGGTGACTAAAAGTCATAGAGTCTAAAAGTTATTTACTTTAATGGTGCATGGGTATAAAACTAAAAAAATGAAAGGGTGAGGGGAATGGAGAATAGTAACAAAAACAGTGTGTATGAAAAAATTCACCAGAACTACAATTATCTTAACAGAATGATGATTGAAGAAATGGAAATTGCATCAAAACATGATGGGTTAACAGGTGACCACAGAGAACAAATGTGGATTAATCTTTTTCGTAGTATTATTCCAAAGAAATTTTCTTTATCTCAGGGCGTTATAATTATAGATTCCAAAGGAAAAGTATCGAACGAGGTTGATATAGCAGTATATGACGAGCAGTACACCCCCTATGTTTTTCAATACAATACTTTAAAGTTTATTCCGATTGAGGCTGTCGCTGTTGTAATTGAATGTAAAAGTAAAACTATTGATGAAGATATAGAAGATAAGCTAATAAAGTGGTCAGAGAGGATTGATGCTTTGGAACCGGATCCTTTTGGAATTGCGAGATTTGCGACTGGTTATACCTGCGGGATAACTAATCCAACGCAAATAAAAACTAGACCTATAAAAATTCTTGCCACTTTAAAGAGTTACGCACGATACGGTAGTATGCAAAAGTTTAATGAGAAATTTGGAGAGTATTTTGATTTTGTTATAAAGGAAAAGGAAGATAAAGCGGCAAAAGGGATAAAAAAATTTGACGTATATTTAGAAAATGAGGGTGAACCTTTAGGATGGTGGACGAAAAGATTAAATATAGCAGGAGAGGATATTAAACAGGAAGAACGAAATCTTGAAATACTTAAAATTACAAATGAACATGTTAAACAAAGAAAAAATATGTTTGATGAAGAGAAAAAAATTAAGATGACCTTAAGGGATTTGAGAATCAAGGACAATGCTCTTTTGACGTTAAATTTGCAGTTAAATCAATTATTGATGCTTATAAATAACCCGATGTTGTTCCCACACTTTGCTTATGCGAAAGTATTTAATGAATATATTGATAGAGAAAATAAAGAGTAATGAACCGGATTAACTTTGATATAAGAAAAAGTGAGGGAGGATCAAAATGTGTAATATACCAATTGAAGATAAAAGAAATTATATCGATTGGGATTCTTATATGAATTCCAAGGGAGAAGAAATCAAAGTAAAAAACAATGAACCCGGAATTGTGTGGAAGGATGCTGTTACAGATACTTGGTTTTACCTTTCTAACGAAAAGTATAATGAATACATAAACAGGATTGTTGAGAATTTTGGAGGTGGATTAGATTCTCATGGTAAAGTAAGTTTTGAATACAAAAAAATTTGTGATTTTTATGATATTAAAAATTTTTCAAAACTTAAAAGCCTTCCATGGAGATATGCAGAAAAAGAAAAAAAACCAGCAGTTGTTGATGTGTGTAGATTGTTTGTGCTTTTTGCATGGTTGTATGGAGAAGTTGACAAAGACTCTAGAATAAATGCCTATAAGAGTTTTTTTGAAGGAAGTTTTGACAATTATCCAAAGGCATATAATGCGGTTAAGGCTCTCACTAGCGAAAATAGTATTAAAATTAATCAAGATAAAGAAATTATTCTTATTAAGGGTGGAGCATATAAAATAAAAAAATACTATCTTGAAAACAGTAAGATACACGATATTAGAGGAGCAAGTATAATAATTAAACATCTTACGGAAGACCTAATTCCTCAAGAGGTTTTTGAATCATATATTGAAGAAGCTGTTATATATTCTGGTGGAGGTAATATATTTGCGGTTGTTGACAGTGATTTAAAAAAGGTAATTGAAGTTATAGGCAAATGTGAAAAAATTATTGATGACTATGCTATAACCCTAGAAAACGTTTTCTGCTATTACAAATCTTCAATATATAACTTAATAGAAAATTATAGGGACGAAATGAAAAAGTTTGATATTGAAATAGAGCAGAAAAAGAAGCTTAAAATATACAATAATATTTATACTAGGAGTTCATTATTAAATAATAGCATCAAAATTGGGAATGAGCAAATAAAAATTGAATGTCGTGAAGAATTAACAGGTGATGCCGAAAGTGGAGCTTGCAAGCGTTGTAATACAAAAGAAGCACTGTACAAAGTGGATACTCCTGACGGACAAGAGTGTATTTGTGGGAGTTGTCTTCATAAGCTTAAAATAGGAAGAAAGTGTAAATCGTCATTTAATAAAGACTTAGAAGACTACATTAATAAAGCAAATCTCCAGGGAATTTCTTTTTCCATGCCTAAAGAAATTGAAGATATAAAGGATAGTAAAGGATATATCTCAGTTATTTACGGAGATGGCAATAATTTTGGCAAAATTGTAAATAGCTTAGAAAATATATACGAAATGATGTACTTCAGCAGAATGGTATACATGACGTCTTTTGAAGCTACGTGTAAAGCGATTTTGGATAGTAATTATTCATTGCAAAATGAAAAAAAGAATTTGAAACCTTTTGAGTTGATTGCTCTTGGAGGCGATGACATCTTTTTAATATGTCCAGCAGAAAATTCCATGTGTTTTTCCAAGCACCTTATAACTGAGTTTAATAAAAAATTTAGAGAAGTCATTGCTACAGATAAAGAGAATAATAAGATTACTCTTTCAATAGGAATTGCAGTGGGTAAATACAATAATCCGGTACGAAATCTTTTTGAAATGGCAGAGTCAAAACTTTTAAGTGCAAAAAGATTAGAACGAGAGTTAGCAAGTAAGGGACAAAACAATGGAAGTGTAGACATAGTTGTAGTTAAAGGGACTTCATACGTGGATTTTATAAGTGAGCAAAGCATGTTTCCTATGGATAATGATTCCTTTGGTGAATTTTTAAAGCTTGTTAATAAAATGAAGAGCAGCGAAATAAAAAAATCAAGAATACAGAATTTAGTACGAGCTAAGCAACAGATGGAAGAAGAATCGGAATTCCAGTTATATTTCCTATATAATGACTGCAAGCAGAAGGATAAAAATAAGTTAGAAAAATGGATGAAAGAAAACTACTTTTCGAAAGGTATTTATCGATTTGAAGCTGGTATGATGGTTAAAGACATTTCTGAAATTGAAGGAAAAAGTGTCAGGTGCAATGTTTGGAAAGATATTCTTGATATCTGGGATTTTTGCAAAGGGGGTGTGAGTATATGAAAAAAATATTTACTGTTGAAGCTATTCAAAAGTCGCCTATTTGCGTAAATTCAGGAGTTATTGAAAATGATGGTGTAAATATGACCATAGTAAAGAGAAACGGGATTCCATATATACCGGGTTCGTCATTAAAAGGGAAGGTTAGATATAATTTTTCAAGAATTGTAGGTGATAAAGGAAGTCATAAGGAAAAAGCTTTTTGTTCATGTCCTGTTTGCCTTGTATTTGGAGGGGCAGGAAATAACCAATCAAGAATTTTTTTCGATGATTTAGTGCCTGATGAAAGAAGCAGTGGAAATGTGGGAATCAGATATGGGGTTGCAATAGATAGATATACAAAAACATCAAATGACAAATTTTTATATACCAGAGAAGTAGCTGAAGATTTTGTTTTTAAAGGAGACATTTCTTTGTATTATGATGATAAAATGTGTCACTCTAAAAAACCGGGATGTTTTGTTTATGAAAATGAATTACTTCTTTCAATAAAAATGATTGAAGCAATAGGTGGTGGAAATAGCTCGGGTTTTGGATTTGTTGAATTAAAAGTTAGAGAGAAAGAGGTGATTTGATTGAATATGTATAGATTAACTCTAAATTCTCCTTTGATTATATGTGAAGAAAAGGTTGATTCCAATTTTGTTAAATCTGTCGATTATATACCCGGAAATAGAGTAAGAGCTGCTTTTGCAAAGGAGATTTTATTGCAATGTCCTTTATTTCAGAAGGATAAAAAGCAAGATGGAAAATACAATTGGGTAAGTATAAGGGATCAGGACAAATGCAAAGAATGTGATTTTTTCAATTTGTGTAGTAATTTCGGCAAAATCCGGTTTTCGTTTTTTTATCCAGAGGGAACACAGGTTATTCCGTTATCTGCTGAAAGATATAAGTGTTCGAAATGTAAAGGATTTAAAGATGGTTTGATAAAAAAAGATAAAAATTTGGATTATAGTAGTGAAGTGTGTAAAATATGTGACGGTAGAATTGAATCTGTATATGGTCTTCGAAAGGGTAAATATGAATATAAACTTCCAAAGATTATGCTTGAAAAAACTGCAATTGACAGTTTTACGCTTACATCTCGGGATAAGCAACTGTATACACTAGTTGCTGTTACTGAAGCTGTTAAGAAGAAAGATGGCATTGAAAAAACAAGATTTGTGGGGAGCATATCAATGCAAGATAGTGAAATTCAAAATTTCTCAATAAAACCTATCTGTGATTTGCGAGTGGGAGCATATAATTCTGTAGGTTTTGGAAAGGTGAATATTGAAGGAATAGATGCTGAAGAAGTATGTGATATACATAGCAGAATTGAAGAGTTTAATAAAAGGATAGTTAGCTTAAAGAATGAAATAAATGGTAACTATATCTATATACCTATTCTTTTTAATAGTCATGCAAAGCTTGGCATAGAGAGAATCCCGCATGAAAAGCTTTCAAGCAGGGACATTGATTTTAAAGCTATATGGAAAGAACTAATTACAGAAGAATATGAAAACAATCAAATTATAAAACGAGGGCTTAATTTTGAGTTTGAAGTAGAAAAAGTTTACACTGAAACCCAGATATATAGGGGATATGATACATCTCTTGATTTAGAAGAACCGAGGGAGAAGGCCATAATTATTAATAAGATGGGAACAACGGTTCTTTTGAAAATTCATAAGAATGAGTATAAAAAGGCAATTGAGAATCTAAGTAAAGCTGAACAATTGGGAATTGGATATGAGACAGAAAATGGGTATGGACAAGTTGAAATTAGCAATGAAATTCATTTGAAAGGAGAGATTTAAGTGAATAAGAAAACAATAATTGAATTGGTAAATGAAGTTTCAAATAATAATCTTTCAGACGTTTTGAGAGATGATAGCAAATATGGTAGTAACAGCAGAGAAGTGGGGATTTCACAGTTTATCTCACTTGCAAATGCATGTAAAATTGCGGACTGTGTTGATGAAGTAAAGCTATTATTAGAATATAAAACAGCGAAAGGGAATGGATGGGAGAAGAATGTTGTTAGAAAAAAATTTGGTGAATTAATTATTGATAAAGTCAATAGAATTGAAACGACTATTGATGAAAGCTTAGGGGATAAAGAGATTGACAGCAATAAAGCAGATGAACTTGAAAAAGAAAAACTGAAAGCTATAAGTCAATTTTTTGGATATTTGTATTGGAAGGCGAAAGTCATTACATCAAATAAAAGGGGGAATTAGCATGGCCGATTATTTGTTCAATGAGTTCAAAAACAGAATTATTATATCAGGAATAGTACATGCACTAAAACCTATATGTATAGGTGCAGGAGAAGAGGGATTTGAACCAACTCATGTAAAAAGTCCCGCGTTAAAAGATGCTCATGGTAATCCTATAATACCGGGTTCTTCTTTAAAGGGAGTTTTAAGAAGCAGTATAGAGAGAATTATTAATTCTTTCGGTAAAGATTTAGGGTTAGTTGCTTGTAATATATTAGAAGAGAATAGTAAAGATTGCTTGCGACATGCAAATTATATAGAGAAAATTGAAGAAAAATTAATAAATATTGAAGAATCTAAAAAAACATTTGAAAGAGCAAAATTAGTATATGAAAACAGTTGTGATGTTTGCAGGCTATTTGGGGGAAAGTATATTGCTTCTAAAATTCAAATTAAAGACTTAAATTTTAATGACAAGTCAGGTGCAAGACCTTTCTGTGAGATAAGAGACGGGATAGGCATTGATAGAGATACAGGAACAACAAGTAAAGGTGCTAAATTTGATTATGAAGTAGTTCCGGCAGGAACGGAATTTGAGTTTTACATGATAGCAGAAAATCTTGATGATACTCAAATGAAATTGCTGGATTTGGTTAAAAGTATGCTTCAAAGTGGGGAACTTTGTGTTGGGGGCAAGGTTTCAAGAGGTATGGGGAACATAAAATTGACAATAACAAGAGAAAAAATGATTCAATCACTCGAAGAATTAATGAAAGAATATAATATGAGAAGTGAGAGGGTGAGCGTAGATGTTTAAGAAATTAATGAATGAAATATTAATACAGTTTGATTTGAAAACTGAGTCTCCTTTGCTTGTAAGATCATCTAGTGAAAGCAGTGAACTAGAACCTAATTCTGCTAGAGTACAGTATTTGAAAACTTATAGAGTGGATAAAGAAAGTAATTTCAAGCTAAATCCTATATTGCCCGGAAGTAGTATTAAGGGAGTTTTTAGAAGTAATAGCGAAAGGTTATTGGGGAATTGCTGTGATATTGTTGGTAGTAAAAAAACGAATAAGTGCTTATCGAAAGTAAAATTAGAAGAAGAGAAGAATAAAAAAGAAAAGAATGGCAAGCAATTAACCGGAACTGATATATATTTAATGAATTGTGCAGCTTGTAGATTGTTTGGTAATTTGAACTTGAAAAGTAGAATCAGTTTTAAAGATGCTTATCCCAAAGAAGGTCATGAACCTATAATGAATATAAGAAACAATGTTGCAATAGACCGATTTACTGGGGCTGCGAAAGATGCTGCTTTGTTTGATAGTGAGGTTGTAGAAGATGGAGTATTTACATGTGAAATAAAACTTGAGAATGCTGCTAAATGGCATGTAAAGCTGATATTGGGGATTATAGAGAATATTAATAATGGCTTTATTACGTTTGGTGGAGGCTCAACAAAAGGATTTGGAAAAATGAAAGTTGAAAAATTTTCTTTCTTGTTAAGAAGATATAAGAATTTAGAAAGGGAAGAAAGTAAATTTGATTTAGATAACTTAAAGAATGTTTTGGAGGATATAAATATTCAAGATGAAATTCTAAAGGAGGATGAAAGTGCTAAAGAGAAATCAGAAAAAAAGGAGGCAATAAACTTCTTATGAGTAAACCATATGCATTTATACCTTGTTTAGAAAGTAGGAAACTGGATCCTTATAAATACTTCAAAAATGAAGAACTTGTAACAGGAAAAATGACACTTGAGTTAACTGTTATTAAACCAATATTTATAGCTGATGGTACATTTATAAAACCTGATAGTAAAGGTGAATTAGTTAAAAAGTTCATAAGTTATAAAGACGAAAAAGTTGTACCCGGAAGTTCTTTAAAGGGAGTAGTTAGAAGTATAGCTGAAATAGTATCTTACAGTTGCCATAATCAAAATTGTAATTGTATATCTTGCTTGACTTTTGGGAAATTGGGGTTCAAGGGAAGAGTTTGTTTTGGAGATTTCTTTTTTAAAGAGGGACAAGTTAAAACTATGTATATTCCTCAGCTTATGAAGCCAAATAAGTGGTTTAGAGATAAGGCAAAGTTTTACTACCATGGTAATAAAAACGTTTTGGAAACTGGAACAGTTGCTGTTGAAGCAGTTATGCCTGAAGCGAAATTTGTTGGCGATATTACTTTCAAAGATATTACAAAGGAACAGTTAGAACTTATTTGCTACAGTTTAGGTTTGGATAAAACCTTTTGCTTAAAGATTGGTTATAATAAACCAGGCTATTTTGGCAGTTGCAAAATAAATAGCCTTAAGGCGAAAATCGGAGAAGATACTTTTGAGCCCGAAGTTTATGCAAAGGCATGGGGAAAGAACTATTCAAAGAAAGAGCAAGAGGAAATTGAGCATAATAAAAAACTATTAAGAGATATTCTGGATTATAATAATGCGAGGGAAAAGTCTGATTGGCTAGAAAAAAACGGTATAAGAACTTATTGAGGTGAAAAATGGATAAGAAAAAAATAATAGTTTTGACTAGAGAATTAGCTGATAGAACTTCAAAATCTTCTGTTGCATTGACAGAAAGAATCTTACGAAGTGCATTAAAAAGCTCTAAGGATAAAAGAATACAAAAAATGAATTTCTTTCATTACCTTATTATTGCAGCTGATAATATTGAAGCAATAAGTGGGGAAATAAACAAAAAGTCGAAGGAAGAGTTTATAGATTTAGTTAAGAATGTTTTTAGATTGGAAAAGAGGAATGGTAACGATACAGAAAATATTGCTCCAGAATTCAAAGAATTGGATTTGGAAGAATGGTGCTATATTGTAGGTTGGGCAAAGAAATTAAATACAAATAAATTTTGTAGAAGCGAAAAAGGCGATAGCTTGAATAATAATAACAGTAATTTGGTCAAGTTTAGGGATAGTGGAAGAGGAGAAAATACGTCTAAGAAAAAAACAAAGAAAAAAGGGTTTAATACTCCGTTTGCTGATATCAATTTTGATAAATTGTGGAATGGGGAGGAGTGATTTTAATAGTTAAAAAGTAAAACAAGGAAGAAGCAATTAATAAGAATGTTTTTTTACATAGTTATGAGTTTATTGACAGAAAAAATACAGTGAGTTTAAAGAAGTAGTTGAAGAGTATATGAATCTGTTATGCAATATTGAGAAAATTGACAAAGACGAAATATTTTCAGGATGTGAATTTATCAAGCTTTAGGAATAAGAAAGATTGTATTAACTATTGAAACCAATGTTGTAGTATGATATGTTTTAATTGTAGTCAATATAGTTATGGGAAAATGTGGCTGCAAAATTATTGAGAAATTTCTAATGACACACTTGGAGATATTGAAATCAGTGAGGTGTATGCCTGTGTTGGTAACTCAAAAATGTACTATATTTCTTAAAAAAGTTCAAAAAAGTCCCGTCAAAAAAGCTTGTAAGCCTTGATAAATATGAGATTGCCCTTTGAGGGCGTTGAAGTAAGACTTCCAGTAAAACAAGGACTAAAATGCATCAATAATAAATTTTTTTAATTACATCAAATTAAAAAAGCAGGAGGTGCAGAATGAAACTTGTACTAAACACCCCAGGCCTTTATCTTTGTAGGAGAGGAGAATGCTTTCTTATCAAAGACGAAAAGGAAAAGAAAGAGTTTGCAGCTGTTAAAGTTGATCAGATTATGATTACGACACATGCTGCGTTGACTACTGATGCAATTGAACTGGCTCTCGAAAACAACATTGATATAATATTTCTCAAAGGCACGGGACAGCCTATGGGAAGAGTGTGGCATTCCAAATTAGGAAGCATAAGTACAATTAGAAGAAAGCAGTTGTTTCTCCAAGAGAATTCTTTTGGACTATTACTTATAAAAGAGTGGTTGCTTGAAAAAATGGACAACCAAATTCGAGTGCTCAATAAATTAGCTGCTAATCGTAGGGATGAGGAACGGCGTGAAATAATCAAAATTGCCGTGGAAAAGATACAGAAACAAAGGGAAAATATAAATTCAATTCCTTCAAATGAAACAGTTGATAATGTCAGGGGATCAATACTTGGATATGAAGGGACTGCTGGAAGAGTATATTTTGAGGCACTTGGGAAGCTTATTCCGGAGAAGTATTATTTCGAGGGTAGAAGCCGTAATCCTGCCTTAGATCAGTTTAATTGTATGTTGAACTATTCTTATGGAATATTGTATTCAAGTGTGGAAAGATCTTGCATTATAGCGGGATTAGATCCATACATAGGCATAATGCATACAGATAATTACAACAAAAAGGCATTGGTTTTTGACCTTGTTGAGATGTATAGAGGATATATGGATGAAATTGTTTTCCGGCTATTCAGTACCAAAAAGGTGGAAGATGAGTTTTTTGACAGGGTTGAAGAGGGGTACTATCTCAATAAAGAAGGAAAGAAATTGTTGATAGGTGAGTA
Source organism: Clostridiaceae bacterium (assembly GCA_012519925.1). GTDB lineage: Bacteria > Bacillota > Clostridia > Acetivibrionales > Acetivibrionaceae > Acetivibrio. The sequence continues at coordinate 13,003 of JAAYPF010000153.1, forward strand.
TAACAAAGAGTTGGAAGTAAAAATGAATTACCGGGGACGACGAATTGAATTTGCAAATATTATTCAGTATGATTGTCATCAAATAGCAAACAGGATACTGAAGGAGGAGATAAAGTGTTAACTTGGGTAATATATGACATTATCTCAAATAAGACCCGGAATAATATTATTAAAAAATGCAAAAATGTCGGGCTTTACCGTGTTCAAAAGAGTGTGTTTTTAGGTGATTTGGAGGATAACAAATTTGATGAACTGAAGCTTGAGCTTGATAGTATGATTAATAAGGATAAAGATTCGGTATATATTTTTCCAATGAGCAAAGCTG
>JAAYPF010000154.1 GCA_012519925.1 Clostridiaceae bacterium
ACTCTTCCTTTAAAGGTCTGAAGTAGTCTGCAATTTCACTAAGTTTTTCTAAATCCAAACCTGTGTCGTAAGGTGTATCCTTTAAACTTGCTACAAGTGGCTCGGTAGGTGGCTGTGAAGTACCCATTGCCATCGGTGAAATAGCACAGTCAACTATGTCGCATCCTGCTTCAATCGCTTTAATATATGTCATTGATGCAACACCACTTGTATAGTGGGTGTGAAGCTGAATCGGAACCTTAACATTCTCCTTCATTGCTTTAACAAGGTCATAGGCTACATAAGGCACCAGCAAACCTGCCATGTCCTTTATACAAATTGAATCCGCACCCATTTCAACCAGCTGTTTTGCATCCTTTACAAACAGGTCAAGATTGTGTACAGGACTTATTGTATAACATACTGTACCTTGCGCATGTCCACCTTCTTTTTTACATGCCTTTATAGCCGTCTCAATATTTCTTGGGTCATTTAAAGCATCAAATATTCTTATAATATCCATACCGTTCGCAACGGCTTTCTGTACAAAGTATTCAACAACATCATCGGCATAATGCTTGTAGCCTAAGATATTTTGGCCTCTTAAAAGCATTTGAAGCTTTGTTTTTTTACAATGCTTTTTGATGGTTCTGAGTCTTTCCCAAGGGTCTTCATTTAAAAATCTCAAACAAGAATCAAAGGTAGCCCCACCCCATGCTTCCAATGAATTATAGCCTATATCATCTAGTTTTTCCAAAATAGGAATCATCTGATCAATCTTCATTCTCGTCGCTATAAGTGATTGATGTGCATCCCTAAGAACGGTTTCCATAATTTTTACTTTAGCCATTTTACAAACCTCCTTTTTGCTTTTTCATCGATCTATTCCTTAATTCATTGACAGCAGTACATCTCCTGCATTAACGGAAGTTCCTTTTGTTACATTTATTGATGCAATTATGCCGTCATTTGGTGCTACAATTTCGTTTTCCATTTTCATAGCTTCAAGAATTAAAAGCACTTGACCTTTTTTAACAGAATCCCCGGAATTTACTTTTACTCCGAGAATTGTACCTGGCATTGGAGCTGTAATTTTTGCTGCTCCTGCCGGAACTGCATTGTCTTTCTTTGGAGCAGCGGCTGGAGCCGGTGCTGGAGCTGCCGCTACAGGTGCAGCTTTAGGTGCAGGAGCACTATATGTAGCAGGCTCAGCAGCTACACTACCATCTCTTACCTCTTCCACTTCCACTTCATATTGATTTCCGTTAACTTTTATTAAAAACTTTTTCATGTTTAATCCTCCTTTAAATTTTACTCTTCAAACGTTCATATCTACCTGTTGCTGACCATACCGGTGCTGATTGCGGTATTCTTCTAAATGATTTTACCACTAGATTGTATCCCGGTCTTGATTCCATCATCGCAATTGCTGCCATTATGGCAGATATAATTTCATCATTTAAAAAATCTTCCATATTAACCTCCATGGTCGCTTCTAAAATTTATATTATAAAGGAATGTTTCCATGTTTTTTGGATGGTCTGTTTTCCCTTTTACTAGCTAACATTTCTAAAGCACTTATTACTCTTATCCTTGTTGAAGCTGGCTCAATAACATCATCTACATAACCTCTTGAAGCTGCTACATAAGGATTGGAGAATTTATCCCTGTATTCTTGAATCAAATCACTTCTTGTTTGAACAGGGTCATCTGCTTTGGCAATCTCTTTTCTGAAGATAATATTTGCTGCACCGTCAGGTCCCATTACTGCTATCTCTGCTGTTGGCCATGCAAATACCTGATCTGCTCCTAAATGTTTGCTGTTCATGGCAATATAAGCACCGCCATAGGCTTTTCTCACTATTACATTTATTTTTGGAACTGTTGCCTCAGAAAAAGCATAAAGAAGCTTTGCACCATGTCTTATAACACCATTATGCTCCTGACCAACACCCGGCAAATATCCCGGTACATCAGTGAAGGATACTAAAGGAATATTGAAAGCATCACAGAAACGAATAAATCTTGCAGCCTTGTCAGATGCGTTCACATCTAGAACTCCTGCAGCAAATTTTGGCTGATTGGCAACAATACCTACAGTTCCGCCGTTTAATCTTCCAAAACCCACTATAATATTCTGTGCAAAGTGTTTTTGAATTTCCATAAATTCGCCATTATCTACAATGGTAGTAATAATATCCATCATGTCATAAGGCTTGTTTGAACCATCAGGAATAATTTCATTCAAGCTATCGCAAATTCTATTAAGGTCATCGCCACTATCGTAATAGGGAACATCAGTAAGATTGTTTTCAGGAAGGAAGCCTATAAGTCTCTTTATATCTTCTATACATTCCTTTTCACTTGCACTTTTGAAATGTGCAACCCCGCTGACGGAGTTATGAGTGTCTGCACCACCTAGTTGCTCAAAAGAAACCTCTTCTCCTGTTACGGATTTGATTACCTGCGGTCCGGTAATAAACATCTGACTTGTTTTTTCAACCATAAATATAAAATCAGTTATAGCAGGTGAGTAAACAGCACCTCCGGCACATGGTCCCATTATAACTGATATTTGTGGAATTACACCTGAAGCTAAGGTATTTCTGAAGAATATATCTCCAAAACCGCTCAAAGAGTCAATTCCTTCTTCAATTCTTGCTCCACCCGAGTCATTAATACTGATGAAAGGAGCACCCATTTTCATTGCCATATCCATTACTTTTGTGATTTTCTTAGCATGCATTTCACCTAGAGAACCACCTATTACTGTAAAGTCCTGTGATGAAACAAATACCAAACGTCCGTTTACAGAACCATAACCTGTTACTACTCCGTCGCCGGATACTTTTTTCTTCTGCATATCAAATTCAATACTTCTAGTCTCAACAAACGCATCAATTTCCACAAAGCTGTTTTCATCAAATAACTCATTAATTCTTTCCCTCGCAGTCATTTTTCCAGCTTCGTGCTGTTTTGCTATTCTGTCGGCTCCTCCACCTTGCTCAATTTGAGCTTTTTTGGTCTGAAGAAGACTTAATTTGTCAACTCTCTCCATCCGTTTCCCACCTCTTTTTGCATATTTGTCGTTTATTAAATATATATTACATTTCGTTATTATATGATATTATTACCAGGTACTAATTTAATCAGATTATACCGCACTTTTAGAAAGATTGCAATATTTTCCTAAGCTTTTCATAATAATTTTTAACACTATATTTATTCCCCTAAATTCGCATTAAAATCACATTCTTGACAAATATCTTCTTAATTAATTCTTTCTTAATAATAACCTATACATTATTAGGATTGTAAAGCCATTTAAATCAAGTTTTCTTAAAATAGCTATTGCAATGTTCCTTCTTAATCGTCTTTTAGAAAAATGTGTCTAGTTTTTTCCCGATTTTGCCGATGATTATAATGACCGAATTCCATAGGAAAAAGGATGTGGTTCTATTGAATAAAAAATCCAAGGATCCGAAAAACTCAACAATTTTTTGCAGAGTATCAATTGATGATAATGATGATTGGGTTCATGGAATCGTTACCTACATAAATTTAGATAAAAATGTAGCTGAGATTTTTCTACCTGCAAGGTACTTTAAAGAGTACTTATCCGAGGGTAACAAAGTTACTGTAAAATCTATGGATCAAAATAACGAAATACTATTTTATGGTAATATCGCTAGAAAAGTAATATCTATAAAAAAACAGGCTATTACCATCGAAATTGAAAAAGTTTTAAATTTTGAAAACAATCGAAAATATGAGCGATTTAGCGTTAATTACGATTGTCTTATCAGCACGCCTAAAGGTGAGTACTCAGGTAAAATGGTGGATATCAGCCTGAGCGGATGCATGATATATACAAATGAGCCTATTGAGGAAGCTTCCAGCGTAACTGTAAAATCCTTCATATCACCAGAAGCGGAACTAACTTTTCAAACGAATGTACTAAGAAGAAAAAGTATAAAAAACAACAGATACTCCTATGGACTTCAACTGTCCAGTATAGATAACAACAACAATATTATGCTAAATGAACTCATAGCACATTTAGTTAAACAAAAAAACTATATAGCACAAGAATGGAAAATCTTCAATAGGCTGAAATATAGCGTTTATACAGTTTCGGTTTTACTAGTCTTTTTTATTGTATTTTATATATTTGCATCCACAGTTATTTGAAAATTATCTGTAAATCTCACCCTATCTTTTCAATACATACCAGTATTGGAGGGCAATTTTTTTGATTAATAAACTCAGTTTTCATTACAGAATACATCTTTGGGTCAAGTTTTTCTAAATATTCTAACACCTGGATCTTTTCTTCAAATCCACTATCCCCTCCATGATAAACCACAATACTGATTATACCGCCTTTAACCAAACTATTTAATGACTTTTCAATTGCAGATATAGTAGTTTCAGGCTTTGTACCAATTTTGTGATCTCCACTAGGAAGATAACCTAAATTAAACATTACAGCTTTAATATTGTTTTTTACATATTTATCAATATTTTCATGTCCATCATTAATTAGCTCAACCCTAACTGCTAAACCAAGGCTAATAAGCTTTTCTCTTGTCTTATCTAGGGCAACTTTTTGAATATCGAAGGAAAAAACTCTTCCAGTTTCACCTACAAGCTTTGCTAGGAATACTGTGTCATTTCCGTTGCCTGCTGTAGCATCAATCACTATATCTCCTTCTTCAACAAACCTCTCAATATACTGGTGTGACTGCATTAAAGAATTTCCGATTTTGGGCACATGAATCCTCCTCCTTTTACGTCTAATAAAGATGCGTAATAAAAACT
>JAAYPF010000155.1 GCA_012519925.1 Clostridiaceae bacterium
ACTTCTAATATTTGTATTTGCTGGATGACTTTTGTACTTAGTCATCCTTTCTTTTCCGCCAAAGTGGTTGGAATGCACCTTCCGTCAGTAACTTTGGCAATAACCGCCATTCTATGCCGGCACTAAAAGCGATGATAAATTTTAATTTATCAGATAGTTATTTCGCATTCTTTGTGTACTGTGAATTAGTTTTAATGAACTGCAAAAATCAAATAATTATCATGAGGTGCAATTTGGATAAAATATTTGAGGATTTTAAAGCATGGGCAGTTAGTAGAAATGCTGATTGGAAAAAACAAAATGTGATTATAGAAGAAATAATAGAATCAACTCATGCCCATCAAATCCATGTCAATTTGCAGTCAGAAGATGGTTTTGGACACATTAGCCTTTTTGAGAGTAATAATATTTATTGGATTGAGTTTGAGGGTGTCGCAAGAGACTTTGCGAATTTTTATAAATATGTTGAATTTGATGAACTGCCAGATTTGACTTGTTTGGAAAATGATTATCTAAGTTTCCTTACAAATAACACAAATTAGTTTGTACAATTTATTAATCAGTTAATAATATCAGTAAAGACATAGATTACACTCATTAAAAGGCTACTGCAAATTAAATTTAACGGCTTTGGCTAAGCAGTTCTTACATAAAGTGAATACAAATAATAAAAAAAGGGGTACGAGGCCCCCATATTTACATTTTATTTAGATTGCAACATCTTGATAACCTACTTCATCAACTTTTTCATCTAAAAGCCTAAGACCTACCCCATTTTCTTCATCCCATGTGCAATCGAAGGTTAACCCGATATCTCGACCCTCAAAAGAGCCTGGATATGAAACAACAATACCAACTAGTGTTATCTTTTGAAGAAGTTGCTCAGTTGTTTCGATTAAAGGATAATTTTCATTAAATGCAACATCATAACCAAGTTCGTGTCGTTTCTCCTTATAGTAATCTAAAATTGGTTGTAAAATATTTTGTTGAATCTGATTCCAGTTCTGCATAAATGAAGTATACGCTTCATATTGTTCAGTATAGAAGTTGCCATCCTCTTCACCATCAACCATTAAGGCTATTTCATATTCTTTTCCACAAAACTCAATTGTAATGTCTTTAGACCATGTATAGTTATATTCAAGTTCTCCAAAAACTTTATCATTAATTTTCATTTAACCTCTCCTTTTTATGCTTTGCAAGCAAATCCTCCAGTTTTAAATGCTCCTGCATTTATTTCTCCAATTCCACCAAGATGTCCAAATGTACTATTTATTTTCGATGGTACAAGTTGTATGGTTTTGCAGTCATTTACTTCATGCCAAGTTAACTTGTTTTTCTTTCGATAATTTTTAATGTCAATTGCTTTAATTTCCCCAGATTTCATACCAAACTGTTGTGCTAACTTAGGTGAATCATTAAGTTGTTTGGCTAGTTTTATATCTGCTTGAGCAAAATTTTCATCTCTTGCTTTACTGCCAAGTTTACTATCATCGTTACCTAACATATAATCAATTTCAACCTGTGCTTTTGCTGTAGGTAAAAAGTTTGGAACTGCATTCCTATACTCTATACCATCAATACCTGATTCATCTAGTATTTGTTTTATTTCTGTATCAGGCGGTGGTTTAAGGATACACAGTGATTCACCTCTAATTCCTTTAAAGCCTACTGTTGGATTCGTATCAGCAGGTGTCTGACCAATTCTTGATTCGTATGAACTGGCAAACTCAGTCTGTTTAAAAGCAGGTGGTATAATACTATTATCGGGCATTTCATTTTGTTTTGCAATCCTATCTGTAAAACTCATACTAGATTTTTTTGTGCTATGATTTAAATCATTTACTATTGGTTGTTTTGGCACTTGTTCTGTATCAGTTGCCTCTTCTTCATGCTTGACAGTTTGCGAATTACTTGATTGTTGGACTGTTTGTCCAATACATTCAATTTCTTTTCCGACTATTTGCCTTACATAAAGAGTAAAAGTCCCAGTGCCAACATGATTTGAATAATTTTCTGAGTAATCAATTACAAAGGCTTTAGAAAAAGTTACTTTTCGGACTAATAAATTTTTTTGATACTGTTCAACTGTAATTTCCTTGTAGCAGCCTGAATTAGTTGCAGGGATTAAAGCCCATTCATAAAGGCTTACAGTTGATTCTTCTGTATCAATTTGTCCTGTGATTATCATGGAATTTCTTATATTTGAATTATAGTCATTTGGTGTATCTACACTAAAACTTACATGTTCTATACAATTTTCTAGTACTGTCCCACCTGAGATTGTGACCTTGTATGACATTGTGACCTCCTTTTCTTACTAGGATAATACTGTATTGGTATTTTTGTGCTATTATTTTATCATGTCACTTTCTAGGTGTCTATATTGAGACAAAAAAGAAAAACACCTGAGAGTTAGGCATATATGTGATATTTATCAAAATAATTCAAAATTATATGTTATGCTAAAATTAATTAAGAATCTTGTTTAATTGTGGTGGAAGCACCAAACCAATGATAATAAAATTCGTACAATGATAATGAGAGGAGATTATATATGAGTTTAATAACATACAATGGACCTACAGGAGACCATATAGAAAACCCAAGCCTTGAATTTATAAAGGATATAATATTTAATAAGGATGCTGACTATTGGAAAAAAGGCAGCGGAGATTCTGGGATTGAAATTGAAGGGGTAGATGAGCAATTAGTTTTCTTTTATGATGAACCTTATGGTTTCTTTATAATGTGTCATCCAGATTACTTAGCACCATACGATAAAGAGGTAATAATAGAAGTTATTGAACATAAAGTTGGTGGAGAACCAATGAAAGTTCCAAGTTGCTGTTATGTTCCACGTGACAAAACCTTTGAAATTATAAACGAGTTTATTGAGACTGAACAAATACCTGAAAAAATCAACTGGATGGATATTTACGATATTAATTTCGACAGTGGTTATTAATTTAATATCTTTTTATAATCAAAGAAAAAACGAATATACATAGTTTATATGTGTACAAAGAGCCAACCTTAAAATAAGCAAGACAGTTGGGGGGTGTTTCTTAGTTTAACACATTTCTTCTTATCTCAAATTTTATATTTTCAAAATTGTCTGCAATATTAAAATCATACCTGACTTCTACAGTGTTATACTTTCTTGTAATGAACATATTACTTACAAAAGTATTCAACTTCTCAGTATTTAAACTGTCTTTCACGATTTCTGCAATGTTTTCAGCACTGTAATTTTTAGCAACAGCAGACAATATATTTTTGTTTATTTTCATCAATATTTTTTTTCTTTTGCGGAAACTTATATAATCAAAAAGTAGAAAAATGCCAAATGAAATGATAGCGGAGATTATTATTTTTATAAACATTGCAAAACTTCCTTTCTCATTTATTATATCATATTTTCTTAATATAACATAGCATTGAGCATCTGTAAGTCACGGTAAATTCATGAATATGTTTCTTTATCAAATCTTAAAATAAGATTTTTTTAAAAAGTATAGGAATTTATAAAAATCCAGTTAAGAGGAAAATGAGTAAAAAAATGTATAAGTGGAAAATTAGATGACTAAGTGATAAACTAAATGAATGATAAACAAAGTGCAAAATACAATATCAG
>JAAYPF010000156.1 GCA_012519925.1 Clostridiaceae bacterium
AAGTTTTTTCTTATATAAATCGCTGTTACCTGCAATAATATAAAACAATGCTTTTCTCTCAGAGTCATCTGGGTGTAGATTTGTTTTTCTGGCAAGTTCCATATAATTATTTTCGTGAATATCATTTGAAAAAATCATAAGACAATACCCCTTATACAAGTTCTACTTCATTTTGAGCACTCATAACAATATCAGTATCAATAACATTAACTTTGTTCATATATCCAATAAGTAAGGTTGCTCTGGCATTATCAAGCCACTTATCCACTTGGGTAATTTTGATCTTCCATAATTGACCTATCTTATTTGCTGGCATTTTCTTTTTTGCAACCCACCGATAAATCTTATCCTTGCTAACGCAAAGATGTTCAGACACTTCTCTGTACTTTTATCAGTCCTAGTAATCCATCTTGAAAGACTCTGGTAAATATTGTAGCATAATGAATTAGAAACTTCTATACTTTATGTTACTTTAATTACTTTAATCGACAAACTAATGCAATACGCCACATCACTTATTCCTTTTTTCATTATCAAAGAGCAGACTATCCTCTATAATTGGGTTTCGCCTTAAAAAAATATTATCCTTCTGCCCTACTACTTCATAAACAAATATTTGCATTCCTTTTTTGATACAATTTCGATAGCCTTTGTAGAAATCTACTTTTGATTTATCCAATTTTATTGACTTTATTGCCGGATTCATCAATACTAAACAATAATGTACCGAAAAGCCTTTTTTGAGTAACTTTTGGAACTCTTTCAATTGTACAACAGCTCGTTCCACTTTCATGGCTGGGAATAAAGCAACCTCATTTAAACTAATAATACCTTTTGCTTCAACAATAATCTTCTTTTCCCCTTCAATATAGAAATCTGACTTCAAATTTTCTGATATTTTTTTCTCACTAAAAATTTGTGAAGAACCTAAATATGGTCCCTCCAACTTACTCAACTCAGTAAATAATAATTTGTTAACGAAGCTTAAATTCAACAAAATTTGACTTTCTTTTGTTTTGATCGCATATAATGTGTACTTCGTTCTTTTTCCAGTCCCCTTATTCTTAGTTAGCAAAACTTCCTTGCCTCTTAAATCAATAAAAGGTGCTAGTTTTAATGAACTCGAAACATAGCACAACTCTTCTTGTTCCTTTATGAAAACCTTGCATAAGAATCTACTCTTACATTCTTCGATAAAAATTCCGCTTTCTAATTCTATATTCATTGTTGTTTTCTCCAATAGTAATAAACCCTATAGCAGATATACCATCTCAACATCTACATTTAATGAAATATATCCTCAGGGTTTCTAAAAGCTTTATATTCGGCAAAAATGTACACACCTATTTAGTACACGTAAGATTATACATTAATAAAATACTATTGAAAACACAAAACAAACTATTTGTTTACCGGTTGGTAAAAATATGCTATGCTGAATATCGAATCATATTCCAGTAATTTGCTAAAAGGGTTATTGTCATTATAGTGTGATTTAATCCAATAAACCCTTTGCTAAACACAAGAAACGGCATTTTAATTACATACAAGGGGGTGCATAGATGTCCTACAAAGTTATTATTCAAGATGCAGTGTTAGAGAAATGTATAGAACATGTAACCTTTACTGTTGATACACCTAATCACTATGACATGCGAACTGATCCAAAGAATTCAATGATAATCACAGGAAAAATCGATACGGACGAAGGTACAGCCTTACT
>JAAYPF010000157.1 GCA_012519925.1 Clostridiaceae bacterium
AGCAAAAGACCTTCCTCAGGAAGAAGTATCTGATTTGTTTGTTAAGACTATTATATCGGATAATGAAGTGTATTTAGGACAAAAAGTTATTCTTGCCTATGAACTTTATTCACGATATAACATCGAAAACTGTGGGTTTAGAGATACTATTGAAATTGACGGTTTTATGCAAAACGATGTGCCAAAAGATAATTTAAAGGCTGAATACGTTGAGCTTGAAGGCAAGAGATATGTTAAATATGAAGCCAGACAAACTTATTTAACTCCAATTAAGGTAGGTACCTTCAACATACCCGAATACAATTTTCAAGCAAATATCTCAACAGGAGGTGGCTTTTTCAGCTCTTCCCAGGCAGAATATTTGAAAACCGAAGCCACACAAATAATTGTCAAGCCACTACCAGAAAATAAACCCGCAGACTTTTCGGGAATTGTAGGTAAACTCGATTTACAATCGGAATACAGCAGATTAGAAGTGCCCTTTGGCGACTCTTTGACACTTAAAGTGTCTGCTTCTGGCAACTGCGACCTTTCTGTATTAGATAAAATAACCTCAAATGGTATAAGCAACTTTACTGTATATGAAACCGAAAAAAGTATGCAAGAAAATATAATAGGTAACCAATATTGGTCAAAAAGAGATTATGAAATAATTTTGGTCCCTGAAAAAAGCGGTGAAGTAAAAATCGACCCTATCTACATCTCTTACTTTGATACAGAATCAGGCACTTATAAACAAGCAGAAATTCCAGGTGCAACCATAACAGTCACAGGCAGTGCCCCACAGGCACAAGCACAAGTACAAAATCAGGGTGGAAATATTGCATATGAAGAAGTAATCATTGACCGTATAAACTATAGCCCTAATAATGACGGATATCTTACGCTACAGCTTAAATTAAGCCATATTTTTATTGTACTTATCGCATTGATTGCTATAGCACTTTTAGTGATTTTAGTGGTTTTTCTGCCTAAGGTTTACAGGCGTCAAGATAAAAAGCTAGCGGAAATGTTTAGACAAGTAAATAATGCAAGCGACAAGAATGGAATTTATAACATACTAAACAATATGATTAAATATCGTTTTAATTTTAGTATAAAAGCAAGTTCAAAGGACTTAATCAAAACAAAGCTTACAAAATATGAAATTTCTAATACAGTTATTGAAATTATGGACTATTTAGAAACTGACAAAGCAAATTCAGATGAAGGAGTTTCCTATTTGAAGGGTAAGATGAAAGAGGTATACCTAGGACTTAGCAAAGTTTAATCAATCAACAACCGCCAAGTGAGTTTTTTGCTCGTATTTCACTTACAACGCCATTTAAAAAAGAAAGATTCCCGATTTGTGGGATTTTACCCAGCTATCAGGAATCTTTTGTTGTTGCTTAATGATTGCCCGCAAATTACTATCATTTTATTTTGAATTTTCACAAATTTTACTTTCATTTTGCTCTAGATTCAACTTTTGCAATCTACAGAGTTTTAATTTACTGATTAGTACTTTTGCTTGTGCCAGATGTATTTTCAACCTTTACAACAGATAATTTCCAACAAAGATATCTGTAAATCCTAATAAAGCCTAAATTTATTACAGTAACGAAAAAACAAAATTCTATTAATGCAATCACATACTGCCAAAACAAATTAGGTAATATGCTTAAATTAGCCAAAATCAATTTAAGAAAGCGGTCACACTTTATAGCTAATGAATATGCTACAGCATAATATATCAAAAAAACTAATACAATAATAACAATTCCTGATTTCTTTAAATCTAGGTCGTATTCCTTTCCACACTCACTACAATTGTAATGTGTTTCTTCGATGCTTTCTTTCTCTAGTTTACTTTTTGTTCCCTTAATACTTTTTAAAAAGTCATTAAAACTTATTTTTTGATCATGGCATTTTGAACACATATTGTACTCCTTCTTCTATAAATATAGTTTATAGATATACCCTAATTAATCTTTATTACTCGATAACTTGGATTACTTGTTCTTAATGCTTCTTCTCTTTGATTCCAAGGGAGTCCTAAATCGTCTTTAAACACAGAATCCATACTAACTGTACTTTGTAATGCTCCATTTTCATTATGCTGAGTTATAACTCCCTTAGAATGTATATTTCTATCTCCATATCTAACCATGAAGTGTTCTTCTACATAGATACCTGCTTCAACATCTACTGATGGTACTAGTTCTACACCAAAGAGCCCACTTGCTGCAGAAGATGCCCCTTTAAGAAATTTATCCATTTTACCAAGAACGCCTTTTGAAAAAAATTCAGCTACTTTTTTGCCAGTAAGAGAGTAACCTGTAACATATGAACCAGCCATAAATGCAGGTGCATTTGCTGCTCCAGTTCTTAGTTTCGCTTCTATTTTAGAAACATTGTAATTACCACTAGACATTACAATAGCGTCAACGCCCATCATTTTCAAGAATTCAGTCCTA
>JAAYPF010000158.1 GCA_012519925.1 Clostridiaceae bacterium
AAATGGGCTCAAAGGTTGATATATAGTTTAAAAATTCGCATATTCTTTCCCTCTTGTTCCAGTACTCATCCAATTCATTTTTTAACCAGTTTCTACCTGCCTGAACATTGTCCTCTTTATCCATCAGGTATAGCGCCATAAAGACATTTCTTAAAAGGGATGAAGCAAAACCGTTTTCACCGCCAATACTACGATTTGCCCACTCATCAGGAGTTTTAAGCCTTGCTGTATTGGCTTTTGAATTTTCCATTAAATCCTTATACTCAGCAACTCCAAAGCCTCTTGCTAGCTCCTGATAGTTGGAAAGCTGGTAAATATTATTTTTTTCAATTTCCAAACCCTTTATATAAAACCTTTCGTCTGGTGCAAGAGACTTCCAGATGAAATTGTCAAATTCATAAGGAATCAATTGGTCATAGGCAATTTTGGTCGCAGCTTCAATAAGCTTTGCAACTGGCGAAAGTTCGCCTTTTTTTCTATCTCTTGACAATTCATAAGCCACGTCAATATCTTCAATACGCTTTACAGAGGTCAATACTTTTAATGCCGCGGCATATGCAGCTAAAATATAGTCGGCATCCGAGAAGTTCGGCTCCTCTTTGTCATCAAGGATATGCATGCTGTCAATCTGTCTTTTTACTTCCTCTTCTATGTCAGGATAAATTTCATCCAAATATGCTGTATGGGTTGACGTTTGTTTTCTCAAAACCAACAACACTGTACCTTTTACATAGTTACCATCTTTTAAGCCACTAGCCTCTGTTTCAGTAGCAATATTCCATGCTGCCACTACCTGTAAACCAGCTGACCACACTATTAAAGCCAAATCTGCCCACACACTTACATCTTGATGTGTAAACATGATAATTTGCAAGCCATTGTCAGGCATATTCTTTGCAAGGTTTGAATAAATTTCCACCATACTTTGCTTAAAGGATTGTTCTCTACCTTTGACTGCAAGGATTCTTTTACTGTCGGTGTACCACTCAGGAAAAGCCTTTTTGAGTAGTTTTTTATCCCATGCAAGAAAAAACTCTGACAGCTCGTGGTAGTTAACTGCATCAGCATATGGTGGATCTGTAATCCAAATGTCTGATGTGTTTGTACCAATACGTGCATCAATAAGATTAATTTCAATATTTGAGTTTACAATTGAATTATTAATAGTAAAAAACCAATATGCCGAGATATTAACTATATCCTTACTTCCATAGTTTAAAAAAGTATTAAAGGCTTGATTATAAAAAGTTTGACTCAAATTTTCATTTACCCCTGCATTTATCCACTGGCATAGTTTAGAATTCCAGTTGCAAATTTTATTTATCCCTAAAAGCCCCAATACAATTTCCTGTTTCGTCTTGGCAAACTTCTCAATTTTTTCTATAAACAACCCATGTACCAAAAGCTGCCTCGGATTATATAACTGGTGCCAGTAATTCCATCCGCGTGTTCTCATTAATTCATTAGTCTTTTCACCTTCTTCAATTTCACCTGACGGAATATAACCACATTTTTGCCACTCCTTAAACTTATCAGAAAGCAAACTTACAACCTTTTTTTCCCGCTTTAAATCATTCTCTGTAGGGGTTACATAATAACGAGTACGTTTTACTTTAGTCTCACCCTTTTTATCAATATATTCTTCTTCATGTTCGTATCTGATACAATAAAGCCTTTCTTGAAAAACATCATCTTCCCTAGGTATAAACTCATCCTTTTTCCATTGCCTCAACCCATAGCCCTCATTCGTATCTCTTCTGATAGCTGAAATTGGTACTGTTTTTTTGCAGTTAGGACAATACATACTTCCTTTCACAATAGTTGCGTTTTCATCAGCCTCTTTCATTTCTTTTGCGGTAACACCGCTTTTTATCTCAATATCAAAGCCGTCTTTTCCATTATCCTTCAATATTGCAATTGTCATAGTTCCTTTTCCTATTATCCACGATGGTGCAAGCGGAACCTTATAACCACATTCGGGACAAATGGTTTCATTACAGTATAAATATGAATTTGCCCTGTCACCCTGCTCATTAGCTTCAATTCCCCACTCCTTAACCTGTTCGTCTACAGCTTTATATACTTTTTCCTGAAATTCTCTTAATTCCTCTATTTCTTCATCACTTGCACCTGCTATATTCAAATCTGCCCAGGTAAGTAAACCTGCTATGGGATTTAAGTCCGATGCAAAAACATCATTTCCCATTCTTGCAGCCTCAAAAGGTATAGAGCCCCCACCACAAAAACAATCGCCTACAATAGCTCTATGTCCGAACTTTTTAACGCCAAGCTGTTCTACAAGCTCCTGCAAGTTGTTTGCTGTAGTTCCCAAATGGGCGTTAATAACTTCCCACTCCTCCGGAACAATGTTTTTAGCTTCCTCCGGACGTAAACAATAAGCTATTTTTTTATCATAAGTAAGCTTGTGCCAAGCCTTTGCCTCTGCCTCGTACTTCTCTTCATTAGTTATCTCTTCTTTCCATTTTGCTATATTATTGCTAATAAAATATTGTTCCCGCTCCTTATTTGTAAGCATTTCAAAGATATTTACAGCAGAAATTCTTGTTGACTTTCGATGTGATAATCCTTTTTTATCCATAGTCATTATTTTTAAAAATATGTCCATGTCTTTCTTTGCATCTTCTGAAGCAGGCATTAAAAGTCCAAGAATTGCTGCTCTGACAAGCACAAGCGGTTTTCTGCCCCACCACTTACCCAAACCTGTAAGAGTTTGTCCTAAATTTGCTTTTCTTTCCTTATAGCTCTCCTTAGATACTTTCGATACAGGGAACTGCACCTCTATAAAAGATTTATCATTCATGTCCATTCTCTCCGATATTCTTTATGATTACCCAATGACCAGTTTTAGTGTTTCCAACTCGCATTAGTTTTTCACTATTTTTTAATTTATTAATCGTTCGCTGAATTGTACTTCTTGATTTATTAGTTTTTTCGACAATTTCATTAATGGATATATTTTTGTTCACTTCAATTAGATTAATAACCCTTTCTTCGATTCTCTTTAATGATGTCTCTTTTTTATCAGTGTCATTATCAGTGTCATCAGTATCAGTATCAGTGTCATTATCAGTGTCATCAGTATCAGTAATTGATAATTGCCCGCCATTTTTACGTTTAATATAAGAGTCACGCATTAAAGTCACCATAAAAAAACCTTCCAACTCAAAATTCGGCAAAGGCAAGCCAACGCTCTGCATGGCATTTGTTATTCTTGAAATACCGGTTCCCATTTTTTCAATATAGTTGGCACGCTGAAGTAACGAAGCAATATTAGGGTTCCTTGTAATACTTATTTTCCCAAATTTATTAGCATCAATACCCTTTGGAACTCCTCCTGGATTTGTTATTACCACCCTGTCATCATAAATTTCCACCATTATTTGCGCACCTTTTTCGAAATAGTCTCTGTGACAATGTGCATTTATAACAGCTTCTCTTAATGCAACCTCCGGTATATCTAAAATTTCTTTCCGTCGTACTGATTTTATTTCATATCTTAAATTCAAATGCTTCTTTAAAAATATTATAGTATCCTCAATGTTAGAAAGAATATCTCCTGTAAATTCTTTTCTATCTAACACTATTTCCTTATCCAACCCTTTAAATAATGCACAGACTACATAAGCATGACTTAAAAACTGTGTAGGCTTTTTTGCAAAAAATAAAATACCAGAATTATTTAAATAATACTTTTCATCTTGTTCTACAACACAATTCAGATTTATCATAGTTTCGGAAATAGGTAAAACATTGCTGATATTCGCTTTCTTTAAATAGTTTTCGTAAGTGTCTTCATCTAATACTGTTTCCAATTGAACCTTTTTATTAATCATTTCGTCAAAAATAATCCTACCTTCAGATTGAAAAAAATCAATAATTTCATCACGATCAAGCTTTTGGGAATTTGCACCCATTCTAATGAAAAAACCTTTTGAACAAGCGTAAGGCTTATTTTTCCCCTCTGCAACATATACCGCTACAACATTTTTGACGATTTCAATATCAACATTAATATGCGGCTTAATTTGCATGAGGGAATCCTGAATTCTTGAGATTGCAGCATTTGATGTGTCTGTTCCTTTTATTGTACCATTATCACGCACACCAATAAGAATAGTACCTCCTGAAGCATTTGCAAAAGCAGTAGCTTCTTCAACAAATGTTTTATCTACAGACTCTTTGAATTCCATTCTATAATTTTCACCTGTAATTATCATATCTTCAAGTTTATTCACAAGCACCTAAAAATCCTCCCTGCTTATTCTTCGCCCTTCTTGATCATCATATCAAAAAGAGAATACTGCCTTTGTTCTTCAATTGGGTTTTCTGTCAAGGCATACCTCAAAGCCTTACGCCACCCGGTACGATCATTTAAACTACCTGTAGCAGCATTTGTCATTGTATAAAGCCACCATCTCTCTTCTGGGGCAAGACCCAACCAATTTCGTGAAGCAGTTGGAATAACTGCCGGGTCACAATCCTCAATAGCCCATATTAGCACCAACATTTCTTTCCCTAGTAATCTCTCTATAGGGGTTTGTCCTACTATAAATTTACCTTGCGGTTTCTTAGCTTTTTTTAATCTTGTATTAAATTCTGTCTGAATTACCTCCGTCAGGAGCTTCCACTTGTATTTTGAAATTTCAGCCTTAGCTTTATCCTCATCATACATGTTTATCTTTTGTTCCCGCACATCGTTTTGCCATGAAAACCGCTCATAAATTGTAACCGTTGCCTCTGCTTTTGCGGGTACATGAACCAAAAAGTGGTGCAAGCTCTCCTCGGGACGAAATCCAAAACCCAAGGTTCTTTGCTTCTCACTCATTTTATCTTAATCTCCTCTTGTTTAAACTGGGACAAACTTATTTGTTTCTCGTTAACAAAGTCATAAAACGCCTGACCTGTCTTAAACGAAACACTTCCACATTCAAATTGAATATTTGCCCTACCATTAGTAATAAATGAGCTTTTCAAATTGTCAATGGTAACCTCAACCATTTGCGCAGTAGTGGCAATCTTTGTATCAATATTCACTTCAATATACCCGATGTCACTGCCTTTGTCGTCCAATTTAAATAACACTATGCGTACATCTGAAAGCTCCTCGGCATATTTTTTGAATACTTCAAGATTTTCATAACTTTCTTTTGTATCTTTAGCTTTAAAGGTGTGCATGACCACCATCGGCTTTTCCTTATCTATCACTAGTTCTTTTTTAGCGCTACTGTCAATCTTGATTGTCTGAGAATCATAAAAATCATCATCATATTCAGCAATCACCTGTACAAATTTGGTGCTTGAAGGTATAACAACCTCCCCTTCATACACACCGCCATTTTCCTTAGGATCGGAGCCATCGGTTGTATATTTTATTTTCACTCCCGGTTGAGACTTCAAATGTAAGGTTTGACCAGCACGGGTATCAACTATTTTATGTCTTACTTTAATATCTCTTGTCCACAACATTGGTTCTCCCGTGGGATGCTCACCTGAGCTGTCAACACAAAGAAAAGAAACCTTTAATTCAGTTGTTTCAAAATTATTGGGGTCATCCACTTGAAGCGAGCTTGTTGTTGCAGCTGCTCCAACCTCATAGTATATTTTATCCCCAAACTTAGGCATTAAACGAAGGATAACTTTTCCTGTTTCTTCATTTTCAGATTTTTGCGAAACAGTTACACTTGTGGGTTCTTTTGGGAAAGGTCCTTTTTCAACATAATCCCCATGTACACGCCACAAATCCTTTTCGACACAACTTGCTAGGAGTGCATCCAATGCTTTAGGATGATGCCAGTTCCAGGAAGTCTCTGTAGCCGCCCTGCTTTTTACTTCAGAAAACCTCATTTCTTTTCGGGTAAAGAGCCTGTCCTCACACTTACGTCTCATTGTGTCATCCACTGTTTTATCCGTGAGCTTAAGTTTTTCTATCAATAGTTTCCTTATTTGATCTTCACCATTATAATTATTGCCTTTAAACTCCATTGAAAAATCCGCACTTTGTATTCCTTTTATATTGGGATAGTAAAGCACGCCAAAGGTCTGCTGTGCTGCACTTAACACAGCTGTGATTTTTTTAATTTTTGTGTCCTGTGCCAGTTGGAACTGTTGATTGTCTTCCGGCACCTTTTCATCAATCATATTTTTAATTATCCGCTCAATTGCTTTTAGCTCTTTTGCAGCTGCATAAAGCCTATTCATTGTATCTCTGCTGCCTGATAAAAACATCACTCGATTCTTATATAGAGCATTATCAAAAAATTTCTGCAACTCAGGGTGCAACCCTATTCCTGTATAAGGCTCAAACAGCACCAAAGTTACTTTATCCTGAGACAGATTAATCTCATCAACAGCAGGAAATATCAACAATTCCTGATAACAATCTCCGGTGTTCGGCTTAAACTTCTCTGCTAAGAAAGTT
>JAAYPF010000159.1 GCA_012519925.1 Clostridiaceae bacterium
AAATTGATTAGCTTCTGCAAGAGTATTAAATTTGTCTTTGCCTGGTTCGCTAAATACTTTTCTCCTAACATATTCAACACTTCTTTCAACATGACCTTTTTTATGTAAAGCTTTACATAAAAAAGGTAATGAAAAGTATAAGATAATGTAAAGTAAGGTCAGAAAATACATTACTTGTAGCATTAAGCTGAATTTTACTTTACATTATAAACACAATGCTTAATTATCGATTAAAGTTTTTTAACCATTCAAGGAGGTTATCATTCTTCATCCATGACGGTTCATCATTTGGCATAACATCTTCATAAGCCTTTGCTATTGCTTCACGCTTTTGTTTCGAATCCACCCTTGCGTATACCTCAGTTACCTGTATTGAACTATGGCCAAGCAAATCACGTATATAAACAAGATTTACACCAGACTGTAGCAGATGCATTGCCATAGAATGCCTTATGCAATGGCAGCTCAGCTTTTCTGGGATAATGACGGGATTTTTTGACCTTGCAATGTCAGCATATTTTTTTAGGATATAGTTCACACCAGCTCTTGACAGTTTCTCATTCCTGTTATTGCAGAACAATGGATACATGTTGGCATAAGGTTCTAACAAATTATTTTCCTTCATATACTTTTTTAGAAACTTTACTTGTTCATCAAGTAACGGTACTATTCGTGCTTTATTACCTTTCCCAATAAGCTTGGCTGTACAAGGTGGATCTAACCGTACCATAGAAGGAATAATGTCAATCAGCTCCTGAACTCTGCAACCACTATTATACATAAAGGAAAGAAGTGCAAGGTCACGTCGACCTGTTTTAGTTGACTGGTCAGGACCTTCAAGAAGTAGCTTTATTCCATCAACCGTAAGGTAATTCACTACTGGCTTATCAGCCTTTTTTACCGGAATTGATAGAATACGCTGCCACTCATCAAGTGCATCAGGGTAACGGTATTGCAAATACCTGAAAAATGAGTGTATTGCAGCCAAACGGACATTTCTTGTTGCAGTACAGGAATTACGTTCTGTTTCCAACCAGTCAAGAAAACCTGTAATTGTTTCTGCTTTGATCATATTTAAAGTAAGTTTTTCAGCAGGTATTTTCATTACATTATTATAATATATCAGAAGCAGTATAAATGTATCCTTATATGAATTTATGGTATTCCCACTAATACCTCTTTCTCCCGGAAGGTATAAAGATAAGAAAGTCGATAAGTACCTTGACAAATCAGTCGTCATTAGTAAATTCAGCTTCAGGAAATGCATATGCACATATGTTATTAGTCTGACTGAGTAGTCCGGGATACATTTCAGCAGTCAACCTAACATATTTTTCAGTAGCTTCAAGTGATTGATGACCTAAATATTCAGAAAGGATAGGAAGCGAATAATAAAGGTCGATTCCATCTGCCGCCATTTTTGCAAGGGAATGGACACTGAAACAATGGCGGACGTCATGAAGACGTGGACCATTTCCCCTTCCACCATGTGATATTCCAGCCATAAAAAGGACTTTACGAAACCAGTTATAAATACGCTTTTTATTACATGGCATACCATTACGTCTAACAAAAAAGTTGGATGCATACATAGCCTCTTCAGAAAGAGATCCCCTGTATGCTCTACAGACTTTTGCTACACTTTCGGAAAATGGAATTATTCTTTCTTTTCCATTTTTGCTGTCACGTATGAAAAGTGTATTATTACTAAGATCAACATCTGTCCTTAGTAATGAAACAGCTTCTCCAACACGGATCCCTGTTCCATACATAATCCTGAAAAGTGCGGGTATTACAACTGCCTGTGAATTTGCAAGTGTTCCGACTTCAATAGAATCACACGCCTCAAAAATGACATTCATCTGCTGTTTCGTCAGGATATAGGGTGTAAAGGTACTTTTATAGGATGCCGGGTAAGGCGGAACAAAAGAATCATAGCCTAGATCGCATAAATACCTGGAAAACTGTATTATGTACATTACCCTACGGTACTTTGTGCTGTCACTTTCATTTGGTCGTTGTTTTGCCCATGCACTAGCAAGTTCACAAGTTATACCTATTGTGGTCTCTTCACGTTCCAGAGTCATTCTATCAAAAAGACTGTATGTGTAATAAGCATCAACGAATTTATAACCAAGGTTCCGCTTAAAACTTATGTATTGATTTAGCAATCTTTCATATATGCCTTTAAATTTATACATCTATCTCACCATCTTTCCTGTAAAAATGTGGATTAACAGATGGGACATCCAGCATGCACTGTTTCATGGAATTGATATCTATTCTTAAATAGTAACGTGTGCTTTCAGTATTTCGGTGTCCGAGTACCTCCGAAATAACTGGGAGAGGAGTTTCCTTCTCTAATAGCAAAGCTGCTAGACTATGCCTCAACGCATGCGGACCATGGTGGCGTTCCATCTCAAAGCTAATGCCGGATAGTCTCATGTACTGGCATACGATGCTGTGCAGTGTTGATCTGTTAAGTCTGTCATAAGGTGAATTTACATGAAGAAAAATATATGGAAGCTCAGAGATAGGCCGCCCGTACTTGATGTAATCAATGATAGCTTCTCCAACTTCAGGCAGAAGAGGAAGTTCTATTGGTGTCTTAGTTTTTTCTTGGATAATAGATATTCGGTTATGCTCCCAATCAATTTCGCAGAATTTAAGTTTACTGACATCACTCGCTCTAATCCCGAGTCTTGCAGTTAGTAGCAACATTGCATAATCTCGTTTTCCTTTCGGGCTGCTTCTGTCCACTGTAGTTAGCATAGTAAGGACTTCTTCACGGCTATATGTCGAGGGTAGTTTTGGCTGCCTGACACGTTTGCTTTTAGGTACTATATGAGATACTTCTTTATTAAGCTTTCCGTTGTCATAAAGATATTTTAAAAATCGCTTAATTATACAGAGGTTCGTATATTGAACATTTTGTGATGCAAATACAGTTAAATTGGCATAATCAATAATTATTTCAGGTGAAATCATTTCAACTTTTACAATGCTACGATCGTTTAAATATAAAAGGAATGTCCCAAGGTGATACCGATACTCGTCAGCAGTCTGTTCAGAAACGCCAAGTTTCTTTTTATAAGAAACGTAATCCTTCATAAAGTTTACCCTTTATGAAATCATATAAATATGAAACCCTAAATTCATTGGGTATTATAGTATATGAATTTAACTTTAGGGGGATAGACAGTCAACTCTATAATAAATTGAAAAAAACTGAATTTAGTAATAATAATACATATGTTCGTGTAAGTATAATAATACCAGATGGGTTAAGATATTATGACTATTATCCAGTTCAATTATTGAATAAGTTTTATTTATCTTCATATGGTTGCCCTATATGCGGACATACACTTTATAAAACTATATTAAGAAGCGGGCTAAGAATTAATACAAATGAAGGGAATATATATATAGAAAGAATATTCACCTGCCCGGATTGCACAACATTTTATGCATCTAAATCATATGAAACTTTAGATTCTGGTCATTATTATGAACTCTCATTAGACAGGCATAAATATAAAACCTTATTGAATTATTATGATGAGTTAGGAAGTATAAGTATTTAACAAAACTTTTTAATTACATGAAAAGAGGAAATTGAGAAAAAAAGTCCTTCCGTCATTCCCCTAAATATTGAAAATAATTGGGGATTTGGGAGGACCATCTCTACATCATCTATCAAGTTTAAGTATGTTCTTTTTCATTGATATATTTAATAGCGTCTTGAATATGATCCTTAAAACCTTCAATCCCTAATTTAGCATGTCTACCATCATAAGTAGAATGGTTAGCATTGTATAATGAAGCTTTGCTGAATATTACAAAATCTCCATCTAAAATTCTAGTAATAACTCTAGCATTTGAAGGTAATGATTGTCCATTAAATTCATTAGAATCCCAAACAGAACGCTCTACATAATAACAAGGTGATAATTCTGTTAATTCTTCATCATTAGAGCTAAGGTTTTCATAAACCTTACTATCAGGTAAGCTATCTGTTACAATTCGAAAATAAGCCCATTCATAATCGCCTTCAGGAAAATATTCAAACATTAATTTCTTTGGTTTTAAAACAAACACCATTCCATCAAGGTTTAATTCTATACATCCTTTTTCATGGGATTGAGTAGCACTAATTAAATCTAATCCTCCTCCACTAGCGAAAAAGGTATGATTTAAAGCATCACTACTACCGATTGTATTAAGAATTGATATTATGTCATGCATTGTTAGCCACTCATAATGTTGTGGTACATTTCCGTTAAAGATTGATTTAATAAGGTTTTCCCACTTAGGTAAATATTTTTCTCTGAATTCATCACGCATTGTGCGTTCCTCCTTTTTAGTATACATATCATACCAAAAAAAACATTCAATCATTTGCCAGATACATTTTGCCTCTAACTTGGTTTACTTTATTATGGTTATAATACCATATTATGCTATTTTATTCAATATAAAATTGTCTCCCATTATCCAGATCTTATAAAAATAATTTTGTGGCAGAAAAAGAAATCCTTTTTAAATTATTTTGACAGCTTTTTTATATGTAATGATTGATAAAGAAGCAATACAAACCTCCTAAATTAAAAATGACTACTTATAAATTAATATAAATAAGATACAATAATATCCCCTCTAACTAAAATGGTATCTTATAAAAACTTAATAATAAGGAACAGATGTCGGGAATGGAAGGCTGAAAGACCAGCCCTGACAACCTGAAGACTTACCTCCTCTTCTTCAGGAAAAACTTAAAAAAACAACCGTCTTAAGTCTGTTTTTTAATGGAATAATTATTAGAATATAAATTCAAATATCATTTAGATTAAAGCTTCAAATAAAAAAATACGTTATCAATCATGCTTAAGCATTTTCTAGTAAAATATAGCCATATACACAATCATTTCATCAAACATTGCCTTAATTCATAATTACAATGACATATGATTCTTTTTAACAAAGCAAAACAAACAACTAAAATAAAGAAATTTGCTTTGTAATATCATCCTCATTATTTGTTTTGTAACTCTCAACATCCTTCCTTTCTTTTACCTGATCTTCGTCATATTCTCCAAATAGTATTGGGCTGTTAGGATTATGCATTTTATAATTTCTAATAGCTTTATCTTTATTAACATTTGCATAACAATACAAGCAATTATGAATACATGTGTCATATTGGCCAATGTCGATACACTTCATACAGCCACAGTGCTCTCTATTGCCGTCTAATAGATTTTTATTTTTTATTTTATATCCGATGATTGATTCAATTAAATCTCCATCAATACATTTTCCATGATTTATTCCTATTTCACTTAAATCTATTTTTTCTGCACATGTTTCAATTATTAGCCCATGCTTATCAGCTATGCCCTTGAATTCATAAGCTATTAGCTTCATGTCATCTCCTGTTATTTCTCTTATTTTTAAACTATTAATGTTTCTAATAACTTTATTGTAATCATCAAGAAAACTGATAATTACTTTTTCAGTATAATTACATAATAAAGTACATAATTTGTCGAATGCTTGTACATGAAATCTCACATTATAGTTTTCATTTTGCAATATTGGATCGTATCTTAAAATAACCCTATTTTTACCTATTAATTTAGATAAATCAATAAATGTATTAATAATATCCTTTTTGTCTCCTATATTTTTTTCTAAATCTTTTTTATAAGGAGTAATAGTAAACTGAAAGTAGTATTTGTATTTTAAATCATCTAGTATATTTATCTTTTCTACCAAAGGCTTAGGGTTTTTAGACCAAAACACAATACAGTCAACATTATCGGGACTTAACTTGACTTTTGATACTTGGTTATAATTGAACGGATTTCTGACATAAACAAATCCTTCCTTAATTCTATTAATGAACCATTCGCTATAAAAAGCAGGTATATCGGTTCGTCTACTTACACTTAATATCATGTATATATCACCTTCCAAATAATGCGATTAAAGAAATTATTATAGAAATAATCAATCCTATTGAAAGAATCTTAGTCTTCTTGTTTATTTTTTCATATTCTTCCGTGAATTCTTTTTTATTCTCTGCAATTAACTTCTCTTGCATTTTATAATTCTTTGAATTTTCGGTAATTATGTTATTCAAAAATTCAAATTTGTTATTAATATATTCAGTTATACTTTGAAATCCTTTATTATAGTTGTTCTCTAATTCATTAATCATTATTTTAATCAATTGATTCACTGCTTGGAATTTAGAACTGTTTTCTTCAGTCAGGTTGCTCAGTTTTTTGCTTAAATCTGTGCTGTATGCCAATTGTTTTTCTAAGCTTTTTTTTAAGATGTCAATATCTTTATTAATCTCATTAATTTTTAAATATGCTTCAGTCAATTCTTTCTTTACTTCTTGGTTCAGCTGTTCCCAACGCATTTCATAATCTACGTAAATCTTTGTTAGCTCATCAATTAATTTCTCTTTGTTTTCTTCTATTATCTGACAATCCTTCTTAATGCTTTCTTTATACTTAACAATTTCATTTATATATGAATCAGTTCGGAGCTTTATATACTGATATTCACTTTTTATCTGGTCAGTAAATTCCAAAAAAGACTTATTGCTGTTATCAATTTGATTTTTATATGTAACTTTTAAAGTTTCGGCTTCCTTTAATAATTTTTCGTACTGGTTAATTGTTTTTTCTAATTCATTTAAGTTTTTCATTAACCTTTTGTCTAACTCGATTACATCCATGTTATTTCTCCCTTATATTCATTTGATTTATTAAAACTTGTAGTTTACCATCTACAAACTTCTTGTAAATTAATTCTTTTATACTATTATCATCAAATTTTTTTAACATCATATCAACCAATTCTGTATTGCCTGTAATATCATTGTTTTCAATGATTATTTGTTCAACAAAATCATAACTGATATTAAATAACTCTAATAAAAAATTCGCAATTTTTATAGTTTCACCTGATTTATATAGTATATTTACTAATTTGTATGCCTGATTCCTAGCATATGCATCCTTATAATCTCGATTAAGATTAATTAAACTTGTAAAATAAATAGCTGTGGGGTTATCGGGATAATCCTCTAAATATCTCATAGCTCTGATTTTCCCACTCTCTTGAACATTTTCCTTATACATTTCATCAAGTAATTTTAAAGAAACCTCATAGTCAAATACATTTGATTTTATTAATTTCTCAAAGTTTGCATACAGCTTGTCTATTTTTAATGAACGAGTTACGGAAATTTCTATTTCATTGCTTATACCTTCTATATCACAAAACCGGCAGCCATCTTCACCATAATTAGATTCATCCTTAAAATAATCCATCAGGAATTGTCTTCTGCATTGTTTTTTATTTTCAACATATTTCCACATGCTCTGAAGCATATTGTATCTTTGTTCTTTAAAATTCAATATTCGTTCAGTAATTTCATTTATTATCCGTTCAAAGTTTGTGTCATTGAAATTATTATCAACTACTACTCCAAATTCAATGTATTTAAATTTGTAGCCTACAACAAAATAATCTTTTATCAGCCCATATTTTTGAAAATAAAATAAATTACGTTGGAAATCGGCTGAGCTATCTTCATGAATGCTCAATGAAATATATGTATTTACTTTATGATTGTTTTTTAATCTAATATAATGGTTATTTATATTCTTCCTTATAATTTCTTCATTTGAATATGAATTGCTGATAAACCAAGCCTGCATCCCATAGTCACATTTAGGATATCCTTTATTATAAGAACAACTATTATGTTTACTATTAATGCAGGGTGGTTCATTATCTCCTAAAGTTTTAGTGTTTTGGACGCATTGTTTATCTCTATCTCTTGCTATTATTACAGAATGTGAATGCTGTCCATCTCTTCCGGATCTTCCGGCCTCTTGATAGTATGCCTCTAAAGAATTTGGATAACAGTAGTGTATTATATATCTGATATTCGGCTTATCTATACCCATACCAAATCCCTTAGTAGATACTAATAAAGGAAATTGATCGTCTTTAAACATATCTTGTATTTGTTCTCTTACTTCATCCTTCAATTTAGAATGATATAGGTTTGAATCAATATTCAGGTTTCTTGTAATATCTAAGATATGTTCTGTCCCATATTGTCTTCTATCGATTGATTCAGGTTTTGCGTAGATAGTAAAAATGATTCCTGATCCGTCATTATGTAACTCTTGAATATTAGATTTGTGAAGAACATTCGGTAATTTATCTAATAAAGACTGCTTAAGATATTCTTCTTTACTATCCCTTAAAGGTATATTTATTACTTCTAAACTTATTTCTTTTCTGTCAAGAGATTTTGTTTTTATAATATTATCCTTTCTTATATTAAATATTTCTACTATGTCATTCATTACTCTTTCTGATGCGGTTGCAGTTACTGCAATTATACTAGATTTTGCTATATTCTTTGCAACATCTCGTAGTTTCAAATACGATGGTCTAAAGTCATGTCCCCATTCTGATGCACAATGAGCTTCATCGATAACAAAATAATCTAAGCTGAAGTTTTTTAGAGTTGCTTTCAATTCCTCCTGAAAATCAATCATTTGTAGTCTTTCAGGAGCAACGTATAGTATTTTCAGACTTCCATTTTTAAATCTGCTTAAAACCTTTCTCTTTTCTGCCGGGGATTTTGAGCTGTCAATATAATCTACATATTCAAACCCAATTCGATGAAGATTATTAACCTGATCTTTTATTAGTGATTTTAATGGGGAAACTATTATTGTAATGCCGTCCCCAAGCATGGCAGGCAGCTGATAGCATATTGACTTCCCCGCTCCAGTGGGCAGAATACCTAAAATATCTTTACCCATGAGAGCATTTTTAATAATTTCAAATTGCCCCTCCCTGAAGCTGTCAAATCCCCAAAACCTTTTTAAAATATATTTCAAATTTTTCTTATTAACATTTTTATATGAAATTTTTGTCTTATCATCATTATGGTGCAGTCTAAGAATATTTGAATTTTCATCCACTATAACCTTATATACATTATCTTTTTCTATTGTATATCCTTTTATTTCTAATATATCTCCATAACTATAAAATCCTAGTTCTTCTTTGCTGTATAAAACACCCTTGTTACCCTGTCCATCACAAATTCTATATAGATTTTTTTCTTTATTTCCGATGATATTAACTTGAATAGATATATTATTATTTTTTCCTTGATACAATTTATTTAAATTGGTTATGTTAAGCGAAACTTCACTATTTGATAAAATGCAATAGGACCATTTTAACCTGTTATTATAAAATAAATCAAATTTGGTATTGTTCTTTTTTGAATATATTCCATCAAAATATTTGATTAAATCTGCATTTGCAATATTGCTTGTTCTAAAGGACCAGCAACAATTACAATTATCGCAAATTCCACATGGAGCTATTGATTTTAATGTAGTTTTTTGAGTTATATCTTTCTTAAGTCTGTTTAATTGTTTTGATTTTTTTTCATCAGCCGGTTCAATTATTATTATTTCACCATTTTCATTAATGTAAGTCGACAACCTTTCCAATACGTTTTTTCTATCTTCATATTTTATCTCATTCAGTACATTCGATAAAATAATCAAATCATATTTTTCTTTAGTTGAAAAATCTATAATGTCGCTTTGTATAGGGTTTTTTATTATAAATTTATCTGTTTTAGTATATTTGCTTAATCTATTTATAAAGTAATTAATGTTTTCTCTAAAAACAGTAATGTTATCAAATGAAGCTTCTACAGAGTCAATTGTAAATCCATCAATAAAATTTTCGTAGCTATATAAGTTACATAAATTGCTCAGCAAAATAAAAAAATCTAAAAATGCAATTGATGTTGTACCAACACCACTTCCAACATCTAATATTTTCAGATTTTTTGGCAGTTTCTTTCTTCTTAATAATTGGATTAACACAAGTTCCAATTTTGGAATGTTTATAAGCATGTAATACATTGAATAAAAATATGGAACATCCCCACTGTAAGCTTCTTTATTAAAATCTTTTCTCAATAATTCATAACAACTATAATATCTCTCTCCATTATTCTTCCAACCATCTCCATAATTGTTGATTAAAACATCTTGAACTGATTCTTCAATTAATTTGGATATCGTACATCTGTTACCGGGTGCAATAATATTGTTTGCAGTTTCTAAAATTGCAAAATACTTATCCATATATGGCCCCTTATATCATATTACAATCTGTAAAAGTATTTTGACAATATTTTACTACTATTTTCATTATATTGCAAACGTTTTAGGTTGCTTGATATTATAAAATTGGTAAAATATTGGTGGCTCTGAAAAGTGAGAACTGGTGTAACTATTGTATTTGTCAACCGAAAATTAGGTCAAAAGACCACTCAATTTTAGGTCACTTTCTTGTTAATAAATGTGCCTCTGAAAATTGTACAAAGGCACAATCTTTTTAAACGATTAGTTTATCAAAATTCA
>JAAYPF010000160.1 GCA_012519925.1 Clostridiaceae bacterium
TCCTCTGTTTTTTTATAAAAACGGCATTTTACGGCTGTTCGCTTTGTAAATTATGGAATTTGATGTTTTTTTAAGCTAAACCAAAACTTTTCACACGAAATTTGCTTGATTTTTCAGCAGCTTCGCATATACCTAAAGTCCAAAAATAGAAGGCAAAAACTGAAAGTGCTGGAAACAGCGAAAATATAATTGTTCCAAGGATTATGGCGATTAAACCGGGCATTGCAAGTTTATTGTTAGTATGAAACTCACAAATATCTGAGTCTGATACAAAGTGTTCAATAGGTAAATTATCTATATAAGGGGTATTATTGGTTTTGGTAATAATAGGTATATAACCGGTTAATCCGCGAGCATAAATTTCCAACCATATATCATCGAAATAACCGAGATTATCTATTGTATTGCTATCAAAAAGAAAGTATTGTTCTTCAGCAGTAAACAGGTAATCTAAATATTTTTTATTATTTATATATCTTAGACTACTGACATTAAACACTAGGTCAGTGTTTATGTCTAAACCTGTGGCAAAATTATAGGCAATACGTCTCTTGACATATATAGTATTTTTTTTGTTTAGTCGGATAGTCTTAAAGATACCTTTTTTGTTTGATACAGTATACATAATAGTACTTTCGGCTAGGGTAGTTTCATAAGGTATAAATAGGTTTGGACAAATATATGAATTTGCCTCAATGTAACAACAAAATCCATGCCTATCATAAACTTTTAGCCACAATTGACCTTTGTTAAATAACTTTGATATCAAATAAATTTTATCGGATCGCTCTAAACATATTTTGACTTCAGAATTTATATCTGGTTTTTCATAACAGCACAAATTGTTTTCCATCACAAGGCAGTAGTCGTTAAGGTCAACAAGTTTGGTTCCACTGTTGATAAACCCAATAAAAAAGTCATTTTCAAGCACTTCAATCCATTGTTGATCAGCATCTAAAGAGGAATAACCGAGTTCAATAATTCCCCCATCTCTTATTTTCCTTATGGCAGTATGACAAAATCCTCTCCCGCTGTATATATAGGTGTCACCTATGACCATCTTTTTCATAATAAGAAATACCCCACAAGAATTACTAAACTTCTAATATTTTACCATGAATTGTCATAGGTGTACATATATGATTGGAAAAAAGTTTATTGTCTAGGTGATTTAAAACAGTTATTAGTCAATATATTCTTCAACACAAAAAAATAATTATGTACACCTATGATAAGTTATTGTGTTGATTATTTATATAAAACTTTATTAAGGAACCATTAAAATATAAGTTCCAACTCAAGGATAACGAAGAAACTTGATTTGACAATGTTCTCACACTATGAGAATAAGAAGTTATTTTTTCGTTATCCCTAAGCAGCGTATAAGTTGAATAATCTTTTAAAGTCTGGAAGTGTAGCTGAGTCAAGCAAGTATGCCGAAACGGTTGAACCTTCTTTTCTATTCCTATTTAAAGCATAGATTATTTCGTCGATGGTTGTTATGCCAACTCCATGCCCGTAATAATAACCGTTTCCTAAATCTATTGCATTTTCACCTTGCCATTGAGGGGTTAAGGGATTTACATCAGGATTTTTAACATATCTACAATCCCCTGGAAAGAAATCAGGCGGATTTCTGTAAGTACTTACTTTAAGCCTTCCATCAAGGTTTTGCCAATCCATTAAATAAATATTGGTGAACAAACGGTTAAAAAGGTCATCTTTGAAAGTGTCTAGCACTGCTTTATAATAAACTATGACAATTGCAGTTGCGCATTCAGTACCATAAAGCCTTCCATGAGTATAAATATTTTTAATAGCACTAGATGGAGATACGCTGTTTTTTAACAAAAAGCCGCCCTCACGGGTTCGCTCCCAATAGTATTCATTACATTCAGATTCTTTAAAAGTTCTAAAACGCATTCGACTTTTGAATAACATTTTAGAGCTTTGTACAATATTTTTTCTCATTTCAAGTACAAAAAGAAGTTCTTCCTTTGATGAGTATTTGTAATTATAAGTACTTCTGTGCAGTGTGTTAAGTACTTTAAGTTTAATTTCGTCGTTATTAATGCTAGGTTTAATAACATCTACATCTGTATTATTACCGGATATCATTATCATAGTTTACCTCCTAACTTGGCAACTGAGATTCTAAGCTGTTCGCTTATAGGGTAATTAATCCAGTTGTTCCACCAATAGATATTTTGATTGTGCAGTATAAAGGAGTAGTTTGAAAGCAGAATCTGGCTGTTGATATCTAGAGTGTCAAAGGTATTTTTTAGCCTTATTTCGGTTTGAGTCAGAGTGCTTTCAAGGCTACCATCGTCAGGAACTTTCTTAAAGAGATACTTAGCACTTAGTGAAACTGCATAGGGACACGGATCAGGCATTTGTTGGAAACACTCACCGGTATAATATATAAATGGATAATTATCTCTAAACCAGTAGGAGATATTATTGTATAGTATATCATTTGGTAAATTACTGTTTTTTAGAATGGGAACAAATTTAAGAAGTTTTTTAGATAATTCAACATCCTTTTCATCAGGGGAATTCAAGCCTTCCGCTAGCATTAGTATACAGTTTGGGTCGCGGCATTCAAAAAAAGCCCACACCAAGTCATAGATAAAAAGCCCATGTTTGTAGCGGTTGTATATAATTTCTTTAAGTGAGTGAAGCATTGAATTGTCTCTATATTCTTTGACTAGAATTATTGCACAGCAATCTAAAATGTCTATGTATTCACCCCTAGCTAGAGTATCATCTTTACTAGTGTCAATAATCCATTTAAGTATTTCAGGAGCATTTACATCAATCCTTTGTGATATATGCGTAAAGTTAGAAAAGTTTTTGGATCGAATACTGTCTGTTATCATTAAAGTAGCCTTGTTCCTAGGGTTTAGGTGTCTTACAAAGGAGGCTCTACTGATTTGTGGTAACAAAATAAATAATGACGGAAACCTTAGGTTATCTTCGTTTATAAGTTTAGCAGCTGCTGAAGTATTTCGTATTAATATTCTATGGAAGTAATCGGAAAGCTCGCTAGTACCTCTGCTTAGGCGTATATTATCTAAAGTACTTAATGAATTGTTATTTGACATAATAACCTCCAAAAGATTTCAAGCTGTGAAATAGGTTGTAATGCTATTTCATAGTCTGAAAGATTTTTTACATAGGGTAAAATGATCTTTATTTAATATATGCCGAAGAAATATAAAGTTGACCGATTTTTTAGAGTATAGTAATTTGTGAAAATGCTATTTTTATAGATTTCCATGCTAGGGATTGGAAAAGAGATTCCCCTTTCCTGGTTTAAGGAGGCTTAGGCTGGTCGTTTCGCTCCTCTACACTGCTCGCTTATGCAACCTAGGATGCGAAACATCCGTAGAAGGAAACCATAGGGTTCCCTAGCGAACAAGAAAATTCATGAATGAAGCGAATTTTCTCAGGGATTAGTATTTTGAGTTTCCCCATTTTTCAATATCTTTTAATATAAGACTAAGTATATATAGTCACTTACAATATTGTTGTGCTTGATAGTCCAGTTTGGCTGTGGTCATGAAAGGCTACGGAATTCTACGCTAA
>JAAYPF010000161.1 GCA_012519925.1 Clostridiaceae bacterium
CCTCTGTTTTTTTATAAAAACGGCATTTTACGGCTGTTCGCTTTGTAAATTATGGAATTTGATGTTTTTTAAGCTAAACCAAAACTTTTCACACGAAATTTGCTTGATTTTTCAGCAGCTTCGGTTACATGCGAATCTGCGTATTATTTTGGAAAAACTGTTACTGACACAATTTTGACAGTTGCTGGCGTTATTGGAACAGTTCAGGGAATAGCAACAATGATTTCTGGTGGTTCAGGAGTTATTGCAAGTGTTGGTGCAGAAGTGTTTTCAGGTGGAACATTGACACCCGCTGTTGCAGTTTCAATAGCAATCTCACTTGCTACTACTGCTGTAGGAGCGGCAGAAGCTGGAATATGTTTTAGTCTCGCTAAAAGTGCAGCTGGTAATGTAAAAAATGACACAAGTAAATTAATAAATTCTTTTGGAAAAAAGAGTAATTCAGAAATTCTTCGTGATAATATGAAAGCAAAAGCCAAAATTGACTCCAAATTCCAGAAAGAACCCAAATATGATAATCGTGCACATCATATAGTTCCTGCGACTGCAAAACGTGCTGAAATAGCTAGGGAAATACTAAAAAAATTTGATATTCATTTTAATGATGCAGAAAATGGTGTATTCTTGCCTGGCAAAGCGGGAATTCCAGAAGCAGGATCAGCATCAATACATACTGGGCGACATTTAAATTCATATATCGATAAAATAATTGAAATGCTAGAAAGAGCAGATCCACAAAACAAATTGGATTGTATTAAAGTTCTTGATGAAATAAGAGAAATGTTATTAGATGGAACACTAAAACTTCAAAAATAATGTTATAATTAATACATATATAAGAATAAGCTTTGGAGGTATTATTGATGAAAATATTTCAATTACATGCAAATGCAGATGATTACAATTTCTTTGAATTAGTAAATAAAAGTGATTGGGATTTTAAAAGGTTTAATGGCACAAGATTATTAGAATCATGGAAATCTTTTAGAGTTAAATGTGCAAGAAGTAAAAAATATCCAGTGGGAGATTTATCTTCAATTTCATCATTACACTTTACATTAAATTATAAGACTATAGGTATATTTGAAAATATATTTATAAACAATGTTGAACTATTACCTATAGAATATATTGAAGAATGTTATTTAATGAATGTAATTAATATAATAGATGCTTTAGATGTTGATAAATCAGAATTTAAAAGATATGATGATGGAAGAATTATGTTTTGCACAAAGTATGTTTTTAAGGAAAATGTTATAGGCAATAACAGTATTTTTAAAATACCTCAATTTCCAACCGTAGATGTACTCGTAACTGAGGAATTTGTAAGACTAGTAGAAGAAAACGAGTTAAAGGGTTTTGTGTTTGAAGAATTATGGGATTCTGAAAAATAAAATTATTTAACTCAACTTTCGCAGGACAATAATGAGAGTTTTTCCTTTAGGAATATGGGTAACGCATTAATAAAGTAGTCAATAAACTCACTTATTTGTTCCTTAGAAAGCATAAGTTTTTGTTGCA
>JAAYPF010000162.1 GCA_012519925.1 Clostridiaceae bacterium
AACCTTTCTTTTACCTTTATTGGGTCCTTAGACTCGCCTCCAAATGCTGAATAAGCATAATTTTCCTCTATACTGTAATCAAATTCAAAGGAACTGTTTATAAGTCCTTCATTATATAACTCATTGTATAACTTTGAGCTTCTTCCCATTATCATTTCGAGTAGAATTTTTACTGTAGTTTCTCTCATTAGGCACTCTATACCTTTAGAGCAAAAACCAGTGTCTTTATAGCCCATTTGGAATAAAGGCATGGATACCGCAAGCTCTTGTTCTACATAGCTTTTGTTGATGTTATCCGATTCATCAGGGAAAATTCTTTCTATTTCAGGTTTAGCTGAGGATACAGTAATACTTTGGTTTATCTGCTCAAATACCTTGCTAGCATCAACATCACCCACCACAACAACAATCATATTTGAAGGATGATAGAAGGTATTATAACATTTATACAAAATGTCCTTATTGATTTTTCCAATACTTTCAATAGTTCCAGCTATATCAATCCTAACAGGATTCTTTTCATAAAAAGCACCCAAAAGATTAAAAAACACCCTCCAGTTTGCATTATCATCATACATTCTAATTTCTTGCCCTATAATATCTTTCTCCTTTTCCACACTTTCTTCTGTGATATAAGGATTTTGAACATAGTCTAACAGAAGCTTAAAGTTCTCATCAAATTTATCTGTACACGAAAAAAGGTATGCCGTTTGGGCAAAACTTGTATAAGCATTTGGATTTGAACCAAGTTGTGAGAATTTATCCATCACACTTCCGTCCTTCTGTTCAAATAGCTTATGTTCAAGAAAATGTGCAATTCCGTCAGGAACTCTTGTAATCTCGTTTTCACCAGGCACAATAAACTCGCTGTTTATTGAACCATAATGAGTGGCAAAAGTTGCGAATTTTTTTGAATAACCCTTTTTAGGTACAACGAAGCACTTTAAACCGCTCTTATGTTCATAAGTATACATAACTTCGTCAATATTTTTATATTCTATAGTTTTGATATCCATTCTTTTTCTCCCTTCAGTGATTTCTTATTTTGATGTTAAAAAATAAACTGTATCCATCTCTATATTTTTCGCAACATCCATAACATCTTCTCTTGTAAGTCCTTTGACCTTATCAATTATATCATCGGGCGAGTCCTTCGTTCCTGCAATTATCTGACTCAAATTGAAATCCACCACTTGCAACTGACTATCCTTGAGCGACTTGATTCCTGTTTCAATGCTCTTGACTGACGATTCAAATTCATAATCTGATATATTTCCATTTTTCATATCTTCTAGCTGCTTCACAATTACTTCATAAGCCTTATCCTTGTTGCTGATTTCTATACCCCCGCTTATAACCATTAAGCCTTTAAACTTCTCAAGCCTCGAAAACACGTAATAGGCCATACCATTTTTCTCACGGACATTTTGGAATAGTTTCGAATGTATTCCGCCTCCTAGAATACTATTGTATAGCATCAATTTATAATAGTTTTCTGAATTCGGTCTAGTATTAGTTCTAAAGCCGATAGACAGCTTTGCTTGATTGACATTCATCTGTTCAGTTACTTCTTTAACTTCCGACACGTGGTTTTCAATACTAACCTCTTGAATTTTTTTTATGTCCCCACGCTTAATCTGTTTGAGCTTATCAATAATATAACCTACCTTTTCTTCTTTTATATCACCTGAAATAAACACATAAATCGGCAAGGTTTCTAAGAAGTACTTATAATGCTCATAAAGATTGCTTTCATTTATACTTCCTATATCTTCAATGTTTCCGTAGTCAAAAATCCCAAAAGGTTCATCCTCGCACATTACTTCAAGGCATTTGTCAACTCCGTACTGTACTTTGTCATTTACCCTACTCTCAATAAGTTCTTTGAGGTTCTTTGCTTCCTGCTCCAAATATTCCTTTTTAAATACACCCTTTTGAGTTATTGGTCTTGTAATAATTTCGAACAAGAGGTCAAAAGCTTTCTTTGTCAAATCTTCTTCAGCCTTTGCATATTTATCGGATATAAAATCCAAATAAAACTGAATTATTTGATTTTCTCCCTTTTTAGTTATCCCACAATCAAAAGCTGCTCCATATAACTCTTCAAGTTTAAGAGAAATATCTTGTATTGTCGGATAATTGACACTGCCACGTCTTAATACGGCAGGAAGCAAAGCATTTTTTGATGCATTTTCTCTACAAAGATTATCGTGAAAAAATATGTTTACCGAATTGGTCTTAAACTTATCGGTCTTTATCTGGTAAACCTTAATTCCACTGAAAGAAGCAATTTCAAGTACTTGATTGCCCGATAAAGTAATATTAGTCATTTAACCAGTCCTCTCAATTTTATTTGTATTTAATTAAATTCTAAT
This sequence comes from Clostridiaceae bacterium, assembly GCA_012519925.1. GTDB lineage: Bacteria > Bacillota > Clostridia > Acetivibrionales > Acetivibrionaceae > Acetivibrio. The sequence continues at coordinate 2,376 of JAAYPF010000162.1, forward strand.
TTAGCTGATTATGTGTTTTCTATTTACCTTAGGTGTTTCAAAAAAAAATACATTAGTCGATAAATATAGTGCCAACCCTAAAAATCATTTTTTTAAATCACCTTATTAGTATAATAAAAACACCTTGCTTTATTCCATATATGGAAAACCTTTAATAAATTATACCACTATGCGGTATCAGCTACAATCCAAATTCCATATAGTAAACACTTATATTCATTGCTAGAAAATTCGCTTCACTCATGACTTTTCCTGTTCGCTAGGGGAACCTATGCCTCCCTTCGACGGATGCTTTCGCATATTTTTAAACATAAAAAGACAAGGATTGTTCAAAATTCCTTGTCCTACTATAACACTACTTATTTTGTAGTTTCTCTTATAATTAATTCCGGTTCTAAGATAATATTTTTCTTTTCTATTTTTTTACCTTCGATAAGTTTTATCAACTGCTCCGCTCCTTTAACCCCCATTTCGTATGCAGGCTGACCAATTGTTGAAAGCTGAGGTTCGATAAATTTTGAAATTTCCACGTTATCAAACCCTATTATCTCAACCTGATCGGGTATTTTAATATTTCTGCTTTTCAAAGCTTTAATAGAGCCGATAGCCATTAAGTCATTCCCAGCAAAGATTGCACTAAACTCCTTGCCTTGATCTATTAGCTCAATAGTTCTATTATATCCACTTTCAAACTGAAAATCACCCTCAACTATAATCTCTTCTCTAATTTCTATATTCCTTTCTTCTAAGGCCATCTTATAACCTCTTAGCCTGTTTTGTGATATAACAAGTGATTTTGGTCCTGAAATAAATGCTATATTTTTATGTCCGTTATTAATTAAGTATTTTACTGCAATATAAGCCCCTCTAAAATTATCAAAAAAAACACTCGCGTCGTAATAATCTCCCTCTAGACATCTATCTAATGCTACAAGAGGCGTATTTTTACTCTCTAAAATATTATAATGGTAACTTGTTTCATTCATACTTGAAGACAAAATAACACCATCTACACTTTTTTCAAGAAAAACCTTTATGTACTCCTTTTCCTTTTCAGGATTGTTAGCTGAATTACAAAGAAAAAGACTGTAACCATGTTTGTTGGCATAATCTTCTGCTCCTCTAACAAGCTGCGGATAGAAAGAGTTGTCAATATCGGTTATTATGAGCCCTAGTGATTTTGTCTTTTTTGTCACTAGTCCCCTAGCCACCATGCTTGGTTGAAAGCCCGATTCCTCAATTATTCTCAAAATATTTTCCCTTGTTTCCTTACCTACTCCTTCAGGCTTATTATTTATAACCCTTGATACAGTAGCTTTAGAAACATTTGCCATTTTCGCAATATCAGATATTGTATATTTCATAATTTCTCCTTAGCATTAATAGGTATTTCATAATATATAAATAACCTTTTAAAAATGATATTTATACAATGTAATTACTTTTTCTAAAAAGAATGAACAGCTAATGTAAAATATTCTCGAAGAATTTGTACATCAATTGCTTAAATACTAACATAGTTTTTGTAATAAACGCAACAAGTATTTATGCTTCAAAACACCTTCCCATATAAGTTCATTCTCTATATTGAAGGATAAAACTTTTAAGGTAAATATAATAATTTTGCACTAAAGAAAAGCTCCTTCTATAAAATTCAATGTCAATAATGACTTTGTATTGCATTTAATTGTTATTTAAGTTAAGTTTTTGATGGAAGTATATTCCTAGCAACCCTATCTCATAAGTAATACTTACTGTCAAACTCAACCCAAGTACTCACTGTATCGTTATTCATACAACGATATAACTGTGACTTTATATAAAGAGATTCGTAACGTGACTATGATATTTTGCATAATAATATAAAGAGTAGAATATATATTCT
>JAAYPF010000163.1 GCA_012519925.1 Clostridiaceae bacterium
AAAATGAAAACCACAAAAAATAACGCCCATCAAGGACGTATAAACCTTGACTGGCGTTATTTTCATATCTATTTACTTATCTTTTTTAGTTTCAGCAGCTAATTTACTTTCTGTCTTTTTAAGTATATTCGATGCAAATTCGCGTCCGCCGAGTCCAAAAGCAATAGCAAAAGCAATAGCTAGAGCGGCTAAAATAATGATAAAAGCCGCATTAACAAGGGTAGAGGCAATTCCAAGCTGGTTTAGAGCCATAAAAGCTGCTAAAACAAGTATTGCATACTTTGCAGCAATAGCCGAAAACTTAGCGTTTTGGAAGTTGGTTTTTATCAAACCTTCGACCCATGTTGACAACAAAAATGCTACAATAATAATTATCGCTGCACTTATCACATATGGTAGGTAAGCTATAATTGTCTGTCCTACATAACGAAGTACATCTAATTGAATAATATTAAATGCCTCTACTAGGAATAATAGTATAATTATATATTTTACTGATTCTCCTATAATCTTTGATAGGGAAAATTTCTGTAATTTAGTGTTTTCCTTTATCCCTATTTTTTGAACAATTGTATCGGTACCTACACCAGAAAGAATAGACGTTAATAATTTACCGACAATTCTTGCAATGGCTATGCCAATAATAATTATAGTAATGGCTATAAAAATATTTGGTAAGAATAAAATGATTTTATTGAGCATTGCAATGGCAGGCTGTGAAATTGCTGAAATATTTAAAGCTTGAAGAGCTGCTATTATAACTGGTATTAGTATTAATACATAAACAATATAAGATACTATTGATGAGATTGTTGTGCCTTCATTAGTATTTATCCCGACCTTTTCTTGAATACTATCTACATTAAATCTTTTAAGTAATGGAGTTAATAGCTGGCGAATAATATTTGCTACAAAAACACCTACTGTTAAAATAATGATAGCTGCTAGTATATTGGGAATGAAATTAAAAAATTGTGAAACCATACTAGAAATTGGGGCAGATACATTTTGCATACCCAATTTGTTTAATACACTTGGCAAAAACAACAGAAAAACAATAAAAAACGTGAGTTTACCTAAAAACTCAATAGAGCTGCCGGTTTTTTCATCTGTAATACCTAATTTGTCAGTGTACTTATCTGCTTTAATTTTCTTTAGCCCCTTTACAACTATCATCTTTGAAAGATTGGCAACAAGAAATGCGATTATTAGAAAAACGACTGCAGATATTACAGCAGGTATTACTTGGAAAAGCGAATCAAATAGAAATCTCAAATATCCCATTCTAAGTTCCTCCTCTTTTTATTATATTTATATATTGTGCATATATAACATAAAAAAATTATAGCAATAAGTCCTATTAGTCCAAAATTATATAACATATTGGTGTTTTTTTCTATACTTCATTTCATATATCGGCACTTTTTTAGAACAATTTAAGTTTTTTATAAGGATATTTTGCAAATAATCCGATATGAACTATGAGGATATGGAGGAGATATTATAATGAACATTAGTTTATGTATGATAGTAAAAAATGAAGAAAAAAACTTGGGTAAGTGTTTGGATAGTATACTCGATTACATTGACGAAATAGTTATTGTAGATACCGGTTCTACTGACCATACAAAAGAAATAGCACGAAAATATACTGACAAAATATTTGATTTTACTTGGTGTGATGATTTTTCTAAAGCTAGAAATTATTCTTTGTCTAAAGCTAGCAATGACTGGGTTCTCATTTTAGATGCAGATGAAATAATTTTAAGATTTGATAAAAAAGATGTTTCTGATTTTATTCTATCCGGTCCTAAGACTATAGGAAGGATAAAAAGAATTAATCCTTTCGAAGGTGAAAAAGGGGATAGCAAATATATAGAGCGAGTTAATAGATTCTTTAACAAAAAATATTACTCATATGAAGGAGCTATACATGAGCAAGTTGTTGCTATTGATGGAAGTAATTATAATATGAGGTCTGTAGGAATCGAAGTTGATCATATAGGATATCTAGATGAAGTTATTAGTTCTACGAACAAATTAGAAAGAAATATAAATTTATTGCTAAAATCTATAAAGAATAACCCAAAAGATGCTTATCTACATTATCAGATTGGGAAGTCCTATTATAAAAAAAAGGATTTTCAAAAGGCATATGAGAGTTTTGCTGAATCAATTAGTCTATGTTCCGATTTTAGACTTGAATATGCACAAGATTTAGTAGAAAGCTATGGTTATACTCTGCTAAAATATGGGAAATATAGTGAAGCTATGGAATTAAAGAAGTATCAAATTTACTATGAGAATTCACCCGATTACAACTTTATAATGGCATTAATATATATGAATAATGGAAAATTTCAAGATGCAGTAGAATCTTTTGAAAGTTGTATTGGAGAAAAGGAAGGTAAAATAGAAGGGGTAAATTCATATCTACCAAATTATAATATAGGTGTAATTTATGAAGCTTTAGGAATTAATCAAGCAGCGGTTATGTATTATCATAAATGTGGGGGATACAACCTTGCAGAACAAAGGATTAAGCAAATTTTAGTCTAGTAAAAAATCTGAATCTAAAAAAACTTTAACAAAAACTTTTTATAAACTTAATGTCATAATAATCCGATATAGATTATGAGAATATTCATGGAGGGATAGTTATGAAAATTGATAGCATGGATGCTACTAGGTTACAACCTGTTAGAAATCAAAGTACGGATCATAGTACTAAGAATAATCAGAATACACCTGAAACAAAAATAATAGGAAATGGACAAAAGGAACAAGTATCAGACAAGGCAGTTACTGATGCTATTGAAAAGGCTAATAGGGCAATATCAATAACTAGAACGCAGATGGAATTTTCTATACATGAAAAGACTAAAGAGATAATGGTTAAAGTTATTAATTCCGATACAAAGGAAGTAATAAGGGAGATTCCCCAGGAAAAGATACTTGACATGGTCGCAAAAATGTGGGAGATGGCAGGTATCTTGGTAGATGAAAGGAGATGACAATATATGTCTATGATTCGAATAACGGGTACTTATTCCGGTTTTGATACCGATAAAATTATATCCGATTTAATGAAAGTTGAACGCTTAAAAGTGGATAAGGTATTCAAACAAAAAGAATTACTAACGTGGAAGAAAGATAGTTACAGAGATATAAGCAGTTCTCTAATGTCCTTTAGCAATGATTTTTTTGATATACTAAAGCCAGCAACAAATTTTAGGTCAAGCAGTTCCTTTGCAAAGTTTAACATTCAATCTTCAAATAGCTCTGCTGTAACTGCAACGGCTGGTGCATCGGCTGTTAGTAAAACGCACACTATTACTGTGAATACCCTTGCTTCTGCTGCAAAAATTACAGGAGAAGCTAAGATTACAGCTTCTGTAAAGGGAAGCGGTGTTGTGAGTGATTTTTCCTTAAGTGGGCAAAGTATATCGGTAACACTAGATGGGATTACAAAGAAAATAGAGCTTGAAGATTATGCTAATATTGACAGCCTTGAAGCAGGACTAGAGCAAAAACTTACTGAAGCCTTTGGTGCGGGAAAGTTTGATGTAGTGACTACTGATGGAAAAATAGAAGTTTTAAGCCAACTAAATGGTAGTGTTTTTTCATTGTCGGGGACTGGATTAGAGAGTTTAGGTTTTGCAACTGGAGATAATACAACCAATGGATTGTCTTTAACAGCGTCTCTTGATAGTATAAAGAATAATTTTAAGAATCCTCTAGCAATAAGTGATCCAAACGAAAATGTAACCTTTACTATAAACGGTAAAACAATAGATTTAGGTAAAACTTATGCACAAGCATCATTAGAAGATGTTATGGCTGCGATAAACGCCAGCGATGCAGGGGCTAAAATGACTTATGATTCTTTAAACAATCAGTTTATATTACAATCTAAAACTGAAGGGGCAGCGTCTAAACTAACAATAGATTCATCAAACGAATTATTCCAATCACTAGGTATTGTTAGTGGAACATACATACAGGGAACTGATGCGGAGTTTACATTAGACGGTGTTACAGGAATGAAACGCAGTAGTAATAATTTCACTATAGATGGTGTAAGTTATTCTCTTAAAGAAACTTCGGCGACTCCTGTTTCAATAAGTGTAGAATCGAATATTGAGGATGTTGTTAAGAACATAACAAACTTTGTAGAAAGATATAATTCATTGCTTGATCAAATTAACGGTAAACTTAATGAAAAATATGATAGAGAATATCTGCCCCTTACAGATGATGAAAGAGAGGCAATGAGCGATAAAGAAGTGGAAAAGTGGGAGGCTAAAGCTAAGACAGGAATACTTGCTAATGACAGTATCTTGTCAAAGATTGTAACTAGCATGAGGACTGCTCTTTATGAAAAGGTTGAAGGTGTTTCGATAAGTTTGTATGATATAGGGATTGCGTCAAGTTCGTATACCGATAGAGGAAAACTAAAAATCGACGAGGCTAAACTGAGAAATGCACTTACAAACAATTTTGACCAGGTTGTTAAATTATTTACCAATGACGCAGAACATTCTTATATGGAAAGTCTTGATGATTCGACAAAAAGAACTGAAAGATATAAGCAATCGGGAGTGGCACAACGTTTATATGATATAATTCAGGATAATGTCAGAACTACAAGAAATGCTGATGGAAAAAAAGGTGTCTTGTTAGAAAAAGCTGGTTATGCTAATGATTCAACCGATTATAAAAATCTCATGTTGGACCAGATAAAAAGTAAAGAGACTTTGATAGATGCATTAGAACAAAAAATGTTAGCTAAAGAAACTGCCTTATACTTAAAATTCTCAACTATGGAAAAACTTTTAGGAGAAATGCAGAGTCAAATGGGTTCGATGTCTTCAATGTTGGGTTATAATTAAGATCGTTACTAAAAAAACGTTGGGCGACACTACAATTATCGCTATAATCATTAATCAAAACAATGGAGGTAATAAAATGGCACTAAACAATGCATATGACCAATATAAGGAAAATTCAACATATACTGCTAGCCCAGAAGAATTGACTTTAATGTTGTATAATGGACTTGTAAAATTCCTGATGCAGGCACAGATGGCTATAAATGAAAAAAATATCGAAAAGGCTAATAATTGCATTATAAAAGCACAAAATATTATTAACGAGTTTCGATGTACACTAGATATGAAATACGACATTTCTAAGCAATTAGATGCACTATATGAATACATGAATAATAGGCTTTTTGATGCAAATATAAAAAAGGATACTGATATAATTGAAGAAGTGCTAGACTTTGCAAGGGAACTTAGAAATACATGGGAGCAGGCCATGAAGATAGCAAAAAGACAAACAGCAAGAACATCACAGGTTGCAAAATAGGGGGAGATAAAAATGGATGCTAGTCCTGAAGTGTGTATTCAAAAGGTAATTGAAGCTTCTAATAAAAAGTACAGTTGTCTACAGCAATTAATTGTTTTGACAAGGGCACAAACTGAAGTCATAAGTGAAGAGTCAATGGATGGACTAGAGAAGCTTATAGGCGAAAAGCAGGTAAGAATTGACGAGATAAATAAAGTTGATGAAGATTTTGGAATGTATGTTGATTTGCTCAAGCAAAAGTTAGGCGTTAGTAGGTTAGATGAGATCGAGAACTCTAGCTTAAAAGGCTTAAAGGAACTTAAGCAAATTACCGGACAGATTATGGAGCTTCTGAATGAAATAAATGTACTCGAAAAGAATAATAACAAAAAGGCTAAAGATCTTCTAGATGACTTGGGAGCACAGATAAGGCAAATTAGAGAAGGTAAAAAGTTAAATAATTTATATAATACAGGGTCAGGAACAATTCCACCCGCTTACTTCGTAGATAAGAAGAAATAACCTATAAAGCCTCTAAATAAACAAAAGGAGGCTTTTTTATTTACGCAAATTTTGAACGAAGAACTTGCAATAAGTAAATTGCTTTGCGGGGCATATCCTATATAGGACTGCTTGGCTTGTTTTGAATTAAAGTTTTTCACTTCGATTAGTACTCATACCTTATACTTGATGCTGAAATGGCATTTTTAAAAAATCTTAAAATTAGATTTAGTGTAAAATATATTTTCATGCGTTTACCGTAACAATAAAGCAAACATTTGAGTTTCCCCAAATTTAGTAACAAAAAACTGAGGGATCTTTGAGCTTAAAGGCTTTGAAAATATCAAGTTGTTGTGATGGAGGTGGTTTTTCTAGGAGGTATCTAACACCTTC
>JAAYPF010000164.1 GCA_012519925.1 Clostridiaceae bacterium
AAGGGGCTACGCCCCGTTTAAAACCCATATGGTACACTTTTACATTTCTTTTGAAAGCCTTGCGTCTTCTGCGACTCAAGGTTTTATTTTTTTAGAAAATCAATGCACTTTCTTAGAAAATAAAAAAGCTGTCCCAATTTATAGAACAGCTTTAAAATAAACTCTTTTAATTTTTACCTTGGTTCTACTAGAAACTTAATTGCTGTCCTTTCTTCACCGTCAATAGTAATAGATGAAAAAGCTGGAACTGTTATTATGTCAATTCCATTTGGTGCTACAAATCCTCTCGTAATTGCAATTGCTTTTATAGCTTGATTCACTGCTGCGGCTCCTACTGCTTGAATTTCTGCATTTGACTTACCTCTCAAAATTGCTGCTAAGGCTCCTGCGACCATTTTCGGCTGTGATTGAGCTGATACCTTTAATACTTCCATACACTTTTCCTCCTCCATAAATTATGAAAATTATATTATTCTAAAAAATTAATATAATTCTATCTCTAATTATGTACTTTTCTTTGTATTTTCTCTCTATCTCTAATAACATCCTTCTACTACCATTCTATAACATTCTAAAACAACCCACAATATCACAAAATTAATATTTTACATCATAAATTTCACATTCATGTCCTCTATCACAAACCCTTATCTCCTTATATCCAAACTTTTCTTTAAGATACCTTATATTTGATCTCTTTTGACCAATAATAACAGAAACATCCTTTTTTTCTGCAAGTATTATCAAACTTTTCTTTTCTATAAGATTGTCTTTTATTATTTTCTCTTCGATATCTATCAACGCACGCTTTGCATCTACAAGCTGCCTAATGGCAGGATGAAAAGGTCCTGCTATTACATCTCCTCCATCACAAATAGTGTCGGTAGGCTGTAAACCAACTCTTATTACATTTATTTTGTTACTTTCATATAGCTCTAGAAGTTTTGCACATAAATCCACAGCATTTTCAACATCTAAGGGAATATATTGCCCCATATTATACAGCTTCTCTAAATAGGTCCCCTTAATAACAAGTGTAGGATATATCCGTACAATATCTGGTGCAATTTCAACAACTTTTTTTGCAGTATTCACAGCCTTATTAAAATCATCTCCCGGAAGCCCTATCATAGTCTGAATTCCAAGCACAAAACCTTTTTCTTTTATCATCTTTGAGGACCTTATAACATCTTCAACACTATGACCCCTATTGCTTTTTTCAAGCACCTCTTTGTCAAGGCTTTGCACTCCTAGCTCAATTATAGATACTCCATACTGCTTCAAATAATTAAGGATATCATCATTTATGTAGTCAGGTCTTGTCGATATCCTTATGCTCCTTACAAGACCTTTTTCAATATATTCATTAGCTATCTTAAGATACTTTATTTGTTCTTCTCTATCAATGCCAGTAAAGCTGCCTCCAAAAAAAGCTATTTCAATATTGGCTTCTCCCTTTATTGTATTTAGATGTGACTCAATTACACCACGCATTGAGCTTTCAGTAACTTCTTCAATTTGACCACTGATTTTTCTTTGATTACAAAATATGCAATCGTAAGGACAACCCTTATGCGGCACAAAAATGGGTATATTTACATGCCTCAAATCTCCAAACCTCCATCGCAACAAGCCTTTCAATCAAATTACTATCACCGCGTTTTGTCTAAATAACTCTTTGCAGCCATCTGATCCGCTTCCTTTTTTGTACGTCCCTCTCCTACACCAATAACTTGACCATCTAGTTTAGCCTGTGAAACAAATATCTTGTCATGATCAGGACCCTTTTCCTCAATAATCTCATAACTGATTTTTTGTTCACTATTTTTCTGGATAATTTCCTGAAGCTGAGTCTTGTAATCCATAAATATTTCACCTTTTATGGAATCAACTATAAACGTCTTCATCTGACTTAGTACAAATTCCTTTGCACAATCAAAGCCCCCATCAATGTAAATTGCCCCAATGAGTGCTTCCATTGCATCTGAAAGTATCGAGGTTCTTTTTCTACCTCCTGTTAACTCTTCTCCTTTGCCTAACAAAAGATATTTTCCTATATCTAACTTATGGGCACAATGCTTTAAAGAAGCTTCACACACAACATTAGCTCTAAACTTTGTCATTTCTCCTTCTGAAAGTTGCGTGTAATTCTTATAGATATTTTCACTTACAACTACACTTAGCACGGAGTCCCCAAGAAACTCCAAGCGCTCATTACTAACAACTTTTTCATTTTTGACTTCATTGGCATATGAACTGTGTGTTAAGGCTAAAATAAGGTTACCTTTGTCCTTAAACTTATACGAAATTTTGTCTTCCAACTTCTCAATATTCTTCAATAATGATTCACAACTTTGCATAGCTACTCCATTCTTCCAAACACTATACTATACATTTTATAAATCCCTAAGGTGTTTTAATAAAATTCATTAGTCTATATATAAAGTTATGACTTAAAAAAAACCGCTTTTTTAACATCAATTAACCAGTTATTTTTTAAAGTCTTTATTTAGTAAAAATGCATACTATGGTATTCAGACACCAGTGTGTCTTAAAATAAAAATTCTTTAAAAATCCTTTGTATTCTTTACTTATTCACAAAAATCTAATTTTAAGGGAACGAGATAATCCCGTTCCCTAGAATTATAACGCTACTTATTTTTTAAATCAACCCTGATATTTCTTTAAAACAATAGTTGCATTATGTCCTCCAAAACCCAACGAATTTGATAGAGCATAATTAATATCTGCATTCCTTCCTTTGTTAGGAATATAGTCCAAATCACATTCAGGATCCGGTGTACTATAGTTGATTGTTGCTGGCAAGAACCCTTCTTTTAATGAAAGGGCAGTTATTATAGCCTCAATCGCTCCTGCACCTCCTAAAAGGTGTCCTGTCATTGATTTTGTTGAGCTTATAGGAAGCTTCTTTGAATACTCTCCAAATACTGTTTTTATTGCCGCAGTTTCAAATTTGTCATTATACTCAGTTGAAGTACCGTGGGCATTTATATATCCTATCTCATCAGGGCTAATCCCTGCATCATTGATAGCCATTTTCATACACCTTGCACCACCTTCACCTTCAGGTGCAGGTGCAGTCATATGGTGGGCATCATTTGTACAACCGTATCCAACGACTTCAGCAATTATATTTGCACCTCTAGCCTTCGCATGCTCTAATTCCTCTAAAATAAGTATACCTGAGCCTTCACCCATAACAAATCCATCCCTTTGAGCATCAAAAGGTCTGCTAGCACAAGAAGGGTCTTCGTTTGTGGACATTGCTTTCATAGAGCAGAACCCGGAAAATGCCATCGGTGTAATACAGGCTTCTGCACCACCTGTAATCAATATATCCGCATCACCTCGCTGTATTACTTTAAAAGCATCTCCAACAGCGTTAGTTGATGTTGCACAGGCCGTAACTACACACTCGTTGAAACCTTTAGCTCCAAACTGAATAGCTAATAATCCTGCTGCCATATTAGGAATCATCATAGGTATAAAGAAGGGACTTACCCTGCCCGGACCTTTATTAAGATAAACATTATGCTGATCTTCAAAGGTCTCCATTCCTCCGATACCAGAACCCACAACAACACCAAACCTGTATTGGTCAACCTTTTCAAGATCTAAACCCGAACTCTCAACAGCTATTTTTGCAGCAGCTATAGCGTACTGGGTATACTTATCCATCCTCTTAGCCTCTTTTTTGTCAATAAACTGGGTTGGATCAAATTCCTTTATTTCTGCTGCAACTTTACAACTCATATTTGAGACATCTATCTTTGTAACTGAGCTAATACCATTTTTTCCTTCTTTAATTGAATTCCAAAAATTATCTACACCTATTCCTAATGAGGAAACTACTCCCATTCCAGTAATAACTACACGTTTTTTCATAATCGAACCTCCTATTTTTCACAGTAAAATATATATTAATGCGTTATGCAATTACTTTTCAAAAAGCACTAAGGTGTTTTAAAACAATTCACTAATCAGTATGTAATTCCGACCCAATCATAAAAGCTTTCAAACAAAGGAACATTATTTTGCAGTACAAAAAACACAAAGCAACTTTTTTAAAACACCCATTGACTAGTTCTTTTAGGAATCACCCAAACGAGATACAGCTCATAAAAAAAGCCCCTTCACAGGGACTTTTTTTATGAGTTATTTTTAATGTAATCAACAATATCTCCAACTGTTGAAACTTTCTCTGCCTCGCTGTCGGGAATCTCAAGATCGAATTCCTCTTCAAGTGCCATAATTAACTCAACTATATCAAGTGAGTCTGCACCCAAATCATCTATGAAGGAAGATTCCATCGTGATTTCATCTTCTTCAACGCCTAACTGCTCAACAATAATCTTTTTGATTTTTTCGAACACTATTGTTCACCTCCTTCCACAGGGGGTTTTTGGTAAATTTAAACTTCAAATGTAAAACTATAATGTAAAACCACATAGTGTTACATTAAAATATTATTACATAACTAAACCGCCGTCAATATGTATTACTTGACCTGTTATATAATTTGCTTCTTCCGAAACGAGAAAACCAACAACATTAGCCACATCTTCAGGCGTCCCATACCTTTTTTGCGGAATGCTATTTAAATAATTCTCCTTAACGTTCTCAGGCAATACATCTGTCATTTCTGTTGCAATTAATCCCGGAGCTACCGCATTACAATTAATTCCCCTTGAAGCTAGTTCTTTCGCAGTAGCTTTAGTAAAACCTATTAAGCCTGCCTTTGAAGCTGCGTAATTTGTCTGGCTTGGATTTCCCATCACACCAATAACCGAAGTAATATTTATAATCTTACCACTTTTTTGTTTCATCATTGTCTTCGAAGCAACTTTTGTACACAAAAATGCACCTTTTAAATTTATATCAAGAACATCGTCCCAATCACCCTCAGACATTCTCATGATAAGCTTATCTCGTGTTATCCCTGCATTGTTAACAAGAATATCTACCTTTCCAAATGCCTCTTGAGCCACTTTAAACATAGCTTCAACGTCTTCTAACTTTCTTACATCACCTACGGTGGATATAACATTAATACCGGCTTCCTTTAGTTCTTCTTCTGCCTTGTTGAGAGCCTCAGAAGCCGAGCTACCGTTTAATACTATGCTAGCACCCATTTTTCCAAGTTTAAATGCAATTGCCTTTCCTATACCTCTGCTTGAGCCTGTTATAATTGCAGTTTTCCCCTTTAGTTGCATACTATTCTCTCCTTACTTAACGCGATAAGATTACTTGATGAAAGTAAGTTCTTTAAGTGTATTATTTAAAGAATCTAAATCTTCAACATTTAAAGTCCTTACTTCTTTATTTATCTTTTTAACAAATCCTATTAAAGTCTTACCTGGTCCAATTTCCACAAAAGTATCAACACCATCATCTATCATTTTTCTAATCGATTCCTCAAAATATACAGGACTGCTAACCTGTCTTATAAGTAAATCCTTGACTTTAGACTTATCTAAAATATATTCAGCAGTTACATTTGTTACTACAGGAATATTCATATCATTAAGCTCAATTTTTTCAAGCTCGGCTGAAAGCTTCTCACCGGCAGGTTTTAGTAAACTACAATGAAATGGAGCACTAACAGGAAGCAGCATAGCTCTTTTAGCTCCCGCCTCTTTTGCTATTTCCATTGACTTTTCAACAGCTTTCACTTCTCCCGCTATAACTACCTGACCTGGACAATTGAAGTTTGCTGGTTCAACAATTCCAATAGAAGATGCTTCTTTACAACACTCCATTACTTTTTCATTTTCCAAGCCAAGAATTGCAGCCATTGCCCCTACTCCAACCGCAACAGCTTCCTGCATATATTTTCCTCTTTTTTTAACAAGAGCAACTGCATCACCAACTGACATAGTCCCTGATGCCACATGGGCAGAATACTCACCAAGACTTAAACCTGCAACAACATCGGGCTTGATGCCTTTTTCCAATAGTGGCTGAAGGCACGCTATACTCGTTGTTACTATGCAAGGCTGAGTATTTTCAGTTATTTTTAATGTTTCATCATCACTTTCAAAAATCATTTTTTTTATATCAAAGCCCAAAACTTCTGATGCCTGATTAAAGATGGATTCAGAAGACTTATACTCTTGTGCTATCTCCCTTCCCATTCCAACATACTGAGCACCTTGACCCGAAAATAAAAATGCTAATTTCCCCATAATGCCACCTCCATTTTTCTCTTTACTATTTACACCACTTAATGACCGCAGATCCCCAAGTCAAGCCACCACCAAAACCAACCAAAACCAAATTGTCTCCTTTATTAAATCTACCTTCCCTGTATGCCTCATTCAGACCTACAGGAATTGAAGCTGACGAAATATTTCCGTATTTATGAAGATTTGAGAAGACCTTTTCATTACTAATTCCAAGTCTTTTTGTTGCACCTTCTAAAATTCTGATGTTAGCCTGATGAGGAACGATCAACTTAATTTCATCCAAACTCATCCCAATGTCATCTAGAACCTTTTTTGTTGCATAATCCATTATCTTTACTGCAAATTTGAATACTTCACTGCCATCCATCCAAATAGTTCTTTTCTCTTCACTAGGTCTTTTAGCAATATCCTCTTCAGTTAAGTGGTAGCAGGGTATAGTAAGGTTATGACCCAATTCGCCAACTGCACCAATACATGAATTAAGAATCCCATATCCTTCTTCAACTGGACCTAATACAGCTGCACCAGCACCATCACCAAATAGAACACAGGTATTTCTATCCTTCCAATCCATAGCTTTAGTCAGACCTTCACAACCAATCACCAAAATATGCTTATAAAAACCTGTCTTTATAAACTGACCGGCAACAGTAATGCCGTATATAAAACCTGAACATGCTGCATTAAGATCAAAAGCAGCTGCTTTCTTAGCTCCAATCCCATTTTGAATCAAACAGGACATTGAGGGCGAAAGGTAATCGGGAGTATCAGTGGTAACAATAATCAAATCCAGGTCCTCCGCTGTAAGACCTGCGTCCTCTAATGCCATCTTAGCTGCATTTATTCCAAGCTCATACACCGGCTCATTTTTCTCTAGTACCCTTCTTTCTGAAATACCCGTTCTCTTAGTAATCCACTCGTCACTGGTATCCACCATCTTTTCCCAATCTTGATTCGTTAGAATCTTCTCAGGTAAACAACTTCCAACCCCTAATATTCCATAACTACAATTGCTGTTCAATTTCATCCACCTCCATATTTGAAAACTCTTTAGAAATTGTTTCTACGATTTTAGTTTTTCCCAATATATATGCTTTCAAAATTACATTTTTTATTGTCTTCGTGTTTGAATTGCCATGGCTCTTTAACACTAATCCATTTACTCCAATTATCAAAGCTCCACCCTGTTCATCTGGATCAAGTACTTTTTTGAATTCTTTTAAATCACTCTTTATAAACATTGCCCCTAGTTTCGTTTTTATGTTTTTTAATAGAACTCCTTTAATCATACTCATCATAAAAGCTCCGGCTCCTTCTATGGTTTTTAGAGCCACATTTCCCACAAAGCCGTCACATACTACAACATTAGCTTTTCCCTTAAAAATATCATTTCCTTCAATATTTCCTATAAAATTAATATCAGATTTTTCAAGTAAGCTATAAGACTGTTTGATGATTTCGTTGCCTTTACCTTCTTCTGAGCCAACATTTAACAATCCAACTCTAGGATTTTCAATGTTAAACATCTCTTTCATAAATATTGATCCCATAATACCAAACTGTTGATAATTGATAGGTTTACACATGGTATTTAGTCCCGCATCAACAAGAATGCAACTTCCAGTCTTTGTTGGTATTATTGCAGGAAAGGCCGGTCTATCCACTCCTTTAATCCTTCCTAATATAAGCAAAGCTCCTGTCATCAATGCACCACTGTTACCACAGGAAATAAAAATATCCCCTTTTTTCTCTTTTAGTAACTCAAACCCTATAACCATAGACGAATCTTTTTTACTTCTTATAGCTTTAGTAGGGGATTCCTCCACAGAAACCACTTCCGAAGCGTGATGAATCTTTATTCTAGAATTAGATAAGTTTTTATCCCCAAGTATTTCTTCAATCTTTTCTTTGTCTCCAATCAATGTTACTTCAAATCCTTGTGCTTGCTTAATAGCCTCCACACAGCCATTGACAATATCTTTAGGTGCATTATCTCCACCCATAGCGTCTATCAATATATTCAACAATATTCACTCCTACAATACCAATTACCTTGTTTTATTAAAGTTCCTTATGTGTTCCAAAAAATTCATTAGTCAATATATAGTTCCAACCTGCTAAAATCAACTTTTTCAAACACCCTTTGACCAGTTATTTTTTGGAATTACCCTAATAAAATACTATGTCTTCTATATTTTTTCAAGGGATACTAGTATATATTTCCCTCGGAATACTTCCACCTGTTTCTCTGTAATCTTTACCCAAACTATGTATTTATTATCATAAGTTTTTTTAACTTCTGCTCTCGCAACTAATTTGCTTCCTGCATATACAGGCGTTTTATATTTTATATTTGCAACACCTACAAGGGCTACATGTGCATCTATAACTGCAATAGCAAGCGACTCCGCCATAGAGTAAATATATTGTCCTTGAATAACCTTCAGCTTTTCAAATGCCATCTTTTCATTGGTTTCCAATATGGATATTCCACTTTTGCCAAGGGACAAATCCACTAGTTCTCCAACTATATCTCTGCTTTGAATGGACTTGACCTTAGAGTAATTTTCTTCTGCAACATTCTTTATCCTCTCTCTAAGCTCTGGAATGCCTAATTCAAGTCTATCCAATCTAATTGTTGGTACACTTACACTAAATATCTCCGCTAATTCTTCATCTGTGAGAAAGGGGTCCTCCCTCAATCTTTCTAAAAGTATAGACTGACGTTCTTTTTTCATGACTGATGGCCTACTCATCAATTCACCTCTTTTATTTCCTGTGATTAAATATTGACCTCCTAAATACTTCTTCTTTTGCTTATCACTAACCATAAGCATTCCAAATTCTGTATTATTATATGCAATATTTTTTTAATTATTACCTGGTACTAATCTCTGCTTATAAAAGTATATAATATATTTTTTATATATGCAATATATTTAGAAAATTATTTTCAAACAAAAACTACACTACATCGAATCCCTTCGTTTTGACCTCTTTCACTTCGTTCGAAAGATGCACAAACGAAAAAAACACACCACATTAGTATTATGGTGTGTTTCTATATAAAAACTTAAGAATTATGATCTAAGACTTTTCCATTCTTCACAATGTAATCATAAGCTGAATAAATTGTGGCAATAACGGCTAAGAACATGATAACTCCATCAAAGGGGAAATCAAATAACCATCTGATAGGATAATTCTTAAATAACATTGCAATTATTGCAATCATCTGAGTTATCGTCTTTATTTTTCCCCAACTACTTGCAGCTATGACTATCCCTTCACTTGCAGCAACAAGTCTTAATCCGGTTATCATAAATTCACGACCGATGATAATTACTGCAACCCATGTTGAAAGGTCTCCCCTTTCCACTAAGGCAATTAATGCTGCCGTAACTAAGAGCTTATCGGCAATAGGATCTAAAAACTTACCGAATTTTGTTATCTGTTTTGTTTTTCTTGCAATATAACCATCAAGAGCGTCGGTACTCGAAGCAATTATGAAAATCAGAGCCGCTACATAATTACCATAATTATTGATAAAATTATTAACAGCCGTCAATTGGGGATTTATAAAACTCAAAATGCTAGTGTCCAACATCCACTGAGGAATAGGAACAATAATAAGCATAAAAATAGGTATAAGTAAAATTCTAAGTATAGTAAGTTTATTTGGAAGATTCATTTATAACCTCTCCTATTAAATCATAATCATCAACATTCAATATTTTGACCTCTACAAAGCTTCCAAATTCTAAAGGTTCTTCGCTTGTAAAGTAAATCAAACCATCAATATCCGGTGCTTCTGCATAGGATCTTCCAATGTAAAAAATTCCATCCTCCGCAACACCTTCAACAAGTACTGTATAGGTTCTATTTAGCCTTGAATTATTCTTTTCTTTTACTATCTCTTTCTGCAATTGCATTATATCATTTAATCTTGACTCTTTTACACTTCTCTTAATCTGAGGCTTCATATCATATGCAGGCGTTCCCTCTTCCTTTGAATAAGAAAAAACTCCAAGCCTGTCAAATTGATGCTTTTTAACAAAACCATATAAAATCCTGAAATCTTTATCATCTTCTCCTGGAAAACCCACAATCAAAGTGGTCCTAATGACTATATCCGGCATCCTGTTTTTTAGTTTTGAAAGGAGACTATCCAAACTTTCTAAAGTTCCTCTTCTACCCATAGAACTTAGTATCTTGTCACTGGCATGCTGAATAGGTATATCCAAATATTTAACAACCTTAGGATTACTAGACATTTCTGCAATTAAGTTTTCATCAATTTCCTCAGGATAACAATAAAGAAGTCTTATCCATTTAATTTCTTTTATCTTGCCAACTTCCCTTATTAATTCAACAAGTTTCTTCTCTTTGTATATATCTTCACCATACCTAGTAACATCTTGTGCTACAAGTATAATTTCTTTTACACCCTGATTGGCTAACTGCATAGCCTCTTTTATGACATCTTCCATTTGCCTGCTAGTATAAGCCCCCCTCAACGAAGGAATTACACAATAGGTACAACAGTTGTCACAACCTTCTGCAATCTTTAAATAGGCATAACCTTTATTTGTAGATATCACCCGTTCTCCTTTAAGGTACTCCACTCCGTCTTCATACTCAAGAAACAGCCTTTTATCAAAAGGAATCGCTTCTTCAGTTTTGTACAACTTATCTATAACTTCAGCTATATGTCCATACCCTCCGGTACCGATAACGGCATCTACTTCTGGTATCTCTTTTAGCATCTCCTCTTTATAACGCTCTGCTAAACACCCGGTCACAATAAGTAGCCTGCATTTAAGCTTCTTATACTTTGACATTTCAAGTATTGAATTTATAGACTCTTCAATAGCGGTCTCAATAAATCCGCAGGTATTAACAATTATAATATTTGCGTCACTTTCATCGGCAGTAATCTCAAAATCTTTTTTCTTAAGTATTCCAAGCATTATTTCACTATCAACGAGATTTTTAGGACACCCAAGCGAAACAATACCTATTTTCTTTTTCAAGTTATACACCTCAAACTATATTTATTTGTTTCAGTTTAGCACTCAGTAATAACGAAAATCACTTCATTAGTCAATTGTAACTTCCCGTTGAATAAATCTATTTTCAAAAACACCCGTTGACCAGTTGTTTTCTAGAATCATTCTAAAGTAAACTCTTTTTATTACTAGAAACTAAACTTAATTCATAGTCATTACTAATCATTATTGCCTTTCTAAGCATAATTGTCAATTACTTTTTTAAGCTCTTCAAAATACATAATAATTATTGCTTACATAGAAAACCTAAAAACTTCAGCGGCTAGCTTTTAGCAATAAAACTCTAGTAATTTTTAAATAACCCTATTTAATTAAGTCTTGCGGTATAAGACTCTGTGCCTTATCCATCAAATCCTCAATTTCACTTTTGAGTTTGCTTATTTCTGCATCAAGCTCGTCAGGCGATACATTGAGTTCTTTTAGCTCGCTCAAAATATCTTCCTTTTGCTTATTTAGTTGCTCAAGACGTGCCTCTGCCCGTATTCTCATATTTTTTGCCTTATCGAGACTTTCTTTAATTTGATTTATTTTCTTTTCGTACTCAATTGCCATCAACGCACCTCCTTATAATGACTAATAATATCATCTAATTTATCATCACTGATATTGCTGTTACACATTGGACACTTGCCACTTTCTCTTAACAAATCCGTATATAGTTTTAATTTCTTTTCAATCTCTTCATTATTGCTGCTAAGGTAATTTTTCCCGTCAACAATATTATTTAATATAGGAGTTAATCTATTTCTTATGACCTCAAGCTTCACAAGTCTTTCACTTTTTTCTATAATCACGTTAATGACAGCATCTGTTTCGGTTAAATCTATGCTTTTATCTAACATCTTATGCACTTTAGCAATTTCTCGGCCATAGTCTAAAAGTTTGTCTTTTATCCCAACTAATCTCATGACCTTAATATTATTTTCCCCAATTTTTCTAATCATACCATCTGATGTATGAATATTTTCTGTCCTGTTTAGTACACCTTCAACATTAACCAATTCGGTTTCTAAATCTTTCAATACTTTTTTTACTTTTTGAAGCTTTTCATGCCTAATAACTTTCTCTTCGGTCTGTTTAAGCATACTTATACAACTATTTACACCCTCAGTCATTGAAAGTGTTTTTTCTATTTCCTTTACTGCCTTTAAGTTTTCATTTAACCTGTTACTGAGATTATCCATTGACTTTAGTTTTATAAAACCAATCTCAATATTTTTTACAATAATATCACATTCTTCTATTTTCTCTAGTTTTGCAATTTCATAAACGCTTTGTTTATATTTATCATCAAGGTCCTTTAGATTGTTCTTTATATTTGTCAGTGAAGCGATTCGTTCTATACCCTTTTCAAGTTCTTCTATGAACTTTGAGCTAGCTTCAAGTTTTTCTTCAAGTTCATCAAGATACTTATATTCTTTAAGCTTTTCATTTACTTCATCAAGTTCCTTTTCAAACCTGTCATGAGTCTGATTCTCCCGTCTTAAATCTGTCCCACTGTCACGGATAGATTTATCAATTATATGAAGTCCTGTAAGCCGACCAATTGCTTTAGCGCGTATAGCCCCAGATTCTGAGATAAGAAATGGACTTTCAAGCTGATTACCGATATTAATGCTGGAATTTATATCGGTGTCCATAACCACCTTTGGAATTCCGTGAGCTTTCACAACTTCCTGGGGAACTTCATTTCCAAAACCCTCATAGACATTTGAATTCCCGTCGCTATCTGAAAGTATGTACCTGTTCTTACTTGGAGTACGTTCACGGGTTATAGCATAACCATTATTTAACCATAGGGTAACCCTAGCAAAATTGCTACCCTGACGTATAAAATCATTGCCTCTAGGTTCATTATACAAAACCCATTTTATAGCTCTTATGATGGCAGACTTCCCGTGGTCCGATGGTCCGATAATCACATTGAGTCCGTCTTTAAAAATAAGTTCAGTACTTTTATGAGATTGAAAATTCTCTATTAATACCTTTTCAATTAGAATCATTCTATTTCTTGCCCCATAGCAAAACTCTCCTGGGCAATTGCTATCCTCCTTAATGCTTCTTCTTTTACTTCCCTGCTCAAATCTTGGTTAGATGCTATATTTTCAACTATACTAGCAATGTCAATTTTCTTGTACTCCATAGTTTGAGATATACTCTGATAAAACTGATGTAGTCTTAGGCTTCGGTCTTTTGCCTTTTCCAGCTCTTCTCGATCTAAAACTTCTTCCCCTGGAAGAGCTGATTTAAGTTCTATTTCACGAATTTCTATATCATCCTCAAGCTCTATATACACTATCTTAGGCTTTCTTTCTATTTCGCTAATAGTGTTGGAAACCCGCACGATACTACCTGGATTCACAAAATACTTATCATTTATATTTCTTATCCCAAAACCACTGTGATAGTGTCCGGCAAAAGTAATATCAGCTTCGGTATCCTTGATATCCTCAAGCAAAGTATACTGTATTCCTTCGTAAAAGGGCTTTTTCAACAGCATGCCATGGACAATATTTATAGCATAGTCCACTTTACTATTTTTCTTTACCATATAATATTTAGCATAGTCTTGTCCATCGATGTCATAATTATAGGATTTTCCTGTAAGTTGGAGGCTTACCCCACCTCTCTTAAGAATAACTTCCTCATCATCCTTCAGAAGATTTACAACTCCAGTACCCTCTAAGATTCCCAGCATAGTTCTACTTATTGTCCTAGGATTTTGTCCGTATATATCATGGTTTCCAGCAACGGTATATACTTCTTTACCAAAGCTTTTAACTATAATTGCAAATTCTCTAACAATGGAAGGTGAAATATCTGGTCTGTCAAACCAATCTCCTCCATGGAGAATATAGTCAACCTCTAGTTCCTTTGATATATCGCATATCTCGTTAAACTTTCTTTTTAATGTTTCATAATAATTATCTTTTCGGTTTTTCGGGGTTGTGCCTTTTATATGAGTATCAGTAAAAAAGAGGAGCTTCACTTTATATCACTCCTCCAATTCCATTTTTTGATCATACTTTTCCATATAGTCCTTCCACCATTTTTGATTTTGTATGGTGCTAAGCTCAATACCTAGATGGGATGCATCACCTTCGAGTATAACTTCAAATTTACCTTCTTCATAGTCGATTATTGAAATGGATGTGTTATCGTACCACTTAATATTGATCATTTCCTCTAAATTCAAATGAAAAAAATGGCACATAAGGGCTCTTATTGCAGTTCCATGTGTTACAATACAGATGTTTTTGCCCTTGTTATTATCTATAATAAACATAACTTCATTTATAAGTCTTTCCTGAAACTCTTTCATTGTCTCGCCATTTGGCATTATGTGAATATGGGGGGCATTTTCCCAAGTATGGTACTCATTAGGCCAAATATTCGGTAAATCCTCCCACCTTTTATCTTCCCAATCCCCACCATTGATCTCTTTTAGCTTGTCCGTGCGTATGATTGGAAGTTCTTTCATATCAGCAATATATTGTGCTGTTTGGATTGTCCTCTTTAGGCTGCTCGAATAGAGAACATCTATATTAATGTCTTTTAATCTTTCGGCAGCTTTTTTAGCTTGGACACGTCCCTTTTCAGTAATACTCGAATCTGTCCAACCATGAAAAATTCTATTAAGATTTCCCTCTGCCTCCGCATGTCTTACAAAAATGATTCTAGTTTTCATATGAATATCCCTCTTTCGAAGTAACATTTCAGCATTCTTTTAGAAAGCTATAATGCAACTTCGGCTATATTTTCACTTCCGGACTTGTTTGTATTACAAACTGTCCGCGTGAAAAACCCGAAGTAACATTTTAGCATTCTTTTAATTCAATTCTAATATTCCTATTATATCATTGACATCATTAATGTTATACATACTCAGATAATTTTCAATACCCTTCTCAACCTCCACACAAGCAGTAGGGTTTACGAAGTTTGCCGTTCCTACCATGATGGCGGTTGCACCTGCCAACATAAACTCAACAGCGTCATCACCAGTAGTTATACCACCCATTCCTATAACAGGCACCTTAACAGCTTTTGAAACTTCATACACCATTCTTAATGCAATAGGCTTTACCGCAGGACCTGACAGCCCTCCGAAATTATTGGCCAGAATGGGCCTCTTTCTGTGAATATCTATTGCCATGCCATATAGAGTGTTTATTAACGATATGGCATCAGCACCTTCAGCTTCTGCAGCTAGTGCTATTTCCTTTATATCTGTAACATTAGGAGTTAGCTTAACAATTAAAGGCTTTCTTAAGTGTTTTCTAACTTCCTTAGTTATCTCAGTTATTCCGGCTGTAGTATTTCCAAAGGACATGCATCCTTTTTTCACATTTGGACAGGACACATTGAGTTCAACAGCATCAATATCTTCCCTAGACAAAATCTCTGCCATCTCACAATAGTCTTCAAGGGTATTACCTGCTATATTTGCAATAATCGCAGTATCGAACTTTCTCAAAAACGGAATCTCATCTTTTATGAACGCCCTTACACCCGGATTTTGAAGTCCTACACTGTTTAAAATACCGCCTGGAGTTTCTGCAATTCTAGGAGGTTTGTTCCCTTGTCTCGGCTCTAAGGTAAGGGCTTTGACTGATATTGCACCTATTTTATTTAAATCGGTATACTTACTGTACTCCCTTCCAAATCCAAAAGTACCCGATGCAGCAATAACAGGATTGCTTAATATTAACCCACCAATATTTACATCCATTTTAGGCTTGTTTTCAGTCATCAAAAATCACCTCATCACTCCAGAATACAGGTCCATCTTTACATACATGGCTATACTCCCAACTTTCTTCCTTTTTTGTTTTGCAGGCACAAACCAGACAAGCCCCAATTCCACAGCCCATCCTTTGTTCCATTGACACCTGGCATTTTATATTGTTTTTATGTGCAATTTCAACAACTCTCTTTATCATCGGCATAGGACCGCATGTATATATTATATCAAAATTACAGCTTTTCAGATCATTTTCAAGAATATCTGTAACCAGACCTTTATACCCCATACTCCCATCATCCGTCGAAATATTTAACACATTACAATTTGCTTCAAATTCATCTAGCAATACTGCAAAATCCTTATTTCGAAAGCCTAAATATGCTCTTTTTTCAACATCCTTTAACTCTCTTAATAAATAGAGCAAAGGGAATATACCAATTCCCCCGCCAACCACTGCAATTTTCTCATGTTTAGCATCAATATTGAATGTGTTCCCTAACGGTGCTATTAGATCCACTTCACTAGTAGCTGTCTTTTGAGCGAGATACTCCGTTCCTATTCCCTTTATCTGAAATACGATATCGAAAGTTCCTCTGTCTTTATCCACCTTACATATACTAATAGGTCTTCTAAGTAGTGCATTTATTCCTTCGCTACATTTAACATTAACAAATTGTCCGGGCTTAGCATTTTCAGATATATACGCTGACTTAATTGTCATCCT
The DNA here is from genome assembly GCA_012519925.1 of Clostridiaceae bacterium. GTDB lineage: Bacteria > Bacillota > Clostridia > Acetivibrionales > Acetivibrionaceae > Acetivibrio. The sequence continues at coordinate 16,747 of JAAYPF010000164.1, forward strand.
ATATATTGATTTTGCCAATTGTTCAACTTTCTCAACCTTTTCACTTATAACTTTAGACATCTTATCCTCCGAAAGCAAAGTTTTTATTCATCAAAAACACTCAAGTTCAATATATCAAGATCATTTTCCTGCTTACCAAGCTTAATGCAATCTAATACTGCCTTTGCAGTATCTAAAGACGTCATACATGGTATTGATATCTCAACAGCCTTCCTTCTTATCTTAAACCCGTCTCTCTCTGGCTCTCTACCCTTTGTAGGAGTATTGATTATCATACTTATCTTTCCCGATTGTATTAGATCAAGTATGTTTGGTTCGCCTTCATCTATCTTCTTGACCGCATTAGTGGCAATACCCTGAGTATTTAGCAAGTTTGCCGTCTTTCCTGTCGCATACAGTTCATAGCCCAACTTTTCAAATTCTTCGGCTATAGATATTAGTTCTGTTTTATCAGTGTCACGAACAGTCATAAGAATTCCACCTTTTCTATTAGGAAGCTTCATTCCCGAACCGATAATACCTTTGTACAGAGCATCAGGAAAGCTTTTTGAAATTCCTAAGACTTCTCCGGTAGACTTCATTTCAGGACCTAAGCTTGTATCCACATCATGAAGCTTTTCAAAAGAAAATACCGGAACCTTAATCGCATAATACTCAGACTCTCTATATAATCCTGTACCATATTTGAAATCCTTGAGAGTCCTACCCATCATAATCCTAGTGGCAATATTGACCATAGGAATTCCTGTCACTTTACTTATATAAGGGACAGTACGGCTTGAACGTGGATTTACTTCAATAACATATAATTCATGATTGTAATATACATATTGAATATTTACAAGTCCAATTACATGTAAAGCCTTTGCAAGCTTTCTTGTATAGTCGACTATCTTTTCTTTTAGTTTATCACTTATTGAAAGGGAAGGATATACCGATATACTGTCACCCGAGTGAACTCCAGCTCTTTCAAGATGCTCCATTATACCTGGGATTAGTATATCTTCTCCATCACAAATAGCATCTACTTCTATTTCCTTACCCATCATATACTTATCTATCAATATTGGGTGCTCCTGCTTAACCCTTGTAATTATCTCCATAAACTCTTTAACATCCTTGTCACTGAAAGCAATTTCCATTCCTTGACCACCTAGAACATAGGAAGGTCTTACAAGTACAGGATATTTTAACTCATTTGCTGCTTCTAGAGCCTCTTCTAGAGTAAATACCGTCTTTCCTTCAGGTCTTGGTATTTCTATTTCTTCCAAAAGCTGATCAAACCTTTCACGATCCTCAGCTGCATCTATATAATAAGGCTCTGTACCAAAAATCTTTACACCCATTTCCTCAAGTGCTTTGGTCAGCTTTATTGCCGTTTGACCACCAAACTGAACAATAACTCCATCAATGTTTTCTGTCTCAACAATATTTTCAACATCTTCAGAGGTAAGAGGTTCAAAGTAAAGTTTATCAGCAGTATCAAAGTCTGTACTTACCGTTTCGGGATTATTATTTGCTATTATTGTCTCATAGCCTTCCTCTTTAAGTCCCCATACCGAATGGACAGAGCAATAATCAAATTCAATACCTTGACCTATTCTAATGGGTCCTGACCCCACAACAAGTATTTTCTTTTTATCCGACTTTTTTGATTCACACACTTCATCAAAGGTTGAGTAATAATAAGGAGTTACAGCTTCAAACTCAGCAGCACAGGTATCAACCATTTTGTAGGTAGCACATATTCCTAATTCTTTTCTTCTTGTCCTTACATCCTTTGGAGTACATCCTATATATTTTGCGATTACAATATCAGGGAAGCCCATCTTTTTAACCTTCTTTAGATAATCCTTATTAAGGTCTTCGAGCTTCATTGACTTAAGTTCTTCCTCTGTATTCACCAATTTCTTGACCTTACTTAAGAAGTACAGGTCTATCTTTGTTATTTCATTTATATCTTCAATTGTAATTCCTCTTCTTATTGCCTCTGCCAGGACAAGAAGCCTTTGATCATTAATATCCTTAATTTTTTCACGAATTTCTTCATCGCTAAATCTTTTAAATATATCCTGTTCTAGTGTATATATACCCAATTCCAGAGAACGTAGTGCCTTCATCAAAGCTCCTTCAAAAGAGCTACTTATAGCCATAACTTCTCCAGTCGCCTTCATCTGAGTACCAAGTGTTCTTTTTGCCTTTACAAACTTGTCAAAAGGCCACTTTGGAATCTTCACAACCACATAGTCGAGAGTCGGCTCAAAACACGCATAGGTCTTGCCGGTTACCGCATTTTCAATTTCATCAAGACCATAGCCAATTGCAATCTTTGTTGCGACCTTTGCGATAGGATAACCCGTAGCCTTCGAAGCTAGTGCCGATGAGCGGCTAACCCTTGGGTTTACTTCAATAACCGCATATTCAAAGCTGGTAGGATGAAGTGCAAACTGAACATTACATCCTCCCTGAATACCCAATTCCGAAATAATATTGAGGGATGCTGTACGGAGCATCTGATATTCCTTATCTGTGAGGGTCTGTGAAGGTGCTACAACAATACTGTCCCCAGTATGAACCCCAACAGGGTCTATATTTTCCATATTGCATACTGTAATAACATTTCCTTTACCGTCACGAATCACTTCATACTCAACTTCCTTCCAGCCGGAAATACACTTTTCAATGAGTACTTGAGTAACTCTAGACAATCTTAAACCATTGCTTCCTACTTCAAATAGCTCCTTTTCATTGTAAACTATACCTCCGCCCGAGCCTCCAAGAGTATAAGCAGGCCTTACAATTACAGGATATCCAATTTGGGATGCAAACTCTAAAGCCTCTTCTATTGTGGTTACAACTTTACTAGCAATGCACGGCTCACCAATTCGCTCCATAGTATCCTTAAATGACTGTCTGTCTTCAGCCATCTTAATTGTCTTTGTATCTGTTCCAAGAAGCTTTACTCCCTGCTCTTCCAAAAAACCCGATTCTGCCAGTTCCATGGCTAGATTAAGCCCTGTCTGACCACCTAAGGTAGGCAATATGCTATCAGGCTTCTCTTTAACAATAATCTTTTTTACCGTCTCGGGTATAAGTGGCTCTATATATACTTTATCTGCAATATTTTTATCCGTCATAATTGTTGCTGGATTGCTATTTACAAGTATAACTTCAATATTTTCTTCCTTTAAAGCCCGGCAAGCTTGTGTACCTGCGTAGTCAAACTCTGCTGCCTGGCCAATAATAATTGGACCCGAGCCAATTACTAAAACTTTGTTTACATCGTTTCTTTTAGGCATCCAATATCCCCCTTAATACTTTTACAAACTGCTGATAGTTTCCAATACAGCTATCTATAACTTATTCTTATTCATCATCTCAACAAACTCATCAAAAAGATAAGCTGTATCTTTTGGCCCGGGTGAAGCTTCTGGATGGAACTGCACTGTAAATGCAGGTACATCCTTATATTTAACACCTTCTATTGTACCATCATTCATATTTCTATGACTCACTTCCATCCGTGCTGGGTCTAAAGAAGATTCTACAATGGTGTATCCGTGGTTTTGTGAAGTTATATAAGTTAAATCTTTATCAACATCCTTTACCGGATGGTTAGAACCTCTGTGTCCGTACTTAAGCTTTTCGGTATCTGCATTATTTGCCAAAGCTATAACCTGATGTCCTAAACAAATTCCAAACATCGGTTTTTTCCCAATAAGAGCTTTGGTTGTGTCTATTGTTCTTGCACAATCCTTAGGATTTCCAGGTCCATTTGACAACATTATTCCATCAGGATCAATAGCCATAATTTCCTCAGCTTTTGAATGGGCTGGAAACACATATACATCGCAACCCCTCTTTAACAGTGACCTGACTATATTCTGCTTAATACCGAGATCGAGAACGGCTACTTTATTCCCATCCCCCTTATAATGTACAACTTCTTTTGTTGTCACGCACATAACAGGGTCTTTTATAACATAGGTCTTAATTTCATCAATTCTTTCATCTATCTTAAACTCAGGATTAGTAGAAATAATGCCCTTCATAGTACCTTTGTCTCTCAATATTCTTGTAAGTGCCCTTGTATCAACACCCTGAATCCCCATTATATTATGTCTTTTAAGGTATTGCTCTAAGGTCTCCACACATCTCCAATTACTCGGGTTATCACACAGTTCTCTTACAATAAGTCCCTTAATCTGAGGCTTGCCCGATTCAATATCGTCAATGTTAACACCATAGTTACCTATTAGTGGATACGTCATTGTAACCACCTGCCCACAGTAAGAAGGGTCTGTAAGTACCTCTTGATAACCTGTCATACCTGTATTAAAAACGATTTCACCGATAACTTCACCTTCTACGCCGAAATTCTCTCCTTCAAAAATAGTACCGTCCTCTAGTGCTAATATAGCTTTCATAATTATATTCACCTCAAAATTTCTAAGAAATAACTCCATTTATATCGTCTTTCATTCTCAAGGCCTCTGCCCTTGAAGCGTCACTAAATTTATCTTCAGTATATATGCCCTTCCATTTCTCATCTTTATAAGCACACATTATGCTTCTTGAAGCGTTTACTATTGCACCTAAACCGTCACTGTTAAAGGAATGTGCAACATCTCTTGCAGTTCCTCCCTGTGCTCCATAACCCGGAACAAGAATATAGGCATTCCTTAGTATCTTTCTCAGTATTTTGGCCTGATTTGGATATGTGGCACCTACAACCGCTCCAACACTGCTATAACCATATTTACCTATAACATTTGCACCCCAATCATTTACATATTCGGCTACCTTCTCATAAATACTCTTACCTTCCTGTGTTAAAAGGTCCTGAAGTTGCCCCGATGACTTGTTTGAAGTCTTTACAAGTACAAATATACCTTTCCCAAAATTAGCACAATCATTTATAAAGGGCTTAATTCCATCAACCCCTAAATAAGGATTCACTGTCAAAGCATCAACATCAAAGGCCTCTTCTTGTGTATTATCATCAATTTTAGTTGTTCCTAAAAAAGCTGCAGAATAGGCTTCCGCTGTCGTTCCGATGTCATTTCTTTTCCCATCTGCTATACAAATCAGACCTTTTTGCTTTGCATATCTACAAGTTTCGAAAAATGCCTTTACGCCCTCAATACCATACATCTCATAATACGCTAACTGAGGTTTTACAGCCGGTACAATATCGTATATCGAATCTATTAAAGTTTTATTGAACTTCAAAATCGCCTCTGATACACCTTTTAAACTTGCTCCGTACTTTTCAAACATCTCTTCTTTTATGAAAGAAGGAACATAATCTATTTTTGGATCGAGTCCCACAACCGTTGGGTTGTTTTTTTCTTTAATTTTTTCAATCAAGTTATCTATAAACATCATTCTTACTCTCCTTCTCATATAAAAATAATATTAATAAGACAAAGCTGTATATTGCCATTACAAGTCAAATGCTATATCATAACAACACTTTCTCTCTAACCACTACATCCCCGTTAACAATGGTATAATAGACGCTTCCTTGCAATTTAAAACCATCAAAAGGTGAATTTTTACTTTTTGAGCTAAATTTGCTTACATCCACAATATATTCTTCATCTATATCTATTATTGTTAAGTCAGCACTACTTCCTACTTCTATAGAACCTTTATTTAGACCTAGAATCTTTGAAGGATTTACGCACATCTTTTCAACCAACTGCTCCATTGTAAGGTGACCAGGCTTCACTAAGTATGTTACGCATAACGGAAGAGCAGTCTCAAAACCAACCATTCCATTAGCTGCTAATGCAAATTCAACATTCTTTTCATCGGGATGATGAGGGGCATGATCTGTAGCTATAATATCTATTGTCCCATCTTTTAGTCCTTCAATTATTGCTTCAACGTCTTTTTTAGTTCTAAGAGGTGGATTTACTTTCGCTAAAGTATTGAAACCTTCGCATGCCTCATCGGTAAGGGTAAAATAGTGCGGACAAGTTTCACAGGTCACTTTTACACCTCGGCTTTTTGCGTGGCGGATTAGATCCACAGACAACTCTGTGCTAACATGGGCTATGTGTACAGGAATTTTAGTATATTCAGCAAGTATAAGCTCCCTTGAAACCATTATTTCTTCCGCTGCAGAAGGAATCCCCTTTAGCCCTAAAACTGTAGACACATAACCTTCATTCATCGTTCCTTCATCTACTAGGTCAAGATCTTCACAATGGGAAATTATGGTTATATCAAACATAGACGAGTATTGAAGTGCTTTTTTCATCAGTGCAGAGTTTTTAAGAGGTCTTCCATCATCAGAAATTGCCACTGCACCGGCAAATTTAAGTTCCCCTATTTCAGAAAGCTCTTCACCTTTAAGTCCTTTAGATATAGCTCCAATAGGATAAACATTTACTATACCATCTTGTTTAGATTTATTTATAATGTATTTAACAATTGCCTCATTATCAATTACAGGATTAGTATTTGGCATACATGCAATCGAAGTAAAGCCGCCTTTTGCAGCACTTCTTGTTCCAGTTTCTATATCTTCCTTATATTCTTGTCCTGGATCCCTTAAATGGCAATGTGCATCAACAAACCCTGGTAATACATATTTGCCTTGAGCATAAATAATATCACCGTTTACAAATTCTATATCTTTACCTATCTCAGTAATTTTGCCGTCTTCTATCAATATATCCAAACAGTCGTTAGTTTTCGTTTTAGCGTCAATAACTTGACCACCTTTAATTAATGTTCTCAACAGAATCCCTCCTTGTTAAAAGATACAAAAGTGCCATTCTGACTGCCACTCCGTTTTGAACCTGCTCATTTATGAGTGACTTTTCGCTGTCTACAACACAAGATGATAACTCCACACCTCTATTTACAGGTCCGGGATGCATAATCAGAGCATCGTCTTTTGCAAGTTTCAAACGTTTTTCATCAAGTCCAAAAAATCTCGAGTACTCGCGAATACTTGGAAACAATCCTTTCTTCTGTCTCTCAAGCTGAATTCTAAGACCCATAACCACATCAGCATCAATCAATGCTTCTTGGACAGTATTAAAGGCCTTAACTCCAGTTTTCTCAATTTCTGGCGGTAACAGTGTTGATGGACCCGCAACACATATTTCAGCTCCAAGCTTTGTCATTCCCCATATATTGCTTCTTGCAACTCTGCTATGGTAAACATCCCCTATAATTGCAACTTTCAGGCCTTTTAGGCTACCCTTCTTTTCAATTATTGTAAACATATCTAGCAGTGCCTGAGTAGGGTGTTCATTCATGCCATCTCCTGCATTGATAACCGAAGCTTCTATATTCTTTGCAAGAAGGTGTGGTGCTCCAGACATCGGATGCCTTATAATAACAACATCACTGCCCATCATATCAATTGTCTTACCAGTATCAATAAGTGACTCACCTTTAGCTACACTGCTGCTTGAAGCGGAAACGTTAGCAGCACTTGCACTCATATACTTTGATGCCAACTCAAAAGACAGCCTTGTCCTCGTGCTGTTTTCATAAAACAAAGTTATAATAGACTTTCCCTGAAGATGTGGAGCCTTTTTGTTTTTTGAAGTAACAATAAGCTTCATTGTCTTTGCAGTGTTTAAAATGTATTCGATTTCCTCGGCTGTAACTTCTTTAAGTCCTAGCAAATCCTTCGACTTTAAAATCATCATAGCACCTCACTAAACTTATATTTAAATATAAAATTTTGTCTCTTAATAATCCTCTTCCCTTTTAACAAAAGAGGTGTAAAAAAATAGTAAGGATAAACATCCTCACTATTTTTACAAACAACTATTCCATCAATTGAATTATAAAACGTTCCACCCATTATATATATAAGAAAAGCGGAATACATCTCTATTTTTCTTCTTAATTTAGTTATATAGATGTTGATATGGCTTTTCATAACAAATACCCTTTCATAATACTTCCTAAATAAATCTGCATTAATGACCCCAGAAACTTAATTTGCATAGAATATACAAATCCCACAAACAAACCATAAATTGTACAAACTAATGACTAATTCCCTTTTCAATATCACTTATAGTAACCGCATTAACTTTGTCAAACTCAAATAGCTTAACATTCACAATCTCTAGTTTTGAAGTTGGTACGTTTTTACCAACATAATCGGCACGGATAGGAAGTTCTCTGTGACCTCTGTCTATTAAAACAGCTAGCTGAATCATCTTTGGCCTTCCAATATCCATAATTGCATCTATTGCAGCTCTAACTGTCCTACCTGTATAAATCACATCATCCACAAGAACAATCTTCTTTCCGTTCACAGAGAAATTTATCTCTGTACCATTTATAATGGGATGTTCTGCGAGCATACTCAAATCATCTCTGTATAGTGTAATATCTAGAATACCTACAGGAACCTCTTTACCTTCAACAACCTTAATCTTTTCAGCTATCATTTTTGAAAGTGGTACACCTCTTCTTTGAATCCCAATGAGAACAATGTCTTCCACACCTTTATTCTTCTCAATTATTTCATGTGCTATTCTAGTAACTGCTCTGTTAATTCCGTTTTCATCCATTATTTCAGCTTTATCAATCATAATAATACGCTCCATAATATTTTTATACGGTACCTTTGTTCTTATAATACTTTGTTTTATACTAAAAAAGCTTCTCACCAGATGACGGCAAGAAGCTAAATCACAATGTAAGCTTTCAAAAAATGATACTCGCATGCGCCACCTTTTTAGCCTCTCTGGACTCAATTAAAGGTAACTATTTAATTTAATAAATACATACTATATCTATAATAAAAACTCCAAGGCATCGAGCCTTTTCGCTTTTGCTTCTTTCACTTTGTTCGAAAGAAGCGAAATAAAATATTCTACATTTGCTTTAGTAAAATTAAAAATATTCATTGAATTCAATATATCACAACAGAAAATTAAAGTCCACATTTATTTTAATTTTTTTAAACTTTTTTTGTGATTAAAAATTCATTAGGTCTTTCAAGGAAATTCGCATCTCTCATGAATTTTCTTGTTCACTAGGGAACCTTATAGCTCCCTTCGACGAATACTTCATAAAAAACCTGCTCTTTATTTGCCAATTCTTACTTTGGGTTCATTCCTTAAATTTATTCCTAATATTCCTCCAACTGATCCTGTAATTGCTCCAATTACAAGCATTACTACTACATGACTATTTATAGAGTAATTCCTATAAGCTAAACTGCTTGCAAGAAATAAAATGCCTATGTACATTAATCCCACAATTCCACCATTTAGCCATCCCTTGTTTCGGATCTTTCTTGTAGAACTCCAACCTGCTACTATTATACTTATTAGTGTAGTTATAATAACTGCTGAAGGAAGAAACTTTTCTGGAAAATCCATATAGGTTAAGAAGAATGCAAAAATCACAAACAACGGTATTGTAATCAGATACGCTATTGCTATACCCTTAACCATTGATACAATATTCGAGTGTTCGTTTATAATGTTTTTGGCCGTTTGACCTGTTTTATTTATCATAAGATACCCCCAATAAATTATTAGAATGTTTATACTAATAATCTATTGGGGTTTCTAGGCTGTTAGAACAAGAATTTCTTACTTGTTTTCTCCTTTTAAATCATTTCTATAAAGTGTCAATATGCACTCATCCAATTGCTCCTCTGTAAACACGCCATCCTGAACCATTTTTCTGTATACAGGCTTTTCTCTCATTATGCTCAAATACTCTTCCGTCTCTTTATCAATTTTCTCTTCTTTTGTCATTTCAATCCCCCCTCTTGCTCTTTATGTCAGTTCTCTAAATAAGGTCTTTTCTAAAATAACCTTTATAAGATTTAGGTCAAAATCCCGTCATATAAACATTTGTGGTTACAAATTTAAAAGAATATTCTGCCACAAAAATATAAATCTGTTTTTTTGAAAATGGCAATTGACCAGTTATTTTCGCAAGTACCTAAATCTCTTAGCATACTTATATATTTTAAAAAAAAAGGCAATTTTTTTCAATAGTATAATTTAATTTGAGTTTCCCCATTTTTCAATATATTTTAATATAAGACTAAGTATATATAGTCACTTACAATATTGTTGTGCTTGATAGTCCAGTTTGGCTGTGGTCATGAAAGGCTACGGAATTCTACGC
>JAAYPF010000165.1 GCA_012519925.1 Clostridiaceae bacterium
ATTGTATTTTGCACTTTGTTTATCATTCATTTAGTTTATCACTTAGTCATCTAATTTTCCACTTATACATTTTTTTACTCATTTTCCTCTTAACTGGATTTTTATAAATTCCTATACTTTAAAAAAATTTAGCAAAAAAGAATAAATCCTATAAATTTAAATTGGTGAAATCTCAAAAGTAGTAATGTTTTATCATCAAAAGCGTAGTTGATGGGTTTACGAACAAAATGCTGTATAAGTCATTTTGGAAAAAAGTTTTGGTCTCAAGCTATAAAAAATCGGAAAAAATACCACTTTTCATTTATAACATATAGATTTTATAGGATATTATCAACATTTTTACAAGTTTATATATTTTGTTTTTTCCAATAGTTTTAATTACTTTAATGAATAAAGCTTATTTTAAAAATAAATGAAGCTAATTATTTCCTATATTTATGTATGAATTGGTATTGTCTTTCTTTTTTAAATCTATCAATTCATACAGTTTTTCTAATGCTTCATGAAGACCACCAGTTCCATCAATAAGTCCTTGCATAACTGCCTCTTGTCCAAATAATATTGTTCCTACATCATTTGCCAATTCACCGGTTTTAAGCATAAGACTTCTAAACGTTTCACTTGATATCTTGCTGTTTTTTGAAACAAACTGAACAACTCTTTCCTGCATCTTATCAAAATACTCAAAAGTTTGAGGAACTCCTATTACCATGCCATTTAGTCTTATAGGGTGTATCGTCATTGTGGCAGAAGGTGCAATAAAAGAGAATTTCGTCGAAACTGCCATCGGTACTCCAATACTATGACCTCCTCCTAGCACAAGTGATACTGAAGGTTTTGACATACTTGCAATCATCTCTGCTATTGCAAGTCCTGCCTCCACATCTCCTCCCACAGTATTTAAAATGAGTAATAATCCATCTATTTCAGCACTTTCTTCAATTGCAACTAATTGGGGTATTACATGCTCATACTTTGTTGTTTTATTTTGTGGTGGAAGTATGATGTGTCCTTCTATCTGACCTATAACGGTCAAGCAATGAATATTTCCCCTTTCATTTGAAACAGTTGTCTTTCCTAATTCCTTTATTTCCTGTATCTCTTCCTTCGTTTCTTTATGCATATTTTCCTCGATAATTGAAGCCTTATTAAATGAAACTTTATTATCAGTATTCAAACCATCACATCCTTATAGTATATATAAGATTAGTATTGATTTTATTGATAAAATTATTACAATTCTATGAAAAGAGTTTTTTGACAAACCTTCATTACACTAATTTCATTTCTCTCTATATATTTTTTTGAAATTTTAAAGCTCAGTGTTTGTCTCTTGATTTTTTGTTCTTCTCTTCACATATATCTGACCTCCTCACAAATAAATTTTCCAATATATATAATGCTAAGCTTTCAGATAATAAAAACTCCGAGGCATCGAGCCTCTCCGTTTTTGCCTCTTTCACTTCGTTCAAAAGATACGCAATAAAATAAAAACCTCTACTGTGAGAGGTTTTTACAATAAAATCACTAATTATTTTTTTGTATCTTTTGCATCAGATTTTGTTCCGGTCCTTTTATAATACTCATTAAGCTTCATGCTTTCTACATACAAAGTATCGTTAGCATATTTCAAAGTTACAAAATAATCATAATAATATGTTTGTTCTTCACCAACCATACCATTTGACTGTAATAATGAAGCATCAAATGATACCATATACCATTTCTTCTTAGATGTATAACCAGGATGTTCAACTATCTTCATATTGTTCAGACTATTTATTTTTTCCATATTTATTTGCAATGGAAACGCATCATAATTAAAATTTTTCTTATAATTCTGATCTATAAACATAGCATCTTTTTCATTAACTTTGAAAGCTTCAGTTAACTCTAGGAAATTAATAAACTCTGCAGGTCCTGTTTCCCATTTAGATTTAAATAATATCATTCTCTCTTTGTCAAGCTTAGTTAGATTATTAAAAAACCCTTCAATTAACGCAGTTTCAGTCTCTAACACTTTCTTTTCCGCATCATTATTTTCATCCAAATATGGTTTCCTTGTCAAAAATTCATTATTTAGTTTAAATATTCTATTTTTGAGCTCAGGTTTGTAATTAGCCTCTTTAACAGTAACAATCTTGTATTGTCCATCTTGTTGAGTTACTTCTACATCAAATTTCGCCTGTGTTTTAATAAATTCATAAAGATCGTCGGTTGGAGCAGTACCTGCTATTTTGTCATACATTTTATTTTCAGGATTTCTCACATAAAATTGATCAAATAAAGTATTTTCTAAAGCCTTAGCTCTTAGATTTAGCTTAACAAAATATAAAAAATTTTCACCTGTCTTGCCAATGAATCCCGAATCAATTATCGCCTTATTAGAACTATCCTTAATAATCTCATAGCCAACTATCGATAATCCATTGATCTCAACTACTCTAGGTAAATGAATACCAATTTCAGGATTCCCTGTACCCTCATCAAGAGTCCTCTTTGCAATAAAAGTCTTTAACTTGTCTGGTACATTTCCTGTAACTACATTTTGATAATAATTTTCAAATGGTTCATTATAAACTTCTTCAAAATACTTACTAAGCATTTCTAGAACTTTATTGTCTTCTTCCACGCTAGTGTCAGGAGTCTCAACTTTTTTTGGAGGATCTTGAACCGGCTTATTTTTTTTGAATAAGGCCGAACATCCTGTACTTGTGACCATTACTGTCACCAACGTCATAATTACTAAAAGCTTTAAATTTTTTCTCATTTAATCCACCCCATATTTAGAATATGTCATATAAATTAATGCCCCACTTCGTAAACTTTTCCAACAAATTAACTCTTGCTGCTCTATTTAAATAAATTAAATCATCGGTTTCATCAGGATCTTCAGGTTTGAAATAACCGTTAACACTCACTGCAATATCTACAACATTTTGTAATCCATCTTTGGTATATTCTGAAACTACATCTCCAGCCAATCCTAAATAAAAATCAACATATGGAGGAATAATCTCGCCATTTCCATCATCATCATTAATTGAAATTGTAACTGCAGCGTATTCTCCATTATCCAGATTGTTAACTTCATCATGAGATACAGCCTTTGCACGTGGGAAAAATGTCGGGTCACCATTAGCATCTGATATTACATTGCCATTATAATCATTATACTCTCCGGCTCCTGCTGCAATAATTGATCCATATACATTTGCATTATCCTTTAAATGTATCTTGCCAGCAGTAACAATTATACCGTTAAAAGCTCCACTAATCTCTAAATGTACATTCGGATTAGCATTTGCAATTATATAATACTCTTCAACTCTATCAGCTGCACAAATACTATAAATATCAGATATTGCACGCTTGTCATTAAACAATTTTTTTATATCTATAGGCACCTCAGGACTACCACCTAATCCATCATCTTGAGCAATATAAATAATATGATTCCGATCTTCGCCTGACACTCCATCTTCTTCAGACTTTAGTGCTACAAGTATTTTATGAAATTTATCAGTTGGTTCTACATTCCATCCAGAATCAGCATAATTCCTTGATACAAACTTATTTACCTTTGCTTCTAAATCTTCTTTGATTTCAGTACATATACCTTTTAATTCAACATCAATATCAACTGTTCCAAATAGAAAATTTATTATCGGAATTTCTTCTCCATCATGTACAATTAAATCTTTACTAGAACCCGAAGGATTATATATCCATTCATCTTTCCCATATTTAATTGTTCCATCATTATTGAAAACATTATCTAACCTATAAGTACCAATACTAGTATTTTTCCCTACAAAATAATCATTAGCAAAGTGTTTAATATCAGTCTCTACTTGATTATTTTGATAAAGATTTTTATTACCAATTATCTCATATCCCCACCAACCTCTTCTATCTCCACTTTTTGTATTATCAAAGCTAACTCCTACATCATTTCTTTCTTTGTCTATATTCGCTATCCACGTAGAAACTTGTGCCGAGTCAAAAGGATCTAATATATTCCAAAGTTGGAATATATTCATACTTGCACCAATTTCCATAATAGTACCATCTTCGAACGCCTTCCTAAGCTCGTCATGATACTTAACCGCTTCCCTATTGTCCCAATCAAATGATTTATAAAATGGGATTCCATTTGTATCAAAAGCTAATGAAGCATTTTCAATGGGGCCTTGAACTACAGTACTACCATCATCCTTTGTTCCAATTTTCATGGTAGATCCACCTATAATAACATCTCCATTAATAACAACTCTGGATTTAAAAGTAGGATCACCACCAGAAAGACCTCCATGCCTGTTTATACTATGTAACAATGTACTGTTAACTATAGCACTCGATTCATCATGGTTAGAATTTTCCCCTCCCCTTTTTAATCCAAAAAAACTTCCATTTATTGCAATAACTGAGTTTTCTCCATTAATCTCTATATCATCAAAAGTATATGCATTTCTTAAGCCTATAATTTTATCTCCATCACCAAATGCTTGTATACACTGTGCTATAGCATCCTTATAAATCCTTATTTCACTATTATCAATATTACCAATTCCTGGTTCAGGATATGGTCCAGTCCTAATAAAACTTCTGCTATAAGCATTTCCGTATATATTTAGCATTCCGCCATTTATAGCATAAATACCTCCAAAAAGTTCTTGTCTCATATCATTTGTATTCACTCCATAAGAACCAAAGGTAAATACATCACCATTTACTGTAGCTGTCTTTCCTTCATTATTTCCATTAATATAAAAATCTCCTACCGCCCAAATAGCAGACTCAAGGAAATCTCTTGTAGGGCACTGAACTCTAAATGATTCTATTGCATATACTTCTTTATTTCCTGTTTTATATGAAGTACCTGGAAGTGAAAAAGAAGATTTCGCCTTTATAGCAATATATATTTCAATAGAATTGCCCATTGAACTGTCCCATTTTGTATCTTCTAACACTATATCTATAAATTCAACATGTGCAGAAGTATCCGAAGCAGCAGTAGCAACTAATTTATCACTTTTATTTGAAACATCTATCCATAAATCTTTTAATGCATCAGCCTCTTTTATTTTTTGTACTATATGATCAGCATAAGCTTTTCTACTAGAGCTCTCTGAAAGTGTTACATCACCAGGATAACTAGATGTTATAGAACCACCTTTTAATTGGGAATTAATTACTGAAAACCAATTTTCAATAGCTGATTCCCCCGCATAGTATGCAAAATCTATATTCATATGACGTTTTGTTAAAACGAGATTATTCAAAATTATATCCATCAAAATAGAACATAAAAGAACTAATACAGTAACAATTATTACAACTGTTACTAAAGTAGCTCCTTTTTTACTTTTTAGCATCTTATTCAACCTTATCCCTCCCCCTTAATTTGTAGATAAAGAATAAGCCTCAGTATTTATATTATCAATTTATATTTTCATTAACATTTACAGACATTTTTAGTTCGTTAACAACCTTTCCGCTTTCCTTTTCAATAATTGTAACTAATAAACTATATACACCTTCATAATTCGCATCATGATAATTCGCAGGATCATAAGTGATTTTATAAACATACTTCTCATTAATGCCAGATCCTTCTATTTTTAGTACTGGAGTCGTATATTTATCTCTTAATACGTCACGAGCATACTTAATAATTTTCCTAAAACCATCAGGTGCCGATCCATCTCCATCAATATCAATATCTTCTGTACTGTCTGGGGCAAATAATAGGGCTCCCTCTCCCGGTGTTTTAAAACCATCAGAAACTATTTGTGTAACTGTTCTTGTAACAGCATTAATCTCTGTCTGTTTGTCTACCTTTTTTGCATATATTTGTGCATTCATAAACATCATCATTATAGGTACAGACAAAAGCCCTAATATACCAAGAGCAATTAAAACTTCAAGAAATGACATTCCTTTTTTATTTTTAAGTAGCCTTTTCATAACAATCACCCTAATAAACACTTTATATTATGTAAACTTTTTCTGATTCACTGCTCTTCAAAATCAAATTACCATTTCTATCTGTTATTCTAATTCGCTTAACCTTATCTACTAAATTTACATCTACTCTTTTAGCAGAATTATTAATAATTTGGATGTCAGCTCCAAGATTTGCATTCTCTTTTATATCTGTAGGAAAATTAGCTCCTACATACATAGTAATAATGTCACGCTCAGTTTTTCCATCAAGATTGTAACCTTTACCTACGCCACCAGCTACAGAAACATGATAGTCATCATCACTAAAAGTAATTTTTACTGAAGCTCTGTCCTTTTGCCTAAAATTAATAGGATAACCGTTTCCTGCACCTCTTATTTCAAAATTCTGTCCTGCAATAAGAAAACTACCCAACCTTATGTCAATATCTCTATTTTTAGAATTTTGGGCAAACCTATCTAATACTGTACCACCACTTCCAGAACCCATACTAACCGAAGTACCTGAAGAACCAGCCTCATCGTCCGACGACGGAACAAATATCATTCCATCACCATCTTCAAATCTATTAAAGCTTTTTCTACTATACTCATAGATTTTATCAATACTACCTAAATCAAGAGCATATAAATTAATTGTCATTTCTAAATCGTAAATAGGCTCACTTGTCGCAGTTTGCATTGCACTATTCTGATTTTTTTCATTTTGAGGTTTTAAATTAAAATTTGATACTTTTAGCTTTCTTGACCCACCTTCAACATAATTAATAAAGCTAAGTGTTTGATTATAGGTCATACTTGTAGCTAAATCAATAGAAAATTGATAATATTGTTTTTTGGTTTTTTCAGTTTTTAATCCCTTTGGCTTTCCTATTTTAACCTTTTTAAAACCGCTTTCGAACAATTTTGCAAGCTTATCAACATATTCAATATTATCAGTTACATTTGCAGCACTCATTAAATACTCTTCAAGTCTCTCATTTTGAGTATTTTTCATTTCAAGGTTTCTTTTCAAAACTTCAATATTTCTAAGATCATCTTCTAATGCCTTTTTATTTTTCTCAGCAGCTTCTATCTTTGATTGAACAGCTTCAATATTTTCCATTGCATCAACCAACACAAAATTATAATAAATTCCTCCATACAGTGCAAGAAACAATATACTCAGAATTAGTAAATCTCTTGTCTTTTTAGCCATGTCTTATTTACCTTCCTTTCCGCCAACATTTAGTTTCAAGGTAAATTTATTAGTCTCATTGACAGTTATATCGCTTGCAATATTAACCGAATCTAACCTATCAATTTTTGTTACTAATTCAGCTATAGCCAAAATATCTTCAGTAAAACCAGTAAGTGTAACTTGATTATTTTTGTATTCAATTCTATTAAGACTAGTACCTTTAGGAATTGAACTATTAACTGCAATCAAAATTTCATTAATAGGATAAATATTTTTATCAACAGTAGCCATCACATCACTCTTCGAATCTATAATAGCCTTAACTGCTGAAGTATCTGCCCTAACCTTTTTAACCTCATCAAACTTTGGATCCTCTATTGCCTTCTCAATTGCACTAAGATTAGCTTCCAACGTCTTTATATAAACCGAAGGAGCCACAAGGGTTGCCCCAATAAATAAAGCGATCAATATTAAAATTGTAATTACTTTTAATGAAATACCCGAACCTGGTTTACTCGGCGAATAAGACGTTGTAGACTTAATATCTTCCGGTAATAAGTTTATATCTTTCATGTTAATCCCCCTCAGTATATTTTCCAAATAATTTATATCTAACAGAAAACTCTGTAATTATGTTCTCATTAATATTTCTTCCTTTATATTTTGTTTTATTCAATTGCTCAGGTTTTATAGTAAGTATCAATTGTGTCGGTCCATCGCCACTAAAAGTATCAACATCAAATTTACTTTGAGTTAAATCTAATCTATCTATTACTCCTGTATATTCAACAGAGTCAGTAAATGAATACACACCTGTAACTTCATCCCTTTCATCATACTCTTTAACATTTTTAAGACCTAAACCGTTAACAGTATCAATATCATCATCTGTCTCATGAAAACTTCCAAACTTCCAAAACCTTAAAGACTCATCTGGAAACTCAAATATAACTTCTTTAATGTTTGCACTATCATCTAGAACATAGGTAACCCTTTTTGCAGCTTCAACATCCTGCCTTATATATCTTATTACCTCCATTACTGAATACTGCTGATCAACATATTTCGTTGTTGTAGCATAATCCTCTATACCAAAAACAAATATAGTAAAAATTAACGGAGATATTAAACCTATAAGTGCTACTGCAATTAATAATTCAGTTAAGGACAACCCCTTTTTATTTTTTAATATCATAGTCAATCACCTAAACTTTCTCTGGCCGGCTTTTAAACCGGCCAGATTAAAAGTATTATTATGGTCTGTCTGGTATAATAAGTTTAGCACCTGATTCTACTGGTACTACTGTAGCATTCATTCTTTCTGGGAATACTTCAATAGTATACCCTTCATGCCCTGTCCACTGTACTTTAAAGTCAGCTGAAGATGGCGTTGCACCATTTTTAGGATTCAAGAATGGTTCATAAATCTCTTCACCAACTTTTTGATAACACTGAAGAGCTATACAAACATCTTCCCAAGTGTGAGCAGCTGCCTTAATTACAGCACCATTGTCTGGATCATCTTGATTTGCTTTTTTATCAATAGTAGTTGGACAAACCAAGCTTTCTAGATAAGCATCCCCTGTGTCAACTATGTAAGCAACAAGTGCCTTTTGAATATTACCACCTTGTGTTCTATCTGCTTTCTTTCTGCTGTTCGAAACAACGCCTGAGAACATACTGAATGCAATTACAGCCAAAACACCCATAATAGCTATAACAATTAAAAGCTCGATAAGTGAAAAACCTTTTTTGTTCTTTAACATTTTTTTCATACTTAACCCTCCTATAATTTGTCTTTGTTTATCATACTGCTTATTTCACATCATTCTATTCCATAAAAGCAGCAATTTGAAATCCCCCCCCAAATCTTTTTTGGAATAGAACACTGCTATAAGCAAAATTTTCTAGAATTCAGCGTGTTGATAAATACTTAACATTGGTACAAGTACACTCAACACTACAAATGCAACTACAAAAGCTAAAAGAATAGTAATAAGAGGCTCAATTAATGCCATTAACTGTTGGATAGAAGTCTCCACCTCTTGATCATAAAAATCAGCTGCCTTTTCAAGCGTAAAATCAAGACTTCCCGACTCTTCCCCAATTCTTATCATCGACATGAGAAGCGGAGGGAAATATTTACATCCAAGTAAAGGTTGAGTAAGACCTTTACCTTTTTTAATCTCATCTATAACAGTATCAAACTTTTTGATAATAACAGCATTGTTAAGAATTTTCTGCACAACTTCCATCGATTGAATAAGGAGAACACCACTTGACATAAGAGTACCTAAAGTACGCGAAAGTCTTGATGTAATGATGTTTTTAGTAACACCTTTCAAAACTGGAAGTTTGATAGCCAGATTTCCAAAAAACATCCTTCCTGAATCGGATTTTGAAAAAGCTTTGATACCAAAAAACATAGCAACTAATGCAGCTAATATAGCCCACCAAAAACTCACAAAGAAATCACTAACCGAAATAAGTATCCTTGTAAATATTGGTAAAGGAACATTAAACCCTTCGAGTATTTCCACAAAAGAAGGTACAACAAATACCATTAATACAATTATTACTGCCACTGCTATAACCGCTACTATAATAGGATATGTAAGTGCACTTCTTATCTTGTGGTTTATCGCATTTTGATTCTCAAACTGCAGTGCTAGCCTTTCAAACACTACATCTAACTGACCACTAACCTCTCCCGCTTCCACCATACAAATCATAAGCTCAGGGAAGATATCTTCGTGCTTTCTCATAGAATTTGATAATGAAATACCTTTTTGGATATTATCATATATATCATTCAAAGATTCTCTTAACGTCTTATTTGTAGTCTGCTGCTTTAAAACATCCAAACATGTGGCAATAGGAACCCCCGCTTGTAAAACAATTGCAAACTGCCTAGCAAATATAGCTAAATCTTTAGTCTTAACCTTTTGCTTGAATATTCCTATAGTGCTAATATCCGTTAAGGCGTTTTTCTCAACTATTTCAATAGGAGTATACCCTTTATCTTCAAGCAGCCTTCTTAGCTCTTCTACGCTATCTATTTTAGTTTCACCTGAATACAATTTGCCTGATTCAGTTTTAACCTTGTAGACGTATACTGGCATTTTTCCAACCCCCAAGTAATCAACTGCATTTAATTTATATTAATTAAAACTAAATGTTCAATTTGTAGAGTAATTATTTATAAAAATACATTTTGACTTTGAATTCAACTTCGAAAAGATACTTGATATATGCGATAAAGATTATTGTAGCCTTGGAAAACTATTATTAAGGAAGAGATGACGGAGGATAATTAAAAACACCGACAATATCACAAGAAATTAACATATGTAACCTCCCTAATAATGCACTCCAAGAAAAATAATTAAAAACAATTTATTCTTTCTAAATATCTCTAAAACTTTATATAATTATATTTTACAACATATCGGACAAAATTACTAGTACTTTTTTCACATTGATATGATTTTTCTCAGATTATCCATATCAATTGAATACTGGCATGCACTTTCGTAATCGATAAGTTCTTGCTTATAAAGGTCTGCAAGGCATGAATCCATAGTATACATCCCAAATTGTGATCCTGTTTGGATACATGTATTGATCTGGTGTGTACGACTTTCACGTATCAAGTTTGCTATAGCAGGTGTCCAAACCATTGTCTCGGTAGCAAGAACACGTCCTTTATCATCGGCACGCCTTATTAACTGCTGAGATATAATCCCTTGTAAAACTGTCGAAAGCTGAGTTCTAACCTGAGCCTGTTGATGAGGCGGAAAAACGTCAATAATTCTGTCAATGGTCTTTGCAGAACCTATAGTATGCAATGTGGACAACACAAGATGACCAGTTTCAGCAGCTGTCAATGCTGTAGCAATAGTTTCTTGGTCACGCATCTCACCTATAAGAATAACATCGGGATCTTCCCTCAGTACAGCTCTTAGAGAGTTAGAATAGTTTTTGGTGTCTGCACCAATCTCCCTTTGATTTATAACACTCTTATTATGCCTATGAAGAAACTCTATAGGATCTTCTATTGTAACAATATGGCACTTTCTCTTGCTATTTATGTGGTTTATCATGGCAGCAAGTGTTGTAGATTTACCATGCCCTGTTGGTCCTGTTATAAGTATAAGTCCTCTTTGTTTCATAGAGAGATCATAAACCAACCCTGGCAATCCCAAATCTTCAATCTTAGGTACATCCTGTGGAATGGTTCTGAGTGCTATTGCACAAGTACCTCTCTGCTTAAATACATTCACCCTAAAACGAGCTAATCCCGGGATAGCATAGGACGAATCGACTTCTCCAACATCTAGAAAAGTCTCATACAATCGGCTGTTCAAGCACTGTTTGGCCAATTCTACACAATCATGGGGCGTAAGTATTGGCTCATCAAGATTAATCAAGTCACCATGTAACCTGACAACCGGCGGTACACCTGCACAAATATGAAGGTCAGAAGCTCCCATATTTACTGCTTTCGTTAGAAATGAATTAATGTCCATAAATTACATCCTCTCATCTAATCTTTTGAAAATGCTATTTTAAGCATTTCATCAATCGTAGTTGTACCATTCTTTACTAATCTTGTACAATTCATCCTCAAGGTTTTCATGCCATTCTTTATGGCAACATCCTTTATGGTATCAGAATTTTCGTTTTTAGCAATTAGTTCTCTAACCTCTCTGTCCACTTCCATTATTTCATATACGGCTATTCGCCCTTTATATCCAATATCATTACACTCTTTACATCCTTTTGCTTTGTATATTGTAACTTCTTCACCTTCATCAATTCCCAAAATATCCTTGGCATAATCATCAATTTCCGCTACTTCTTTGCACTTTGGACAAAGTCTACGCACCAGCCTTTGTGCTAAAACTCCAACAACTGATGATGACATCAAAAATGGTTCAATACCCATGTCTATCATTCTCGTAATAGAACTTGCTGCGTCATTAGTGTGCAATGTACTAAAGACAAGGTGACCTGTGATAGCGGATCTTGTGGCAATTTCGGCAGTCTCGCCATCACGAATTTCCCCTACCATTATTATGTCAGGGTCTTGTCTTAAGAACGATCTCAAGGCTGCTGCAAAAGTCATCCCTGCTTTAGCATTAACTTGTACCTGATTTATTCCTTTAATAGTGTTTTCCACTGGATCCTCTACAGTAAGTATGTTTACATTAGGTTTGCAAAGCTCTTTTAGTGCTGTATACAGAGTGGTTGATTTACCACTACCTGTAGGACCGGTAACAAGAATTATGCCGTGAGGATTTGAAATAATTCTGTCGAACTTGGCCATATCATCTTCAAAAAAGCCCAACTGTTCTTTTGTGACATTAAACCCATCTTTGTCTGCAATTCTCATTACTATCTTTTCGCCGAACATTGTAGGTAATATAGAAACACGAAGATCGTAGTTTTTGTTCTCAATCGCGAGGGCAATTCTACCGTCTTGTGGAACTCTTTTTTCCGCAATATTCAAACCACTAATAATTTTTATTCTTGCAGATAATGAAGGCATGATCTTAATATCATGATGCATAATTTCAACAAGTTGACCGTCTATTCTATATCTTACCAACACATCATCTTCCCGTGGCTCAATATGTATATCACTCGCTCTACTTGCAACAGCTTTTTCAAATATTATATTTACCATTTTTACTATCGGAGCATTCTCGAGGTTCGAAACATCAACAATTTCTTCTTCCTCTTCAGCCTCTTTAATCTCGACAGCAATCTTTTCGTTTACTTTCTTTATTTCCTCATCTAACTGTGCAAGCTTCTTTTCCCCAGAAGCTCCTCCTTTTTGAGCCTTATTATAATAAACATCAAGATACTTAATAATAAGCTCTTCTTCTGCTAGACAAGGTACAATCTCAAGACCTGTAGTAAGTCTCAAATCATCTATTGAAAAAATATTCATCGGATCACTCATCGCAACTTTAAGAGTTGTGCCCGATTTAACTATAGGAATCAACTTATGCATTCTTGCTATATTATAAGAAACTAAGTCTATAGCCTCTTCGTCAAATTCTGTCGAGTCCAAATCAACAAATTTAACCCCCATTTGCTTCTCTAGAAACTCATAAAGAGATTTTGTGTTAATAAACCCTTCTTTGACAAGAATTTTCCCGATAAGTTCACCATTTTTAGTTTGTATAGCCAACGCTCTGTCTAATTGTTCTTGATTAATAACTCCCGCTTTGACAAGCAAATTACCTATCTTATCTTTAAACAAACCAGTGTCAGAGTAATCATTACTTCCGAAGCTATCTGACAAAGTATTATTCATATTATTTAAACCAAGATCAGGTAATTCGACATCCTGCTTAATAGAATTGTATGTACTGTTATCGAGCAACATATCTTCTTTTTCTTTTATCAGATCTTGCTCTTCGTAAGTTGACAATTTCTCTTCGTTTATTTGTTCAGTCTTGTTATCTTTGATTTTTATTTCTTCACCATAAAATTGAACAATATATTTTTCAAGTTCTGTGCTGTCCACAAGGACAGGCTTTATTTCAAGACCAGTCGCAAGTCTAATATCGTCTATGGAAAATATATCTGTAGGATCTTTCATAGCCACAGTTAAAACATTATTTTCTTTTTGGATAGGTAAAACTTTATATCGATGTGCAATATTTTTCGTTATAAGACTTGGAATACTTGCATCTTTGATGCCATCAGATAAATCCACAAAATCTATACCCATTTTGGTGGCATTTGCCATCATGATATCTTTTGGGGCCACAAGACCAAGCTCAACAAGAACATCCTCAATATTCCCTTTACTTTCACGCTGGATGTCCCAAGCCCTTTTTAGATCTGTAATTTTCAAAACACCCATTTCCAAAAGTATTTCATCAATTCCTCTAGTATCTAATCCTACCATTTTGAACCCCCAAATAGTATTTAATTTTATTACCCTACTACGACTAAAGCACCATGGATACTACAAAGAAATATAACTGAACCTATTCTTATTGTATACTAAAGTTTATTCTTTGTGAAGTAAAAAATATTCTTTTATTTATCTACTTTACTGGCTATTCTATATCTATTCATTTACAATAACTATAAAGACCAAATATATTTTTTTAACTAATATCTATTTTAGCATGTTTATTTAGGATACTCAAGAACCTAATTCACTAATTAGGATGTTTTTATGAACTTTTCATAAATTTTTAATTAATTTTTATGCTATTTTCATTATAAGTCAATTTATTGATTAATTTTGTATTTTTAACTCATATTTCATCATAAAATATACCAAAAAAAGAACTCTTGTATAGTTTCACAAGAGACTTTCTCGTTTTAAGGCTTTTTAAAAAATATTTAATATAATATTTTTGTTACAAATCTATTAATTACATATTTTATAGTAACGATGGACCAGATATTTCTAAAATCACCTTAATAAATAATATCAAAAACTCTTTTTTACCCTTTCAACACATTTTGAATTTATTAATATTTAATAAGCATTGGTTGAATCTGTTTGCCTTTTAATGCCTTTTCTATAGTAGGAAGTATCAATGTTTCATTTGATACAATTGAATTTGGCTTGCTATCAGGTCCGTCCTGTCCAAAGGGAACCATAAATATATTTTTCATATTTAGAAGCAAACCTATGTTTTTCGCATTTGCACCTAATCCATCATTTGTAGATATAGCTATTACCAATGGTTTTTGATTTCTCATATGAGCTTTACACGCCATCGTTACCGCGGTATCTGTTATGCCGCAGGCAATTTTCGCTAAGGTATTTCCTGTACATGGTGCAACTATCACTAGATCTACTAAAGATTTTGGGCCAAAGGGTTCTGCATCAATTATTGAATCAATAATTTTTTTACCTGTAATGCCTTCGAGTTTTAATCTTAGATCCTTTGCAGTACCAAACCTTGTATCAAATCTATCAACAGAACCTGAAATTATAGGAATAACTTCAGCTCCAGCACTAACCAATTTCTCAACTTCTGGGATAACTTTACCAATAGTACAAAATGAACCTGTAAGTGCAAAACCAATTTTTATGCCATCTAACCGCATTACCTATACCCCCAACTCATTTATTATATTGTAGACGGTGTCTTTTATAAACTCTGCGGCTGTAACAGGAGCCACTTTTCCTGGTAGCGAAAGAGCCCAAATTGTTTTCAACCCCATTTCTTTTGCCTTCTCAAAGTCTACTCCGCCGGGCTTTGATGCCAAATCAACTATAAGACTTTCTTTTCTTACTTTATGAAGCATATTTATGTCAAGAACCACATGAGGTATTGTATTAAATATAACATCCATTCTTTCTATATAGTTTTCTATTTCGTTTATATGGACAGGGTTGTAACCATATCCCTTTATCCATGCTAAATCGGAATATTTTCTAGCTTCAACATAAACATTGCAACCTAAACCACAAAGCATTTTTGCTAAAATTTTACCAATTCTCCCAAAACCTAGAATAAGTGCACTAGAATTATGAAGTGTTATTGGCATTTCTTCCATAGCAATCTGTATGGCTCCTTCAGCTGTTGGTATAGCATTTAATACTGCCATTTCCTCTCTTTCAAGCAAGTCGACAGAATATACGCTGTATACAGAAGCTGCATGGAGAATCTTTTCACTTATTCTACCAGCAATAAATAGTTGGTTCTTTGTCATTGTCTTAAATATATCTTTTATGTAAATTTTATCGGGACAAAACGGTGCATTAATCTTCTCATTATCTGTTGAACACGGCAAAGGTCCTATAATTATATCTGATTCATTTATTGCAAGCTCTAAATTCGGGCTTTCTTTTAGCCCCACCTCAAAACCCGCATTTTTAAACCCATATATGTTAACCTTGTTGCCATCTTCTGAAATTAGGTTAGCAAGTTTTACGCTTCTTAAATCTCCACCTAAAACTGTGAACCTTTTATTTGGCATATTAACAATTCCTCCCCTCTTTCTAAAAAACGTAAAATACTGAAGTTCTAGCATATTTTATGTTCAAAGTTTTTTATGCGACTTAATTCATCTTATGTTTATTGTAAATCTAAAGTGCTTGTCTGCTCGTACAAATATTACTTGTTAAACGTGCAATGACATTTACAGAACAAATAGGCGGCACTTCATTTAGAGTGCATCTGATACAGTTTTACATTCCTTTTGTAACCTTTGAATATTCTGGTATGAAATAGTTGAACTTAATAAATTAAAGCACTTTTTAAAGAGCGAAAGGAGGTCTACGCCCTGTTAAAATTCTTCTGGTAGACTTTACACTTTTACTGTAAACTGCGTATTTTCATCTATTCAAGAGTTTTTTATATAATCAATACATTTTCTAAGAAACAAAAAAAGAGCTTCAGTTGTTCAATAACTGTAAAGCTCTTTTGATTGATTGTTAAAATTTATCTAACTATTTGTTTTGTGATAAGTACACTACATTAAATTACTTTAGTAAATAAATTCATATGTATTTCAAATCCGATGATTTTTGTATATTCTAATACATTTTTAACGAAAACAAAATATATTCATCGGATTTCACATAGGAATTTACCGTAATCTAAAGCAAAATGACTAAATATATCTTGCAAGATGAATATCCTCTTTCATTTTCCCAACAGCTGCTATACTAATTTTATCTATTTGGAAAACTCTTTCGATAATCTCATGCACCTTTTCATTATTTACAGCATCAATTTTCTTTAAAACCTCTTCTGGTGAATTAATTATTCCAAGCAATAATTCCGATTTCCCTAGGCTATTCATTCTACTACTGGTACTTTCTAAACCTAAAATAAAACTTCCTTTTAGCTGCTCTTTAGATTTTGTCAACTCATCTTGTGATATTCCACATTTCCGAAGAACCTTGATTTCCTCCATAACAAGCTGTAAATAAGTATTCTGATGCTCAGGATTCATACCAGCATAAATTGTGAAAAGTCCTGCATTACGATAAGAAGAAGGGTATGAATAAATAGAGTATACCAACCCCATTTCCTCTCGAATCTTTTGGAACAGCCTCGAACTCATACCTCCACCAAATACATTGTTTATTGCGAGCAGCGAGTATAGGTCGTCATTGCCATGCTCAATACCTTCAAAACCTAAACAAATATGTATTTGCTCAATATCTTTTTGTTTAATCTTCTTGTTGACATTAAAGCTTGCTTTTGAAAATTTGTTTACCGGCACTTTATCCGAACGCCAATTCCCAAAATTTCTTTTTATGCTATCCATCAGTGTATTCTCATCATAATTTCCAGCAACTGCAATAACAGTGTTTTCAGGAAGATAGTTCTGACTTATATAATTCAAAATTGCATCCCTATCAATATTTTGAAGACATTCATATGTGCCAAGAATAGGCATGCCTATAGAGTCATTTGTCCACACAGTTTCAGATAAATAGTCATGCACTAAATCTTCCGGCGAATCCTCATACATACTTATTTCTTCAATAACTACTTTTCTTTCAATGTCAATGTCCTTTTCCGAAAATATCGAATTAAAAAACATATCTGTCAAGACATCTATAGCAACATCAATATGTGTATCTAAGGTTTTAGTATAGTAGCAGGTACATTCTTTTCCTGTAAAAGCGTTAATCTGACCACCTATGCTATCAATACTTTCTGCAATTTCTTTCGCACTACGTTTTTGTGTACCTTTAAAAAGCATGTGTTCTATAAAATGAGATATTCCATTAATCTCGCTTCTCTCATTTCTTGAACCTGCACCTACCCACACTCCTATAGATACAGACCTCACATGAGGTATCTTCTCACAAATAATTCTAACGCCATTATCCAACGTTAAACGATTTAGCATACACCCTCCGCTTCACATATAGAATTTTATTATTACTCAGCATCTTCTTTTGAATCATCCATTGCATCTTTTCTCGAAAGGTTAATTCTGCCTTGCTTATCAACATCAAGAACTTTTACTAGTATTTCATCTCCGACGCTGACTACATCTTCAACTTTTTCAACTCTCTTTTTATCAAGCTTTGAAATATGGACAAGTCCTTCTTTGCCAGGTAAAAATTCAACAAAAGCTCCAAAGGTAGTTACACGCATTACCTTACCCATATATATTTGACCAGGTTCAACATCCTTAGCAATACCTTCAATCATCATTAATGCCTTCTGTGCAGACTGAGAATTAGAACTTGCAATGAATACTTTACCATCATCTTCTATGTCTATCTTTACACCTGTATCAGCAATTATCTTATTTATAGTCTTTCCACCAGGTCCAATAACATCTCTTATTTTATCTGGATTTATAGATGTAGTAATTATCTTAGGTGCGTATTGTGACATTTCCTTCCTTGGTTTGTCAATAGTCTTAAGTATAACATCATCTATAATCTGCAAACGCCCTTTTTTAGTAATTTCGAAGGCTTGGTCTAATATATCATAGGAAAGGCCGTCAACCTTTATATCTACTTGTATTGCTGTAATTCCATCCTTTGTACCTGCCACTTTGAAGTCCATATCTCCAAAGAAGTCCTCAATCCCTTGTATATCAACAAAGGTTACAAAATTATCAGGATTCTCTTCATCAGTTACCAAACCTGCCGATATTCCAGCGACCGGGCTTTTGATAGGGACACCTGCATCCATAAGTGCCAAAGTACTTGCACATACACTACCTTGAGATGTTGAGCCATTTGACATCAATACTTCGGAAACCAACCTAATTGTATATGGAAATTCTTCCTGAGAAGGTATAACCGGCTCTAGAGCTCTTTCTGCTAATGCCCCATGACCGATTTCTCTTCTTCCAGGACCTCTTGATGTTTTAGCTTCACCTACACTATAACCAGGAAAGTTATAATGGTGCATATATCTTTTTGTTTCTTCAAGCTCAATACCATCTAAAATTTGTACATCTCCAAGAGCACCAAGGGTAAGGATAGTCAATACTTGTGTTTGACCTCTCTGGAATAACCCAGAACCATGAACTCTAGGTAAAATGCCAACTTCTCCCGAAAGAGCTCTTATTTCATCCAATCTTCTTCCGTCTACTCTTTTTCCTTCTTTTATAATGTATTCTCTGACAACTTTTTTCTCCAATTTATATAAAGCTTCACCAATTAGAGCTTCCATTTCAGGAAAAATTTCTGCAAGATGCTCCTTTGTATCTTCGATTAACTTTGCTATATTCTCATCTCTATCCTGCTTGTCCACTGCTAAGACAGCCTCTCTCATTCTTGAATATGCGAATTCTTTTACTGCTTCAAAAATTTCTTGAGGCACTTCAGCTGATTCATATTCAAACTTAGGTTTACCAATTTCTTTAACAATACTATCTATAAAATCACATATCTTTCTTATCTCTTGATGTCCTTGTTTGATGGCATCAAGCATAACTTCATCCGGAACTTCATCTGCACCAGCTTCAATCATAACAATTTTTTCTCTTGTAGCTGCAAGCGTAACATGCATCTGACTTTTCTCACGCTGTTTTGCATCAGGATTAATTACCACCTGACCATCTACAAGTCCTATTATTACTCCACCAACAGGACCATTAAAGGGTATGTCGGAAATTGCCAGTGCAATTGAAGCTCCCAACAATGCAGCAACCTCTGGTGAATTATCCTGATCCACAGACATAACAGTATTTACTAGAGCCACATCGTTCCTCAAGTCTTTTGGAAATAATGGTCTTAAAGGTCTGTCAATCACCCTTGATGTAAGAATAGCCTTTTCTGAAGGTTTACCTTCCCTTTTAATAAAACCACCGGGGATCTTTCCAACAGAGTATAATCTTTCTTCATAATCCACACTTAATGGAAAAAAATCGATACCGTCCCTCGGTTTTGATGAAGCAGTTGCATTTGATAAAACTACCGTATCACCATATCTTACCAAAGCTGAACCGTTTGCTAACTGAGCAAGTTTTCCACACTCGATTGTCAAGGTACGTCCAGCTAATTCCATGCTAAAACTTCTTTGCATATATTTATCCTCCTCTTGTCTTAACCACAGACTGTAGGACGTAGATTCTACAGCAAATCTTTATAGCTTAATATTTGCCGCACAATCTACCTTCTACTGCCTGTAGTACTTTTATATAACTTTATAGTTAATTCATTTTTATTATTCCACATAAAAAGCATTGTATTTATAAATTATATAAAAATATAAAGTGTAATTTCTTCTTATTACAAAAATCCCAAAAAATAAAGGCAATCAATTACCTTTACTATAAAAAGATTACTAAAAGAATGAGCGGACTACTCCGCTCACTATTATTTTCTGATATTAAGTTTCTCAATAATAACACGATATCTATCGATATCAATCTTTTGAAGATAGTTTAGTAAACCTCTTCTTTGACCAACCATCTTAAAAAGACCTCTTCTTGAGTGATGATCCTTTTTATGAATCTTTAGGTGCTCAGTTAAATGATTTATTCTCTGTGTCAAAATAGCAATTTGAACTTCTGGTGAACCAGTATCACCTTCATGAAGTTGGTGAGTAGTAATTATTTCTTGTTTTAATTCTTTTTGCATTTATAAATCCTCCTTTAATTATTATCACCATTAGCTAAGTAAAAGGCCGGAGTAACCTTCAACCGAGCAAATGGTTTACTTTACCTAAAACATTTTAACATAATGCTTATCAACTGTAAAGTTGAATTTTCATATTATTTATTTTTACTTATTTTATCCTTGATTATTTCCAAATATTAACTCCACCTTAAAAATTAGTTATTCCTTAACATAATTTATGTTCTTTAGACTTTATAAACATCTTCTCTTCTGTGTTTTAAAAGCGGTAATTCCTTCCTCGTTTTATCTATTTCTGACAAATCTATATCGGTGAACAAAATATCTTCCTTTGCTTCTAAACGACCTAAAACTCTTGCAAACGGGTCGATAACCATTGAGTTCCCATAGGCTACATAATTAGCCTTTTCATCCCTTGCAGGTGATACTGCTGCAATAAAAACTTGATTATCAACAGCTCTCGTTCTCATCAAGAGCTCCCAATGTAGAGGACCCGTAGTCATATTAAAAGCTGCTGGAATCACTACTATTTGTGCACCTCGCAAAGCCATTATTCTAAACATTTCCGGAAATCTAACATCATAGCATATAGCAATCCCTATTTTACAGATATCTGTATCCACGACAGTTATTTCATTCCCCGAATTAAGAGTAGCCGACTCTTTAAACTCTATTTTGCCAGGAATATTTATATCAAACATATGCACCTTCCTATGTGTACCTAAAATATTCCCTTTATTATCAACAGCAACGCAGGTATTATATAACTTGCCTCCTGAAGCTTCCGGTATTGACCCTGCAATAACACAAACTTCTAATTCCTTTGCAGCCTTTTTTATAGCTTTTATAGTTTCCCCTGTTTCAACATTCTCTGCATAATTACAAAACTTACTATTATCATATGGACAATTAAACATCTCTGGCAATAATATCACATCTGCATTATTTTGAGCGGACCTATAAATCATTTCGATAGCCTTTAAAATATTACGGTTTTTATCATCAACTACTTTCATTTGGCATAGAGAAATTTTTATTTTTGTCTTCATTATCTTCTCCACCTTTAATCTAATATAAACTTAGCGAAAAGCAAAATTCAAGTATTTACACTCTATTATACCATACAATTCCATTTTAAAAATAGCCCTATATTCAGCAAGTGATCCATTTTTTGAAATAATCTCCTCCCAATTATTATGTCTATTAATCACTATAAGTTTTAATTTAAGCTTAGCTATAAGAACATTTGTTAAGGTTTTAGAATATTATGTAAAGAACAATAATTTGGAAGGAGTTTTATGATGATATATCCAAATTCAAATGCTGGATTTAAGGGTAAAGCGGATAATAGCACAATGTGCAAAACAATGCCTGCAATTATGCCGGCACCTCAATTAGCTCATGCTTACGTACCATTTCAACAACTTGCATGTATTTATCCACCAATGAAGGGCTTAAAAGCAGGTACTATTTTCCCTGAACTTGACAGACCCTATGGTGTTGATCCTGAATATACAGTAGATGCTTAGGAGGTGTAATAATGGATCAAAAACAGGAAAGCTTATTAAAAGAAGTTATGGCTGCTGATTTCACAGTTACTGATTTAATGCTATACCTTGATACTCATCCCTGTGACCAAAATGCCATAGCAATATATAACAGTAGCGTTCAAAGATCATTAATGCTAAGGCACGAATACGAAAAGCTATATGGACCTATAATCGCTCAATTGACACCTAGTAAATTCCCTTGGCAGTGGGTACAAGGCAAATGGCCATGGGAAAGATAGCGTTAAGGTCTTAAAGAAGTACACCTTTATGTGTGAAATCATATTTCAAACGGGCATCTTGCCCCATTATTTTTAAAATAACCAAAAATAGTATAGTTTCAGGAGGTTTCAAAATGTGGGTTTATGAAAAGAAGTTAGAATACCCCGTAAATATCAAGACGCCGAATCCGAGAATGGCGAAATATATTATAACTCAATACGGTGGACCCGATGGAGAGTTAGCTGCGTCTTTAAGATATCTGAGTCAGAGATTCAGCATGCCAACAAACGAAGCAAAAGCAATCCTCAATGATATTGGAACTGAAGAATTGGCACACCTTGAAATCGTAGGTTCTATCGTTCATCAACTTACAAAAGGTGTTCCGGCAGATATACTTGAAAAAGAAGGTCTTGGAGCCTATTACTCCGATCATGACCATGCTGTTTATCCTGTAAGTGCTTCTGGCGTTCCATTCACAGCAGCTTACATTCAATCAAAAGGAGATCCCATTGCCGACTTGTATGAAGACTTGGCTGCGGAGCAAAAAGCAAGAGCCACCTATGAAAACCTTATAAATCTTGCTGATGATCCCGATGTTATTGATCCTTTGAGATTTTTGAGAGAAAGAGAAATTGTTCACTTCCAAAGATTTGGCGAAG
>JAAYPF010000025.1 GCA_012519925.1 Clostridiaceae bacterium
AACTAAGGAAGGTGTTAGATACCTCCTAGAAAAACCACCTCCATCACAACAACTTGATATTTTCAAAGCCTTTAAGCTCAAAGATCCCTCAGTTTTTTGTTACTAAATTTGGGGAAACTCAAAACTATTTTGTGGATAATTCTAAATTTTTATAGTTATTTTTGTGGATATCTTTCATTTTTTCTGTTGAATATTACCCAAAAGTCTGATAATATAGTTAATACCTGTTGATAACTCATTACTTATCAACAGAAAATTGTTGATAAGTAATGAGTTATCAACATTTTTATGTTGATATCCTGTGCGTAATAAATATATTGTTTTTTATATTAATTGTTAATAATTTACCATATTATTATAAAACTTTTTATAAATTTTATACAATAATCCATTATTTATGCTTATTTATTGCACGTTTTGTCAATGATTAGTATTAAATATGATTTATTTTTTGTTTATTCCTTAATCTAAGATAAGCATCGCCCAACAACACAATTTATTTTATAACATTTAAGATTAAGGGTGGATATTGTTTAATTTTAAAAAGTTAAAGTATTAAGACGTTATTTAGGAATATTGGATTTTAATTAATAAACTATTTTTTAGTTATAAGAAATTAAAACATTTACCTATAATATTTTTTAGTCTAAGGTCCATCATGAAAGCTCAAGATCTTTCGTGTAGAATTACATTATTATGTTATTTAAATTGTTTAGTTCAAATTTTTTTAAAATGGCATTTTATTGTTTTTTTTTTGGAATTAGGCTACTATTGACTATTTACATATATTTGGAGGAATTTTATGAGTATCCAGTTAACAGAAATATGGCATAAAACTTTGGGCCTATTACAAAATGAATTAACTGAAATTAGCTTTAATACTTGGATTAAAACTATAGAACCACTTTCACTACAGAATGATACAATTAATCTAGCTGTACCAGCTGAATTCAATAAAGGTATTTTAGAATCAAGATATCAAATTCTTATAAAAAACGCTATTAAACAAGCTACATTTAAGGAATACTCAATTAATTTTGTAGTTCCTTCTCAAGAAAATATTGATAAATATACCAATCCACCAGAATCTAGTACTAATGAGGATACTTTGGTTTCTGTGTTAAATCCAAAGTATACTTTTGATACCTTTGTAATTGGTAATAGTAATAGATTTGCTCATGCTGCTGCATTAGCTGTTGCAGAAGCACCAGCAAAAGCATATAACCCACTATTTATTTACGGGGGAGTTGGACTTGGAAAGACACATCTTATGCACGCTATAGGTCAGTTTGTATTACAGCAAAATTCTTCACTTAAAGTTTTATATGTATCGTCTGAGAAATTTACAAACGAACTTATT
Source organism: Clostridiaceae bacterium (assembly GCA_012519925.1). GTDB lineage: Bacteria > Bacillota > Clostridia > Acetivibrionales > Acetivibrionaceae > Acetivibrio. The sequence goes on from JAAYPF010000025.1 coordinate 1,361, forward strand.
AATGCTATAAAAGATGATAAAAATGAAGAATTCAGATCGAAATATAGAAATATAGATATACTTTTAATTGATGATATTCAATTTATAGCTGGTAAAGAAAGAACTCAGGAAGAATTCTTCCATACCTTTAATGCACTATATGAAGCAAACAAACAAATAATTTTATCTAGTGATAAATCTCCTAAAGAAATAGTTACTCTTGAAGATCGTTTAAGATCAAGATTTGAATGGGGTCTAATAGCAGATATGCAAGCTCCTGATATTGAAACAAGAATAGCTATACTTAGAAAAAAAGCACAATTAGAAAATTTAGATGTTCCAAACGATATTATGGTATTTATTGCAGAGAAAATTGCTTCAAATATTAGAGAATTAGAAGGTGCTCTTAATAGAGTTATTGCATATTCTTCTCTCACTGAAAATGAAATAACTGTAGAGCTCGCTACAGAAGCTCTTAAAGATATACTTTCAACAAATAAAGTTAGAACTATAAACTGTAATACTATTCAAGATGCTGTTGCAAGATATTTTGATATTCGACCCGATGACTTTAAATCTAAGAAAAGATCAAGGGATATAGCATTTCCTAGACAAATAGCAATGTATCTTTGTAGAGAATTAACCGATATGTCTCTACCCAAAATAGGACAAGCCTTCGGGGGAAGGGATCATACTACAGTAATCCATGCTTGCGACAAAATTATTGAAGAATTTAAAACAAACTCAGAAACAAAAAGAGCTATTAACGAATTAAAAAAGAACTTAAAAGGTGAATAAACTATTTAATAATCAATTAATATATATTTTAAAATAGTTTCTATTATTTTATTGATTATATATTTATTGGTTAGTAGAGTTTTTTAGAAATTTTATTGTTCTAAGATATTTGTTATTTTTATATTAACAAAATTTAGAATTTCTAAAACTTTATCAACAGAAAATGTTGATATGGGGAAATTTTCTTGTGATTAATTTGTGTATAAAGTGATTTACTTTAAATAAGAACAAAACTGTTGATTATTTAGTACAAGTTATCTACAACTTAATAACAAGCTCTAAGTATTATTATTAAAAGTTGGAGATAAGTTATACACATAATCAACAAAGCTTATTACTATTGTTACTAAGTTTTATTATATTAATTAAAAGTAAACCGGGAGGACAAAGTAAATGAAAGTTATATGTTCAAAGGAACATTTAATCGAAGGTATAAACATAGTCCAAAAAGCAGTATCAACAAAAACTACACTTTCTATACTTGAAGGAATACTACTTGAAGCTAATGAACTGTTTAAGCTAACAGGAAACGACTTAGAAATTGGTATAGAATGCTATGTTGAGGCAGATATAAAAGAAAAGGGATCCATTGTTCTTAATTCAAAAATGTTTGGAGACATAGTAAGAAGACTTCCTGACAGTGAAGTACTGATAGAAGTTCTTTCTAACAATTCAGTAATAATTGAATGTGAAAATTCACATTTTCAATTAAAAGGTATTCCCTCAGACACTTACCCTGCTCTTCCTTCTATAAAAAAGGAAAATGCTTTTTTTATAAAGCAAAAAACTGCAAGGGATATGATAAGACAAACACTTTTTGCTGTAAGTATTGATGAAAACAGGCCTATATTAACAGGTTCACTTTTAGAATGTAAAGAAAATAATGTTACATTTGTATCAATAGATGGCTTTAGACTTGCATTAAGAAAAAGCAAAATTGAAAATGAAAATCAAAGTTTTAATGTTGTAATACCAGGAAAAACTTTAAATGAGATTGTTAAAATACTTCAACCTGTTGAAGATAAAATATCTATATACAGTACACAGAATCAAATACTATTTGATATTGGAAATTGTAAGGTTGTGTCAAGATTACTAGAAGGAGAATATTTAAATTACAACAGTATAATACCGAAAGAATTCGAAACCAAAGTTAGAGTACAAACAAAAGAAATACTATCAAGCTTAGAAAGGGCATCTCTTATAACTGCTGAGGAAAAAAAGTATCCTGTAAAGTTTAATGTATTGGAGGATAAAATAATAATATCTTCTAATACTGAAATTGGTGCAGTTAGGGAAGAGGTAAGAGTTGATACAACTGGAAATAAATTAGATATAGGATTCAATCCAAGATATTTTATTGAATCTTTAAAAGTTATTGAGGACGAAGAAATTGACATTTATTTCACATCAAGCATAGGACCTTGTACAATAAGACCTATTGAAAATAATGATTATGCTTATATGATATTACCTGTCAGAATAAAAAATGAATAATAGAGGATAAAAAAATATGAAAAATATATCAATAAGTACTGAATACATTAAACTTGACCAATTTATTAAATGGGCAGATGTTGTACCAACTGGAAGCGATGCAAAAGTATTAATAAGCAATGGTTTAGTTAAAGTTAATGGAGTAGTCGAAGTTAGAAGAGGAAGAAAACTTCGAAAAGCTGATATAATTGAGGTTGAAGGTGTTAAGTTTATTATTGAATGATATCTGGAGGTATCATTTTGTATATAAAAAATTTGTATCTTAAGGGTTTTAGAAATTACAAGGAAACAAAGATAGAATTTTCAGAGAATTATAATGTAATATATGGAGAAAATGCCCAAGGTAAAACAAATATTGTAGAGGCTATTTTTTTGTGTGCCTCAGGAAGGTCTCATCGTACTTCTAAAGATAGCGAACTTTTAAATGTAAATAGTGACAGTTACTATATTAAGTTAGATTCAATAAAAGAAAAAGAAGATTTATCTATCGAGATAATACATGAGAAAGAACGAAAAAAAATTATAAAGTTAAATGAGATACCCTTAAAGAAAATGGGGAATCTTATGGGAAATATATTAGCTGTTATATTTTCACCAGAAGATTTAGCTGTAATTAATGAAGGACCCTCACAAAGAAGAAGATTTATTGATATTACTTTAAGTCAAATAAAACCATCATATTTTTATGATTTGCAACAATATAATAGAATTTTACTTCAAAGAAATTCCTTATTAAAGGAAATACAGAACAATAAAAGTTTAATAGATACTTTAGATATATGGAATATTAAAATTGCAGAAACTGCTGCAAGAATAATAAAAGTTAGATATGATTTTATTAATAGATTAGAAAACATTGCAAAAGACAACCATAAAGTATTATCTAGTAACACTGAAGATATGAAAATACATTATGCTTCGTCTGTTAGTACTGCTGATTTCATTGATATTGATAAAATAAAAAATAGTTTTATTAATGAACTAAATAGAATTAGGAATAGTGAAATTAAAAGAGGTACAACTCTAAAAGGTCCTCATAGAGATGATTATGATATATATATAAATGATTTGAATGTAAAATCCTTTGCATCTCAAGGTCAAAAGAGAACTGTAATTTTATCAATAAAATTAGCAGAATTACAAATAATAAAGGAAGAAACAGGCGAATATCCTATACTTCTTTTAGACGATGTGATGTCGGAATTAGATTATAGGAGAAGAGATATTTTATTTGATAGTATTAAAAACATTCAAACTTTTATAACATGCACCGAAAAAGATATCTTTTATAAAAAAGAATTAAGTAATATACTTTTTGTTAATGTAAAAAATGGGAATACTAAAATAGAGTAGAGTTATAGAATGTTTTACTTACTTGTATTTATAAAAAATCCTTTTGTTTATTAATATTTTTAAGTTAATAGGATTTTTTAGTATAGTTCAAGGACATAAGGAATAGATCAATTACCAAATTAATAACTTTTATTTACAAAATATTTGCAGTTTGTGTTCAATTGGGATAAAATAAAGAAAATAAAAAATATAAGGTGATTAAAAAATGGTCAATCACAATTTCTAAGATTTTATTTTTTTATTTTGGAAACATATATTGACTACTAATTTTTTAGTGCTTTATAAAATTAGTAATCAGATAAATTATATTATTAGATACTAGGAATAACTTTAAACATAATTTTTTTTTCATAATAATAATTAAAAGAGATTGAAGAAGCCATAGGTGTTATATCTTTTTCAATATAGGAGGAATTTATGTTTTTGCATATTGGTGGAGATTTTGTTGTACCAATTAAAAATATTATTGCTATAATGGATTTAGAATCAACTACTTTGTCTAAAGATACGCGTGACTTTTTGTCTATAGCTGAGGAAGAAGGTTTTATTGAAAGTATTTCTGATGATTTACCCAAATCCTTTATTATAACTGAAATAGATAAAAAGAGTAAAATATATCTTTCTCCGATTTCATCAATTACTTTACAAAAGAGATCTGGATTTGTTGATGGAATCTCAAATATAAAATAAATAAATATTCTAATTAAAATATTAATATAAAAAACGTAAATTATTTAATTGCTATTAATAAATTGCTTTATCGAATGAAAAGGGTTTCTTCTTTTTTTAATTAAACAGGGTACTTGGGGGTTTTAAACCTTCTTCTAGGATAGTACAGTAAAAATTAAAAAAATTTAAAATATTAGAGATTAATTATAAATAAAAAATTATAGTTTTATATAAAATATATATTTGTAGTAACAGGAGGATAAAATGTCCGAAATGGAAAGTATTAAAGGTTCATATAATGAAAATAATATACAGGTACTTGAGGGACTTGAAGCTGTAAGAAAGAGACCAGGAATGTATGTTGGAAGTACTTCATCTAGAGGTCTACACCATTTAGTTTACGAAATAATGGATAATAGTATAGATGAAGCTTTAGCTGGTTATTGTAGTGAAATTGAAATAACCATTAACCCTGATAATTCTATTACAAATAAAGATAACGGAAGAGGTATACCTGTCGGTATACATCCTAAAATGGGAATACCAACAGTAGAAGTTGTTCACACTATATTACATGCAGGTGGAAAGTTTGGAGGAGAAGGTTATTCTGTATCAGGTGGTTTGCATGGAGTAGGTGCTTCAGTAGTTAATGCTTTATCTGAATATTTAGAAGTTGAAGTTTATAGAGATGGTAACATATACAAGCAGAGATATGAAAGAGGAAATGTAGTAACTAATTTAGAGATTGTCGGTAAAACTGATAAAACCGGAACTAAAACTACTTTTAAACCTGATACACAAATTTTTGAAGAAGTTGTATTTAGTTTTGAGATTCTATTAAATAGATTCAGAGAACTTGCTTTTTTAAACAAGGGTTTAATGATAAGGCTAATAGATATGAGACAAGAAGAGCCTTTAGTTAAGGAGCTTCACTATGAGGGAGGAATTATTTCCTTTGTTGAGTATGTGAATAGAAATAAGCAGGTTATACATAAACCTCCAATTTACATAGAAAATAAAAAAGATGGTAATTTTGTAGAAATAGCAATGCAATATAATGAGTCCTATATTGAAAATATTTTTAGCTTTGCAAACAATATTGCTACAACTGAAGGAGGAACACATTTAACAGGTTTTAAAACTGCTATAACTAAAGTGTTCAATGATTATTCAAGAAAATATAATTTTTTAAAAGAGAATGATAAAAATTTATTAGGTGAGGATATAAGAGAAGGCTTAACAGCTGTTATAAGTGTAAAATTACATGAACCTCAATTTGAAGGACAAACTAAAACTAAACTAGGTAATTCTGAAATAAGAAGTTTAGTTGAAAATACTATTTATGAAAAACTATCTGCTTTTTTTGAGGAGAACCCTTCTATTGCTAAAATAGTGATGGAGAAAAGTCTTACAGCTGCAAGAGCAAGAGAAGCAGCAAAGAAAGCACGTGAAATGTCAAGAAGGAAAAGTGCTCTTGAGTCAACTACTTTGCCTGGAAAATTAGCTGATTGTTCAGAAAAAGATCCATCGAAATGTGAAATATACATAGTTGAGGGAGATTCTGCAGGTGGCTCTGCAAAGATGGGAAGGGATAGAAGATATCAAGCTATTTTGCCTTTATGGGGAAAAATGCTTAATGTCGAAAAATCAAGAGTGGATAAGGTTTATAGTAATGAAAAGCTTCTACCTGTAATTACTGCACTTGGGGCTAGCATAGGTGATGAATTTAATGTTGAAAAGCTAAGATATCACAAAATAATTATAATGGCTGATGCCGATGTAGATGGACAGCATATAAGAACTCTATTATTAACATTCATGTTTAGATATATGAAACCTCTTGTAGAAGGCGGATTTGTTTATATTGCACGACCCCCATTATTCAAAGTAGCTAAAGGTAAAGAAGAAGTATACGCCTATAATGAAAAAGAAGTAGATGAAATCGTAAATGAAAAAGGTTGGAAAAAAGAGGACTGCAGTATTCAGAGATATAAGGGTCTTGGTGAGATGAACCCTGAGCAATTATGGGAAACTACAATGAATCCTGAAACAAGAACGATGCTTAGGGTAGAATTAAATGATGCTATAGCTGCTGATGAAATTTTCACTATATTAATGGGAGAAAAAGTTGAGCCAAGAAAGGAATTTATACAAATTAACGCCAAGGAAGTAACAAATCTTGATATTTAGTTTAACAGTAAATATTAAGTTTTAATATTACTTATAATAGGAATGATAAATATTTACTTTAATGCATCTTCTTAAAAATTGATTTTGTTTTAAAATGATGAGAAGAACAAAATAATTAATATTAAATTATATAAACTAAATAAAACCCCTAACAGAGGGGTTTTTATTTAGTTGTAGAAGGTAGAGTAAAAATGTTTCACGTGAAACATTTTTGAAATATAGTTTGTTATAAAAAATAATTATGTTATAATTATATAATAGTTTTCAAAGAATAAAGTTCTATTTTGAAGTAAGCCTTTAACAACTATAGACTGATAAATTAATACTTTTATTGATTATATATAAATAAGTAAAAATTAGTTCGAATATTAGGGCAATAAGATTTGTTTGGATATAGGAATTTATTAATACTATTTTATATATCCCGATACTGGCGTTTGGAAAGGGAGTAACCTTTTTCCGATTTAAGGAGGGTGCTAAAGGCTTGATCGTTTAGCTAAGCTAAACTGCTCGCCTGTGCAATCTAGGATGCGAAGCATACATCAAAGAAAAAATAGAATTTCCTAGCGAACAAGAAAATTTATGAGAAAAACAAATTTTCTTGATCTAAAATAATTAATAAAATAGATATAGTTAATATAATAAGAATTATGCAGATATAGGTCAATATATTAATAATATTTTATAGGTCTTAAGTAAACTAATGATAACTAAGGAGTGGGTTTGATGGCAAAAATAATTGCAGTAGCTAATCAAAAGGGCGGTGTTGGTAAGACTACTACTGCAGTAAATTTAAGTTCTTGTCTAGGATATAAAGGTAAAAAAGTTCTTCTAATTGATGTTGATCCACAGGGTAATTCAACTAGTGGTTTAGGTGTAGATAAGAAAAAAATCGGTCAATCAGCATATGATGTGTTGATTAATGATGTAGATATAATAGAAACACTTGTTCAGACTCCAATAGAAAATCTTATGCTATGTCCTTCTAACATACAATTAGCTGGAGCAGAGGTGGAACTTGTTTCAACTATTTCTAGAGAAACCAGACTAAAAAACTCACTCGATGCTATTAAAGATAATTATGACTTTATATTAATAGATTGTCCACCTTCTTTAGGACTTCTGACTTTAAATTCTTTGACAGCTTCAAATACAATACTTGTTCCTATTCAATGTGAGTACTATGCACTAGAAGGTTTAAGTCAACTTATGGAAACAGTGAAATTAGTGCAAAGACATTTGAATAAAGAATTAGATGTTGAAGGAGTAGTATTAACTATGTTTGATGCACGAACGAACCTATCTATACAAGTAGTGGAAGAAGTAAAAAAGTACTTTAGAAACAAAGTATATCGTACTGTTATTCCAAGGAATGTTAGGCTTAGTGAAGCACCTAGTTATGGTTTACCTATAATATTATATGATCCGAAATCAAAAGGAGCAGAGTGTTATCTTGATCTAGCTGATGAGGTAATAGAATATTCTGAGGAGGAAAATGGAAGATGAGTAAAAAAGGTCTTGGTAAGGGATTAGGTGCACTTATTTCATCCGCTAATGATGAAAATGAATTGAGTGGAGTTAAAGAATTAAAAATAAATGAAATTGAGCCGAATGTATATCAACCAAGAAAAAAGTTTGATGATCAAAAACTAATTCAGCTATCTGATTCTATAAAAGAGCATGGAATTGTTCAGCCTATTATTGTAAGGAAAGAAGAAAATATATATAAGATAGTAGCTGGAGAAAGAAGATGGAGAGCAGCTAGATTAGCAGGGTTAAACAGTGTACCTGTTATAATTAAAGATGTTTCTAATAAGCAAGTGATGGAAATGGCTTTGATTGAAAATATACAAAGGGAAGATTTGAATCCAATTGAAGAGGCGGAAGCATATGAAAGATTATTAAATGAATATAATATGACTCAAGAAGAGTTATCAAAATCAATTGGAAAAAACAGATCTACTATTGCCAATATAATAAGGCTTCTTGCTCTAAGTAAAAAAGTAAAAGAATCACTTATTGATGGAGAAATAACTAACGGACATGCAAGAGCTTTACTTTCAATTGAAGATGAAGAAATACAAGAAAAGATATGTAAAGAAATAATAAAAAAATCACTTAATGTTAGAGAAACAGAGAATTTAGTAAAACGAATACAAATAAGTAATGATGATAATAAAAAGGTCAAAAGTGTAGATGAGAATATAATAAAGATTGAAGATGATTTGAAGAAAATATTTGGTACAAAGGTAAAACTATTTAATAAAAATAAAAAGGGTAAAATAATGATTGAATACTATTCTAATGAAGAATTAGATAGATTATTAGAAATATTCAAAAAAATGGAAAATTAACATACTTTCTATTTTGTTTTATAAGCCTTTATTTTAAATATAGTAATATATAAACATTAAAAAGATAAAAAATGTCTTAAAAAGAGTTTTAAAGCTAAATAAGGTATAATGCAAAAATATGAACTTATCGCCCTATCGGGCGGACTTTCAAAATGCAAATTCCTATACTATTAAATTAGTTTTATGTTATAAAAAAATTTACTAATTGAGCTAGATAGGTTTTAATTAGAAATATTGCAAAAAGTATTAAAATAGATAAACTAAGTTAATGTATCTTTATTTGAATGTTAAAACTGAAGTTTTGAAATATTTAAGTTATATATATATTTTGTAATATTCTAAAAAAATTGAAATAATAATAAAAATATAAAGTTTGAGGAATTTAATTATAAAACTTAATATTATATAGAAATATTGTTAAATAAGTTTTGTCAGTTGATTATTTTATAACCAGTTACTTTTAAGATAATGAAATAATATTTATATTTGATTTAATAAGTATATAACAAATTGTTTCACGTGAAACAATTTGTTGTTATAATGTTTCTTTCGAACAAAGTGAAAGAGGCAAAAACGGAGGGCTCGATGTTCCGGAGTTTTTATTACACTCCTCAGAATGAAATGAAAGGAGCGAAAACAAAGGGGTTCAATGCCTCGGAGTTTTTACTAAAGCAATTATATTTAATATAACAAAAGGAGTATTAAATGTTAAAAGTCATAGAAGAAATCTACAATACTATAAAAAGCTTTGGTCCATATTTTATATTAGCAAATATTATTTTATCAGTAATTTTATTTATTTCGTTGATTTTAACAAACATAAAATTTAATAAACTAAATAAAAAATATAGTAAATTTTTTAATAATTCAGATAATTCTAATATAGAGAGACTAGTTGAAGAAAACATTGATTTGTGTTATGAAATTATGAATAAAAATAAAGATATAGAAAGTAGTTTAAACTCTATTGAAAGAAACATACTCCAATGTGTACAAAAAGTAGGTATAGTAAGATATAACGCATTTGATAATGTAGGGAGTAATTTAAGTTTTGCTATAGCAATACTTGATGGTTATGATAATGGAATTGTTTTAAATGGAATTTATTCTAGAGAAACAACAACCACTTATGCAAAAGCTATAGTAAATGGTCAATCAAAATATGTTTTATCTGCAGAAGAAATTCAAGCAATTGATATGGCTAAAAAACATAAATCTTTTTAATAATAATGTTGTGAAAAATTTGCTAAGTATATGCAGTTAATAATCTGCAATTGTGTACTATTATCCACATTTTTAGTAACTTATAAATCTTGCAGTATCTAAAATATATGTAAAAGGTTATTCTAAAAAAATACATTATTTTATTAGTAAAAGAAAGTTAAAATTAGCTTACTATATATCCTTTAGGAGTGTATGAAAATATGGTTAGTAAAAAGGATAAAAAGACAGTATGGATCTATGCTGTAGTTTTGTTCACAAGTGCTTTTATTGTACTTATGATAACAACATATAGTCAAATAAAAGTTAATAAAAATATAGATGATGTAAAAAACAAATTAGGTGATACTGAAAAGGAAAAAAGCAATTTTCAGATGAATTTGAGCACTGCTCTTTCTGAAAATAAAAAATTGGCTGAAAAAATTGAGATATTAGATAAGGAAATTGAAGATGCTAGAATAAAGGAATCAGAATTAAAGCAGGAAATAAGGAATATAGTAAATGATAATGATTTTAAACTTGAGAATTATCAAAATTTGATAATAGCAGATATAAAATATCATGATGGAGATATTAAGGAATGTGCTTTAATATTGACTAGAGAAATAGACATAGAATTATTAGAAAAAGATGCTTTAGAATTGTATCAAAAACTACTAAATAAGTCTGTTAAAAAGGCCTCATTAGTATTTTACACTGAAGGCTATGAATACTATAAAGAAAGAGAGTATGATTTTGCGATAGATAGTTTAGAAAAATCACTAAGTTTAGAAAAAAATGAGTATTATTCTGATGATTGCTATTACTTTATTGCTTATTCGCATTATAGAAAAGGGAATTATTATGCTGCAAGACAAGCAATGGGTACTTTGATTTCAAATTATCCAGATAGTACTTATAAAAAGGAAGCAACAGACTTTCTAGCATTGAACAAATAAGTTTTATTATTAATTTGAAAGTAATATTGAATTTTTTTATAATTAAGATGCTTCGCATCCGTAGAATGAGATAATAGGGTTCCCTAGCGAACAATAAAATTAATGAGCGAAGCAAATTTTCTTGATTAGATTTACTGGTGTTTGTTATTTGAATCTTTTATTAGGTTTGATAGTTGAAATGATATTATTTTGTAGTATAATTGTTTTAATAAAAGTTGATATTAGTTAGTTTTAGAGTTTTTATTACTAATATTAATAGAAATCAATAGGCAGTTTTATTGTAACTAGCTTATATTTTTAGATAAATTATCATAAGGAGAATTAAATATGTTAGATATTAAGTTAATAAGAAGTAATCCTGAAATTCTTAAAAAAGCATTACTAAAGAGAAAAGACAGCTTTGATGTTAATGAAATTTTGAATCTTGATGAAAAAAGAAGACAAATTTTAGTTGAAGTAGAGCAACTTAAGAATAAACAGAACTCCGATTCAAAGATGATTCCCATTTTCAAAAAAGAAGGTAAAGATATTGAACCACTTATGGAAGAAATGAAGAAGTTATCTGATAAGATAAAAGTGCTTGATTCAGAAGTTAGGGATATTGATGAAGAATTAAATAAAATACTTTTAACAATACCTAATATTCCAAATAGTTCAGTTCCAGACGGTGATACTGATGAGGATAATGTAGAAATAAGAAAATGGGGCGAACCAAGAAAATATAGTTTTGAACCGAAAGCCCATTGGGATATAGGAGAAAAACTAGATATACTTGATTTTTCATCCGCTTCAAAAGTGACAGGAGCAAGGTTCACTTTTTATAAAGGGCTAGGAGCAAGATTAGAAAGAGCGTTAATGAACTTTATGCTTGATTTACATACAAGCAAACATGGTTACACAGAAGTATTTCCACCTTTTATGGTCCACAGAAATAGTATGATAGGAACAGGACAGCTTCCAAAATTCGAAGAAGATGCATTTAAGGTTGCAAATAATGACTATTTCTTAATACCGACAGCTGAAGTTCCGGTTACTAATATGTACAGAGAACAAATATTAGATATTAATGATTTACCTATAAAGCATGCAGCATATTCGGCGTGTTTTAGAGCTGAAGCAGGGGCTGCAGGAAGAGATACTAGAGGTCTTATAAGACAACATCAATTTAATAAAGTAGAATTAGTAAAATTTACAACACCAGAAACTTCTTACGATGAACTTGAGGCTTTAACTAGAGATGCAGAAGAGGTGTTACAGTTACTAGGTATACCTTATAGGGTTGTAAAAATATGTATAGGAGATCTTGGATTTACCGCGGCAATGAAATATGATATAGAGGTATGGATGCCAAGTTATAATAGATATGTAGAAATTTCTTCATGTAGTAATTTTGAAGATTTCCAAGCTAGAAGAGCAGGTATAAAGTTTAGAAGAAGTGCAAATGAGAAACCTGAATTTGTCCACACACTAAATGGATCAGGAGTTGCTATAGGTAGGACAACTGCATGTATTCTTGAGAATTATCAACAAGAAGATGGATCGGTTACCATACCTGAAGCTTTATTAAAGTATATGAATGGTGTGGAGGTTATTAAATAGGTATTTTTTGTAAAGTCAAAAGGGTATATATCTTTTTGACTTTATTGGTTGATTAAGGGTAAAATATTGTCTTTTTATTAATTTTAATAATCTTTAGTTAGTGTATTTTTAGAAGTATAGGAAATAATAAAAATCCTATTTTTGTAAATTTCTATACTGGGTTTGTAAAGGGGATTCCCCTTTACTGGTTTAGGGAGGGTGATCAGGCTGTTCGTTTCGCTAGGTTACACTGCTCTCCTACGCAAACTAGGATACGAAGCATCCATCGAAGGGAACCATAGGGTCCCTAGTTAATTAGAAAAAAATTATATAAAAATCTTTAAAATTACCTAAAATAGGTTTGCTAAAGGTATTGACAAAAGTAATTGTACGTGTTATATTATTTGTTGTCACAAGAAATGGAGAGATGGTCGAGTTGGTTTAAGGCACCGGTCTTGAAAACCGGCGTAGGTGTGAGCCTACCGTGAGTTCGAATCTCACTCTCTCCGCCAATATCTAAATAAGGAGAAGTACCCAAGTAGGTCGAAGGGGACGGTTTGCTAAACCGTTAGGTCGGGTAACTGGCGCCAGGGTTCGAATCCCTGCTTCTCCGCCATGATTTATCTAAAAACTCTTGATATTCAAGGGTTTTTTGTTATTCTAAGCGATATGAAAAGAATATTATTTTATTTTTGTATTAGCTGGTTGTATTAACTAAAAGTTAACCTAATCAAGTTTTTTTGCCCTCTTTTTTAAAGTAGATTTAACCCTTCTGATATCTCTGCCACTGTTTCTTGAAACTTTATAGTAGCAATAAACTGCGGGGATGAAGAACAATTGAAATAAAACCATAGTGTATATGTAGTTGTAGGGCTCATTAAATTTTAAAGATATAAATCCTAAAACTATACCTATAAGAACATTACCTAAAGCCCTACCAGAACCGTTAATAAGATTTGCAATACTGAAGGCAGTTGCCCTATGTTCGGGTAGATTTATATCCGTTAAGAGAGCTAACCAGTTTGGAGTGTTCGCTGATTGTGCAGCAGTTGCACATACTGCAAGTATGAACATTAAAAGTATCCAAGGGTTTGTAACAAATTGCTTTATAAGCGAAATAAGAATTGTATAAGGTTCATTTGATGAGGGAAGTCTAAGGTTATCCATTGGAAGCAAAAACATAAGGATATAAAGGGGCACGGCTGTGAGAATAAGACCACCAGTCATAAGAGCTCTACCTCTGTAGGTTTTCTTTTGAAATCTGTCTCCTAAATAACCAAAATATGTTGAGGATAGTCCTCCCATTTGTAGAAGTCCATAAAAGTATCCAGCAGCTATTGCGGCCGAATCCGCATTAATACCTTCAGCCCTTATTTTAGAAGCATAAAGTGTAGGTAGCCATATAAGGGTACCAATTGTGATTTGCATAAAAAAACCTTGAAACATAAGCCATTTATTACTCTTTTTCGCAGTAATTTTAGGTATATGATTTAGTTCAATAGAGTAATTATAGCTTAACCCATCTTTATGTAGTTTTTTCAACTCGGGTTCAGCAGAACCTTTTTCAGGTTCTTTTATAAAGAAGTAAAAAATTATAAATATAAAATCAATAACGGAAATTATTATAAAAGGTCTTCTCCATGTTGAATGTGTGGATATTATAGGTGCCATAACAGCTCCAGCAATACCTCCAAATCCTTGAGATAATCCCCATAGGCTTAATAGCATTCCAAGATGTTTTTTTGGTATAAAGTCTGTCATAACACTATAACCGATTGAACCAACACATCCTAAACCTATACCAGTAAACATTTGAAATAATAACAATTGAAAATAGTTTTTGCTAAACGCCGTTAGAAATAATGAAACAGTAAAAATAAAAGTACCAATTATAATTAGGTGCTTCCTCTTTCCTTTATCAGCCATGTATCCCCAGAAAATTGATGATACAGCAGAAAATAAAATTGTTACAGCGGAAACAACACCCATTGTAGAAACATGTATATTTAAATCCTCCGATATGGATGAAAATAGAGGAGGAAACAAACCTAAAACCGCATTATCTAACGATGCTGATAAAATAAGAATTGTTAAAGTTATAATAGTGTTAATATTATTAGTTTTTTCCTTCATTACTTATTAACCTTTCCAATTATAATTACTCTATTATAATTATAAAATATTGTCATTTTTATAATTATAACATAAAATTAAATTCAAGGTATTTATATATAAGTACCTAATAACATTTATATAATTCCTCTAAAAAAGTTTGTTTTTTATGAAAACTTTTTTGCCACACACAAGTTATATCAATAGCTGCTAATTTAGCTGAGGGTTTTCGTAAACATAACAAAAGAGCTAAAATGCGTTTTTATAATATTGCACGTGGTTCTCTTGAAGAATGCAGATATTATCTAATTCTTACAAGGGATCTTAAATATTGTGACGTTTCAGACTCAAAACTTCTTTTAGAAGAAGTTAGTAAATTACTAGAGGCATATTGTCAGAGTGTTTTAAATTCTGAATTCTTGTGGCTTTGCCGCGGTATGAAATAATTAAAAGAAACTGCATCAAAAGCAGTTTCTTAAAAATAATGATATTTTATTATGGCAAATTAGTATAACCCATTAAATATTTATCAACTTCACGGGCAGCACCTCTGCCTTCATTAATTGCCCAAACTACAAGGCTTTGTCCCCGTCTCATATCTCCAGCAGCATAGATACCTTTTATATTTGTTTCATAACTTCCGTATTGTGCTTTTACATTTGTTCTTTCATCCCTATCAATACTTAGTTGATTAGGTATTGTATCTTCAGGACCTAAGAACCCCATACATAGAAGTACAAGATCTGCTTTCCAAACCTTTTCCCTTCCCTCAATTTCAACCGGTATAAAGCGTCCTAAATTATCTTTCTTCCATTCTATATTAACAGTATGAACTTCTTTTAAATTACCGTTTTCGTCGCCTACAAACTTTTTAGTAGTAATACAATAAATTCTAGGATCACCGCCGAAAATAGCAGCTGCTTCTTCCTGTCCATAATCAACTTTCAAAACCTTTGGCCATTGGGGCCATGGATTGTTTGGTTGTCTCGAAGAAGGAGGCTTAGGTAAAATTTCAAATTGAAAAACACTTTTACATCCATGCCTTAGTGAAGTTGCAACACAGTCGGTACCAGTATCACCACCGCCTATTACAATAACATTTTTACCTTTTGCAGAAATGTAATTAGAATCAGCGTGTTTTGAGTCAAGAAGACTTTTTGTATTTTTACGTGAGAAATCCATGGCGAAATGGATACCATTAAGTTGTCTGCCTTCAATATTCAAATCCCTTGGCTTTGTAGCTCCTCCACATAATACTACAGCATCAAAATTTTTAATAAGTTCTTCAGAGGAGATATCTTTACCAACTTCCGTATTTGTTATAAATTTAATACCTTCTTGTTCAAGAATATCAACTCTTCTTTGAACAATTCTTTTATCAAGCTTCATATTTGGAATTCCATACATAAGAAGTCCACCTATTCTATCGGCTCTTTCATATACTGTAACACTGTGACCGGCAGAGTTTAATTGATCTGCACAGGCAAGACCTGATGGTCCGGAACCTATTACTGCTACTTTTTTTCCTGTACGTACTTTTGGTATTTCTGGAACTATCCATCCTTCTTCAAAAGCTCTATCAATTATATTACATTCATTAAGCTTTATTGTTACCTGCGGATCATTAATTCCTACCGTACACGAACCTTCACAGGGTGCAGGACATACCCTACCAGTAAATTCAGGAAAATTATTTGTTTTAAGAAGCCTTTTTAGTGCTTCATTCCACAAGCCTTTATATATAAGATCGTTCCATTCCGGTATAAGGTTTTTTATTGGACAACCCGATGTCATTCCGTTTATTAAAATACCGGAGTGGCAAAAAGGAACACCACAGTCCATACATCTTGCCGCCTGATTTCGTTGTTTAAATTCTGGAAAAGCTTCATGAAATTCATTCCAGTCATTTACTCTTTCAAGGGGGGAACGATGCTTTGGTAGTTCTCTCTTATATTCCATAAAGCCAGTTGGTTTTCCCATTGTTATCCCTCCATTTCTAATTTCCACTAACACGAGCGAGGTCTTTG
Organism: Clostridiaceae bacterium; assembly: GCA_012519925.1. Taxonomy (GTDB): domain Bacteria; phylum Bacillota; class Clostridia; order Acetivibrionales; family Acetivibrionaceae; genus Acetivibrio. The sequence continues at coordinate 18,077 of JAAYPF010000025.1, forward strand.
TTGTTAGCATCAAAGGCAGCCATTAAAGCTTCTTCACCATCGATACCTTGATTAGAAATATGTTTTATAGCTTGAAGCATTCTTTTATAATCTATAGGCATTACTTTAACAAACTTATCAATCATTTTAATCCAATTATCCAGTATCCTTTTTGCCACATCACTGTCTGTGTATAAATAATGTTTCTGAAGCATTGATTTAATTAAGTTTGCTTCTTCGATATCGTTGACTTTTTCTAAACCTACCATTTCTTTGTTACATTTCTTTGCAAAGTCATTGTTTTCATCAAATACATAACAAACTCCACCGGACATTCCGGCTGCAAAATTTCTCCCGGTTTCTCCTAATATAATGACTGTTCCTCCTGTCATGTATTCACAGCCGTGGTCACCTACACCTTCAACGACTGTATTAATTCCACTGTTTCTTACACAGAATCTTTCTCCTGCAATTCCACGAATGTATGCCTCACCACTTGTTGCACCATAGAATGCAACGTTTCCAGTAATAACGTTTTCATTGGGCTTAAACGAAGAATTCTTTGGAGGATAAACTATTATCTTTCCTCCTGATAAGCCTTTGCCCAAATAGTCATTAGTGTCGCCCTCAAGAGTAAGAGTTAATCCTTTTGGTATAAAAGCACCGAAACTTTGCCCTGCTGATCCTTGAAAGTGAAGACTTATTGTGTCATCAGGCAAACCTTCTGTGCCATATTCTTTTGTTATTTCACTGCCAAGTATTGTTCCTACTACACGGTTTGTGTTTTTTATAGGAATTATAGCTCTTACTTTTTTCTTTGAGGATAAAGCAGGTTCACTTATAGGTAAAAGTTCAGTCATATCTAGAGATTTATCAAGTTCATTATCCTGGGTTTTTGTACAATGCATTACTGAAGCTTCAGATAACTTTCGACTATATAGAATATTAGAAAGATCAATTCCTTTAGTTTTCCAATGACGTATTGCAAAAGAAGTTTCAAGTACGTCTGTTCTTCCAACCATCTCATTTATAGACCTAAAACCTAGTTCTGCCATAATTTCCCGCAGTTCCTGAGCAATAAATCTAAAGAAATTAACTACATACTCAGGCTTTCCTGCAAATTTCTTTCTAAGTTCAGGGTTTTGTGTTGCAACTCCAACAGGACAAGTGTCAAGATTGCAAACTCTCATCATAACACAGCCTAATACAACAAGTGGAGCAGTAGCAAAACCGAATTCTTCGGCCCCTAGTAATGCTGCAATTGCTACATCTCTTCCTGTAAGAAGCTTGCCATCAGTTTCGACAACAATACGACTTCTTAAATTGTTTAGCATAAGAGTCTGATGAGTTTCAGCAAGTCCTAATTCCCAAGGTAAGCCTGAATGTTTTATACTTGTACGAGGAGATGCACCAGTTCCTCCATCGTAACCGCTTATCAATACAACATCAGCCTTTGCTTTTGCAACTCCAGCTGCAATTGTACCTACACCAACTTCAGAAACAAGTTTTACACTTATTCTTGCCTCTCTGTTTGCATTTTTAAGATCATGTATAAGTTCTGCCAAGTCTTCAATTGAGTATATATCATGGTGAGGAGGAGGAGATATTAAACCTACACCGGGAGTTGAACCTCTTACTTTTGCTATCCATGGATATACTTTACATCCGGGTAATTGTCCACCTTCACCGGGTTTTGCACCCTGTGCCATTTTTATTTGAATTTCCTTTGCATTTATTAAATAGTGGCTTGTAACCCCAAATCTTCCGGATGCGACTTGTTTAATAGCACTGCATCTTGAATCACCGTTTTCATCGGGTGTATATCTTTCAGGGTCTTCTCCACCTTCACCGGTATTGCTCTTACCTCCTATACGATTCATCGCTATAGCAATACTTTCATGTGCCTCTTTACTTATTGATCCATAAGACATAGCACCGGATTTAAATCTCTTGAAAATAGATTCAACAGACTCAACTTTATCTATAGGTATTGGCTTACGTGACTTAAAGTTGAAAAGACCTCTTATTGTGCATAACCTTTGTGTTTGATTGTTAATAAGTTTTGAAAACTCCTTAAATTCTTCATAACTTCCGTTTCTACAAGCGTTTTGAAGCTTATGAATAGTTTCCGGGTTGTATATATGATATTCTCCATCAGTACGCCATTTATTAATGCCTCCTGACTCTAAAAATAACTCATTTATACGTTCATCGAAGGCTGATATATGTCTTAATCTTACTTCCTCAGCTACTTCGGCAACTCCTAACCCACCAATTCTTGTAGAAGTAGAAGTAAAGTAATTATTGATAAAGTCTTCCGAAAGACCTATTGCTTCAAAAATCTGGGCAGCTTGGTAACTTTGGATAGTGGAAATTCCCATCTTTGAAAGTACTTTAACTATTCCTTTTTTACATGCTTTTAAATAATTTTGTACTGCTGCTTCATAATCTATATTAGCTAATAAACCATGCTGAATCATATTGTCAATAGATTCTAGTGCAAGATAAGGATTTATAGCTGAAGCTCCATAACCTATAAGTAGACAAAAGTGGTGTACTTCTCTAGGTTCACCCGATTCTAATATAATACTTACAGATGTTCTAGTACCTTTTTTTATAAGATGGTGATGTAGCCCGGATACAGCCATTAGAGCTGGAATTGCTGCTTTGCCAGCACTTATACCTCTATCGGATAAAATTAGTATATTAGCACCCTGTGAAATTGCTGAATCGGCTTTAACAAACAATTCTTCCATTGCTTTTTCAAGTGCTTTAGCACCTTCTTTAATACTAAAAAGTATGGGTAAATCAAAAGATTTAAATCCTTGTTTATCAATATGGCGAAGTTTTTCAAGATAGTTATTGTCTATAACAGGATTTACAACTTTTATTTGTCGGCAGCTTTCAGGTACAGGATTAATTAAATTTCCTTCCGAACCCATCATTGTTACTGTGCTTGTAATAATTTCTTCTCTAATAGCATCAATTGGCGGATTTGTAACCTGAGCAAATAGCTGTTTAAAATAATTATATAATAGCTGAGGTTTGTCAGATAACACAGCTAAAGGTATATCTGTACCCATTGAACCAATTGGGTCTACACAGTCTTTAGCCATTGGAACTAATATAGAATTAAGGTCTTCGGTGGTATAACCAAAAGCCTTTTGCCTTAAAAGTATAGTTTCATGGTTTGTTTTTGTTAAATAAGGAGCTGTTGGTAGACTTTCTATATCTATTAAATGTTCATTCAACCATTTACGATAAGGTTGATTTGAAGCAATGGAATGTTTGATTTCATCATCGGCTATAATCCTTCCTTTATTGGTATCTATAAGAAGCATTTTTCCAGGGCGAAGTCTTTCCTTGCGTATTATATTTTCTGTAGGTATGTCAAGTACTCCAACTTCTGATGCTAATATTACCAAATCATCAGTAGTAATATAGTAACGTGCAGGTCTTAGACCGTTTCTATCTAAAACTGCCCCCACTGTTGAGCCATCTGTAAATGCTATTGCAGCAGGACCATCCCATGGTTCCATTAAACAACTGTGATATTCATAAAAAGCTTTTTTCTCATCACTCATATCTTTATGGTTTGACCAGGGTTCAGGAATCATCATCATAACGGCATGAGGAAGAGAACGTCCTGAAAGGGTTATAAATTCAAGGCAATTATCGAACATAGCAGAATCACTCCCATTTGGATTAATAATTGGAAGGATTTTCTCTATATTTTCGCCGAAATGTTGTGATTCCAAGAGTACTTGCCTTGCATTCATCCAATTAACATTACCTCTTAAGGTATTTATTTCTCCGTTGTGTATAATATAACGGTTTGGATGTGCTCTCTCCCAACTAGGAAAAGTATTTGTGCTATATCTTGAATGTACAAGGGCAAGAGCTGATTCAACAGAAGGATCTGTAAGCTCCGTATAAAATTTACCAACTTGATTGGATGTTAGCATACCTTTGTATACTATAGTCCTAGAGGATAAGCTTGAAAAATAAACATATTGATTAGTATCAAGAGAATATTTTTCGATACGCTTTCTTATAACGTAGAGCTTTTTCTCAAAAGCAATTTCTGAATCAAGACAGTTATTCTTTTCAATAAAAATCTGCCTTATAAAAGGTTTTGTAGAGAGTGCCATACTTCCTAATGGGCTTTCATCTAATTTTAAATCTCTCCAGCCTAAAGGTCTTTGTCCTTCTTCTTTTATTATACTTTCGATGTAATTTTCCATAGTCTTTCTCTTATCTTTAGCAGAAGGCAGAAAAACCATGCCTACTGCGTAATTGCCGAATTCAGGTAATTGAATTTTTTGCTTTGACAATTCTTTTGAAAAGAATTTATGAGGTATTTGTATTAATAAACCAGCTCCGTCACCGGAATTGGATTCAGATCCACTGCCTCCTCTATGAGTGAGGTTTATGAGGATAGTTAAAGCTTGCTGAATAATTTTGTGAGATTTTTTACCATTTATATTAACAACAAAACCTATGCCGCAAGCATCATGCTCAAACTGTGGGTCATACAAACCTTGTTTTGAGGGTAGTCTATATCTTTTCATAATTATGCACCCTTTCTATATAAAATATTTTAGCACTACAAATGAAATGTTTATTGTTTTAACTTGCAAAAATTATCGATTTACAAAAAAAGCGTACTTAAGGCAGAGTAGTCATTCTCGCCATTGAGTACGCTTACTAAAACTAAAATATCATTGTTATATTAATGAAATATAGCTTTCATTAGATACCTCGTTTTTTTATTATAACATATTGATAGTGTTAATTTCAATAAAATCAATGAAAAATTTATTACATTTTGCAATTATTTATAACACAACTTGCAAATTAGATTATTTTTGAAGGCAGCAATTTATACAAAACCTATTTTTGTAAATTTATATACTGGAGTTGTGTATGCTAATATAAAAGTGACCCCTTTAGTGGGGAAACGCTAGCGAAAAAATGACCCCTTTCAACAAAAAAATCCTGTAAAATCATAATGTATGTATGATTTACAGGAGGTTGGAAGGCGT